>JAUXDD010000079.1 GCA_030618465.1 Desulfobacteraceae bacterium
AAAAAAGGAATAAAATACGATTTTTAATAGGGGGTTTATAAACAAAGTGCGATTGTGTGTCAATATTATAATAATACCATGTCAGGCGATTCAATTATTTTTTTTGCAATATTATTTTATTTTTTATATGCTCTTTCTCTTAACTGATGTAAACAGGAGAGATTGATGATAGATAATAAAAAGTTGGCATTAAAATCATTTGTAGACTTTTCAAATGGCCTCATACCTTATCCTAAATATCCGCTGGAGATTTTTATTGAAACCAGCAACGTGTGCAACATTCAATGTGCCATGTGTAGTGCCTTTTCCGCTATAAATCCCAAACAGACGAAAAACATTATGAAAACACAAAGGGGATTTATTTCTCTCGATCATCTTAAAAAGATGCATGAATTTTTAAAACATGCTTTAATCGTTCACATATTTGGTTATGGAGAACCCACCATCCATCCTGATTTCAAGGAAATCTTACGTTTTCTGTTTGAATATGACTTATTCATCGATTTTTTTACCAATGGAATGAAACTCGATGATGAGCTGTGTGAGTTTATCGTCAGGGGAAAAGTTGGGAAGATTACAGTAAGTGCATCTTTTGCTGACAGGGAAAATTATGAGAATATTTATATCGGTGCCAAATTTGACACGTTGATCAACAATTTGAATCGAATTAAATATTATAAAAATAAATATGACAGCCGACTGCCGCTAATGGAGGTGAATTCCCTGGCATTTGTGGATCATATTAACTCATTGCCGGAATTCGTGGAACTCATGGCAGACTCGGGAATTGAAGTCATCCAGGTAAAACCCTTAACCGGTTTTTTTGAAATTCCGGAAATGCATAATCATATTGCCGTGTACCGTGAATCCGTGGAAGGGGAAATTATAAATTTAGCAAAGAAAAAGGCTGCGGAAAAAGGGATCACGCTTTCAACAGGAATTTACGAGGAAGCATGCGGAATTCCGGATGAAGCGAATGCTGGGAATATTCGAAAAAATCGAATAAAAAAATGGGGAAAAGATCAAACAGTTACATATGATGAAAAATATTTTGTACCAGTTTCTGAAATAAAAAATTTTTCCAAAACTGTAAAAAAAAATAAACCGTCAAAACTGGAAATTAAACGACATAACTTTCGGCGCGTTTGCGCAGGTAGTATAACGGATAAAATCAAGATGGCTGAACATTACAATTTTGTTCAACGGAACAGCGATGATGACAATTATTGTATGGAACCATTTAAGACACTTTTTGTTTCTGTTGAGGGCAATATTTATCCGTGTTGTTTTGGGAATACAAGTTGCCTGCCATTCGGAAACATTTCAAAACAGGAAAATCTCACCGCATGGAATGCTCTGCCATACACTATGGTTCGTGAAAATATGCTTAAAAACAGATATCCAAATGAGCTGTGCAGAGCATGTTTGAAGGTAAAAAGTTTTCCAAAAAACCACTTTGTCCGGATGAAAGCAAATTTTTACGGCAAGTGGTTTAAAGAAAAATATAAGTCTGAGTTTCACCCTGTCCTGTTAAAATCCTTAAAAAACATCAACAATAATGATAGAATTCTATCCAGTCACGATCCGTCCGGACAGAGGCACCTTGTATTAAAAGGTTTCAAGATATGGTGTACTACGAAGTTACAAACTTTGTTATTACATATATATTTTGCTTGTGCCCGTTTTCCATTAAAGGATAAATTAAAACAGATCAGACGCCGGTGAATTTATGATATTTGCAATCCTACCTCACATGAGCTAAGCTTTCCCAGTTATGCATATTGCTTTTTCCTCCTTTCCCATTCGGAGCTTTTCAGGAGGAAAAGCCTGTTACATTTTTCGTCGAATCGGTAGAACCTGTCCGGGTCCACCGCCAGAGGCGGGGGTTTATATATAGCTACTATCTGCGATGCCCTACTACCTTATGATGGTGGACGTTAGTTTTTAAGGAATCACACAATGCAAGACAAAAATACAAGAAGGTACGATACTACCGCAATTGTTATTTTTTTACTCGGTTGTTCAGGGCTTGTCACAGTAATAGCTTTAGATAAACTATATTTTAATAGAGGTATTTTAGCGGAGGGGTGGCCTGAGCATTCTCCTGTATATTTAATTCGCAGTACTGTAATTTTTATTTCTGTTTTTGCTTTATTTTGGGGTTTGATTGATAGAAATAGACCAAAGTTAATATTGGTTGAAAATTACGGAATACCTATTGAGCGATCAAGCATATTGGGAACTCTATCCACATCAGTTATATTTTTACTGCTGTTTATATTCAAGCCATGGTTTTTTAATACCTTGTCTTTAGAAGATGGACTAATAGAATGGGGCTCTGCCTTATTACTTTTCAGCAGTTGTATTATATTTGTCGTTTCTGTCTCAATGTGTCGCCACAATGCAAACATTCCAAAAGTTACTAAATTTACATTAGCCTTTTTGGCTTTAGTCTTTTTTATAATAGCAATGGAAGAAATTTCATGGTTTCAGAGAGTGATAGAAATCGAAACACCAAAAATATTGAAAGGCCATCACCAGGATGAAATGAACTTACACAATCTTGCCACGAACTATATTGAAAATATATACTATTTCGGTGCGTTTTTATTCCTGGTGATATTGCCATTTATGCGATTAATATTTCCTCACCTGTCTGATAATAACTATCTGAGACTATTCGTAGCTCGCCCTTTTATTGGTATTATCGGAACGGTGGCTTGTGCCTATAATTTTGATATGTGGAATATTATTTTTACGCAAATATCATTTTTTAGCAGTGTAGTGATTCTATTCGCCTTTGCTATATTTAGTGGCGACTGGCATGAAAGATATCTTATTCTATTAACAATTTTTATTGTTGTTTCCACACAGGTGTTATTTTTAAGTAATGGTGTGAAATTTTCTCGTCTTTGGGAAGTTACAGAATATAAAGAATTCTTTATTCCACTTGTTTTTTTTATATATTCTTTAGATGTATTTAATTCTATAAACCAATTGAGTTTATCACGGAACGGGACATTACAGAGCTTCGTGGATTTGTCAGGGGGATAAATACTAAGTTTGAGAGGAAGGGGAAGATAGATGATGAATATCGTTGATTTTTCCGGATGGCTCGTATATTTCGCCTGGGTAAAATATTTTTCTAATAAGAATTGATCAACGCTTTGTCCCAGTATAATAATTCTCATCCAGAGTACCTGAAACAACAGGCAGGGTTTCCTTCTCCGGAGGTTTGAATTCAAAAACCAGTTCCAGAAATGAGATGACAATGCGATAGGTGGCCCCCCAGAGAACTTCCTTTTCACTTTGATTCTGAAGGATAAAACAGGGATAATCCTCTTTCATTTTACTGAGAACTTCCGGCATTCGGCTGAGCCTTTTTTCAAGTTTCGGGGCGAATTCCAGTTTATACCGTGCATAGAAGGATGAATCTAAAAGATTTTGTAAGGGGATTCGAATAATTTTTTCAACCTCCTGGTTTGGGAAAAAATATATCTGCCTGTGAATCCAGCTTACAACCGGATATAAATAACTGCTGGAAAGCGGAAGGTCCAAAGGCGGAAGTGTACCAAGAAGTTCAACACCCATGGGATTTAAGCGCATTTCTTCAACGCTTTCCCGAAGGCTTGTGGCAAAAAGAAGGGCAATCTGTCGCGCTTCTTCCGGACGTGATTTACTCCAGGACCGCCAGTACCTCCAGCGCACCAGGGGAGACAATGGCAGTCTTAAAATCTTTGAAATAAAAGTATCCAGACGGGGCTTAATACCACCGCCGGGGCAGCAGAGATCACCCGCCTGTCTTACATGTATGGAACGTTTGTTCAATATAAGGCAGGGTTCTGATGGAAGGCCTTTTTCACAACGCTGGTTGCCAAGGAGAAAAAGTACCGCAGATGATCTTTCCATATCCGACCGGGGCTTAGTGAAAAAGTCATTCTGCAATGTTGTATCATCGAGTACTTTTGATATGTGGCTTTTAAACTTTGCCGTGTCTTTTAAGATATTCAACATAGTCATTATATACGTGAAAAAACGATGGATTCAGATCACTTATAGACCGGATTATTTATAGACCGGATTATTTATAGAATAGGGGGGTTGGAGTAAAATTGAAAACGATTATTTGAAGTTGTAAACGGTTGTTCACCCCAAAGTTCATTCCAAATTTCAAACTGTACTTTTCATGAGGTGAGGGCTTGTTTAAGTGGCGCATTTAATGATTGTCGCCATGTCCAGTTGAGTCCTCATAAAATGTTTCTTTCACAGATTTAATAATAACATAGGACATGCCGATTCCCAGTATGCCCAGGGCATACCACAGCCCTCCCATAAAAACGATGTGGCCCATATCCCAGACCCATTCAAATGAAAACCAAAACATATGCATACCCCCGTATAATTGAAGAACTACTAAAAATTTATGGCGTCGCTTTGCTCAATAATAAATATTTGCCTTATTCCTTTATTGGATTCAATTCCACTTCCTGCGGAAATATCGGTAAATATCTGAATGAAATTGCAATCAGAATAATCCCATACGCAACTGGTAAAATGGTTGTGGCAACTTCCTGCCAGCTTGGAATGTACAGATTCCAGCTGTCAAAGGTCATCACCGGCATTGCCATGGGCTGCATGACCATTGTCCATCGGTTCAGGCAGACTCCAATAGTCCCCAGTGTAACGGCTGTCAGGAGCAGGGTTTTATTTTCCCGGTGTTTTTTTGAAATAAGAATTAACCCCGGTATGATGCCACACAGAACAATCTCTGCAAAAAGGAGCCAGTAACCGTGAAACAGAACACTGGATCTGTCGCCGGTGAAAAAATCTGACCATACAAATCCCAATTCCGGCGCCGTAACCGTTGCCCAATAAAAGGTGTCGATAATCTTGGCAATAATGTAGGTAAAGATCATCCATCCTGATATTTTTGCCAGCAGGCTGATCACATTATCTTTAACCAGTTTTTTACCGGTAATACCTTCAGTTATTTTTGTAATTAAGATGGTAAAGCAGGGGCCGAATGCTGCTGCCGACCAGGTAAACAGGAAAAATGTCCACGGCCATACAAGAATATGTTCTCTGAATACATAGGGGCGGCCATAAAGAACTCCGGCAACACCACCAAGAGATCCCTGGTGGAAGCAGGACAGGAATGCGCCGGTTGCGGCAAACACCGCCATGATGCCGTGCATGTTGTGGCTGATATTGTGGATCAGGGGGATTTCATCCAGTTTCCGGTTTTCAAGAATAAGGGGAATATATTCAATAGTCAGAACCGCAAAATAGCAGGAAAGGCAGAATGCTACTTCGGTCAGCATTGAATGAACATTGGCGTGCCAGAAAATAAACCAGCTTCTTAAGGGCTGGCCAACGTCAATTGCCAGGATAAGCAGGGCGGAACTGTAACAGATAAAGCCGATCAGGACGGCATAATTAATAATGTTCTTCAATTCATCTTTTCCAAATATGTATTTCAGCAAACCGGAAAAAAAGGCTCCGCCGCCAATGGCAATAACAGCAAGGTCTGCCCAGATCCATAAGGCAAAACCATAGGAATCATTCATGTTTGTCTGATTCAGGCCCTTTAGCCAGCAAAGCAGCATGGCATAAACTCCCCAAAGTAGAACTAAAACTACCGGTGTTAGTCCCGCTATAAAAACCGGTAACGAACAGCGCTTGACTCCTTTGGGTATTAAAGCAGAATCCATAAGTTAATAACTCCTTGATATTTCTGTTATAAATTTATTGCAACCAGGCCATCACCATGTATTAATGGGGTTCAGGCTGAAGCTCTTTCATTAAATTCAGGGGCTTCCCTGTTTCTTCGTTGTCCAGGTAATTATCCCCGGCACGTCTTACCCATTCCTTTGAAGACAGGTAATATACCTTGGGGTTGGTACCCAGTCTCTCAAGCAACCGGAATGCATTTTTGGCTGTGGGTCTGCCGTGGTGGCGATTATCCGGCTTTACCAGCCTGTGAACCTGGTGGTCCGGATTATTCAGGTCACCGAATGTAATTGCACCGGACGGGCATGCCTGTGTACAGGAAGTTTGATATTCATGCTCCTTTAATTCACGTCGTCCTTTTACATAAGCTTTATCTAGCGCCAGTTGGTATCTGTGGAAACAGAAGCTGCATTTTTCAACAATTCCCCTCATGCGCGGTGAAACATTGGGGCTCAGGGATTTTTCCATGCCATCCGGCCATACCGGGTCCCACCAGTTAAAATATCGAGCATGATACGGACAGGCTGCCATGCAGTATCTGCATCCAAAACACCGGGTATAAATCTGGCTGACAATCCCGGTATCCATATCATAGTCGGTAGCGGTTGCCGGACAGACAGACACACACGGAGAATGACCGGAATGCTGGCCCTCACAGTGCATGCACGGCCGTGGCAGATAGCAGATTTCCGTTTCAGGAAACGGCTTCTTATTTGTCAGTTTGTAGACACGCATCCAGGTGATACTGTCTAATTTGTTGGTTTCGTCTTTTTTGAACGGGACATTGTTTTCAGCCATGCAGGCTACCATGCATGAGCCGCAACCTGTACATGCGTCAAGATCAATGACCATTCCGAACTTTTTGTCTATGCGTTCTTTCTTCATTAGAACCTCATATTATAAATTAAGACCGGGTCAGCTTAGCTTTGCCCTGATTCCCCACGCAACATCAAGACCGGTTACAGGATCTTCAACCGGGCCAACAAGTGAGTTATAATTGATACCTTTGCCGGCAAGATAATCATCGTAAGCTGTATGACCAAGACCTCTGGGTATTGCTATAATACCGGGCATAATTCCGTCAAAAATATTCACCTTTACCCTGGCGCTGCCTTTTGGCGTACTGAGAACCGTATAATCGCCGTCAGACAGGTTATTTTTTTTCGCTGTTTCAGGATTAATCTCAATGCAGACGTCATTGCCTTTAAGCACTGTATCTGAAACAGTTTTAACAAGAAAAGGCGGTGAGCCAATAAAACCACTTGTCAATCTCATGGAATCTTTTGGAATAAGTATCAGCGGGAAAGCGTTGGCGTCGCCTTCAGGTTCAATCCTTGCGTCACTGTTTATAACAGCCGGTGTGAACCTGAATTTTCCTGAAGCAGATCTCGGGTTGCCTGCAATCAGAAAACCTTTTCGTGCGAGTTTGTTCAGGCTGCCGCCAAGGGTTTGTTTGAGGCAGCTTTCATAACCGGACCACGGAAATGAATCCTTAACGCTGTCTCCCATGGATTTGGCTATCCTGATGATCACATCTCCGGTATTCATTGTATCATACTGCGGTTTTACAACAGGTCGGGTGAGACCCACAATCTGTTCGGGGATATTGGCGGAAACCGGCACATCTTCATACCGTTCAAGATACGTATGATTGGGTAAAATGAGATGGGCCTTTTTTGCTGTTTCATCCATATACGATGAAAAGCTGACGATAAATGGAATTTTATCAAATGCTTCATTCACCGCATGTGTGTCTGCCATGGAATAACAGGGATTGGCGCCTGAAACAAAAAGTACTTCCACCGGCGATTTACCGGAAGAATTAATTTTTTTCGGCAGCCTGTTTAGCAGATATCCGGCTGGATTATTTTTACTGCCGACCCCGTCGATGCGATTTGTATTTAACCCTTTTTGTGCAACCCCGTCCATTATTACTTCGGGCCAGCGAATATAATCAGGCGGAAGTGTGGCAAAAACACCGCCTTTTTTATCAATATTCCCAACCAGGGCATTTAATGCATGCACAGCAGCAAATTCATTAATACTTCCGGGAGTTCGCCCCTGACCTTTACCGCATATGGCAATGGGGCTTGATGCTTTTGCAAAACTGACGGCCATTTTTTCAATGACAGATTTGTCGATTCCGGTTATTTTTTCAACCTGATCCGAAGTGTATTTATTCATGACAAATCGTTTCAGATTTTCAAATCCAACGGCATTTCTATTCACAAAGTCTTTGTCATAAAGTGATTTTTTTATAATAACACAGGCCAGACCCAGTGCAAGGTCAGCTTCGGTTCCGGGAACGATGGGAATCCATTTGTCTGCTTTAGCTGCAGAATTGGAAAGGCGAGGTTCAATCTGAACCACTTTCACCCCTTTTTCTTTCCATAAACTGTTTACTGTGAGCATACGGACAGGCGATCCCCACCCGTCAATAATTCCACTGCCAAAACTCAATATGAAATCGGCATTTTCAAAATCAAATCCGGGTATTGTCCGAACACCCTGCATTTGCTCCATGATAATTTCGTAAGAATCGTTAACCGATGCTGTGCGCAGATAATTAGGTGAACCAAAAGCTGTTAAAAAGCGTTTTAACAATTCGGGAACCGTCCCCTTATCCGTGCCGGTAATACAGGCAAGCGCTTCAGGCTTACCGCCTGATCTGAGTTTATCCAGTTTTGATACAATCTCGGAAATGGCTTCTTCCCAGGAAATTTTCTTGAATTTTTCACCGACTTTTTTCATGGGTGATTTTACCCGGGTAGGACCGTAAAGAAGCTGAGGACCAGAAAGACCCAGCATACAGATCCTCCCGTTGTTTACAGGATGGCCGGTCATCCCCTCAATCTTGACAATTCTGTCGTCGATTTTTCGGACGGTTATACCGCAACCACCCGGGCACAGTGTACATGCAGAATTTTCATAAGTGGCTTTGCCATCCGGCGGAACAGGTGTCCATGGCCAATTCTGTGACCAGATTGAAAGATCATCCATCAGTTTCCACGGAATTGGTGAAAGTGTAATGCCTGCGGAGGCTCCAACGCCGAGTGACAAAAAACTTCTTCTGTCTAATTTCATAGGTTTTTCCCCAATTTCAGTGTCAAGGGTTATGGGTTGTTTCTATTCTTCCCTGACTTTTATTTGTGACAAACTAAGCATCCGTCTTTTTGTGTCTGAATGCTTGTTTTTCTGCCTGTTTTTTCGAGATGACATTCTGCACAGTCATCCATCTTCATGCGTTCCCACGGTTCTTTCTTCAGGGTCAGCATATTCCAGAGTTTTGCGCCCCAGATATCACGACTGTATCCGGTAAGCACGTTTTCTTCATATTCTCTGAGGCTGGTTGATTCGCCGATATGACCATGGCATGTCACACAATCCATATTTGCCAGCTTCACATGGGCGGCATGAGAAAAGAATACGCAATCCGGCTGTTTTGCGTAAATGTACCAAGGCACTTCAATTCCATTTGATACATATGTTTCCACAAATACTTTTTCATTTTCAGACTCTGTCTGAATATCTTCATGGCAGTCCACGCACTGGGCAAGCCTGGGCGCACCGGAAAAGGTACCGTCTTCACGGAAAAAATGGCAACTTTCACACCCGTTATCCACCAGTTCCATGTGTATGACATGGTTAAAATCCACCGGCTGCTTTTTGCTTGAATACAGGATTGCCGGAAAGACAACCCATCCAACAACAAGACTGATAATAAATCCGATGAAAAAGAAAAGTGTGGGCAACCCTTTGGATTGTTCTTCATCTCCGGCATTACCGGAATCAGCCTGCTCACGTGTCTCTTCTGATCCTTCTTCTATTACCTTATCATCTGTTTCACTCATGTGTGTACTCCATGACAATTGTAGTTGATGATTATATTATATTCAGACGAACATATGTCGTTTATGCACCAAATTTATAAAAAAGGGTAATACGATTATCCAGTGGATCGAAAAAAGTTTCTTATATATGATACGGTTTATTGTCAAGAAAAATTATCCGTAACTATGAAGTCCCGGCAGATAATTAACACCGAAATATGTAAAAATAACCGCCATAAATCCGATAATAGAAATTATGGCAATGCGTTTGCCGTGCCAGCCCCTCACCAGGCGGGCATGCAGTAGCATGGCATAAATAAACCAGGTGACCAGTGACCAGGTCTCCTTCGGGTCCCAGCCCCAGTAACGTCCCCATGCGGAGTTTGCCCATACGGCACCGGTGATGATGCCTATGGATAAAAAGAAAAAACCGAACATGACCATCTGGTGAATCATTTCATCCAAGGCTTCCTGTTCGGGAACCAGTGAGAGCATCCGACTTTCACCGGGACCTCCATCTTTCTTAATAAGGTAAAGGATGCTCATTCCAAATGCGATGGCAAAACCCGCATAACCTAAAAAGCATGTGATTACATGGGCAATGAGCCAGTTGCTTTTCAGCGCAGGGATAAGCGGCTGGATACGTGAACTGATATTTGGAGACAGGGATGCATACGCTATTGTGAAAAATACAAGTGTAACTACAAATGCCCCGAGCACACGGTTTTTATACTGGAATTCAAGCACAAGGTAAACAACGGCAATGGTCCATGCAAAGAAGATCAGGGATTCATACATGTTTGAAAATGGTGCATGGCCGTATCCCACTTGATAGGATTCAAACCAGCGCATGATAATCCCGGCTGTATTGCCCGCAACGCCTGCTATGGTTACCCAGGTCGCTGTTTTGCCCGGGAGCTCTTTGTTGAAAATCCACGAGATGATATAAAGAAGTGCCGCAAATCCGTATACAAACGTTACTATCGATAATAAACTTGAACTATCCATATTTTATCCTGTTTTTTCCAATTGTTGTAAAATCTTTTTTACTTTGATACGCATACCCGGTTTGTTCTTGTTTGCAATTCCGGAAACAATAACGGAAGATGTTTTTCCTTTTTTCATTACCTCGACACAGATTGACTGATGGGACATGAAAAATGTGACAAAACATCCCAGGATCATAAGGATAAAACCGGTATAAACCACCGGCACCCCCGGATCTTTTGTTACCTGGAGACCGGTGTAATAGCTGTGTTTAAAATCCGCGACAGATATATACGCATTGCCGCGCCTCATTTTATCAAATTGCGGGTATTGAACCGGGAGTACAATATTTTGCGTTTCACCTTTATCGGACGTAATCGATCCGAAAAAAGACTGGCCTATGGCATGCCCTTTAAATTTATAGTTATTCATAAAATTATTAATCACAAGCTCTCCCATGCCTTCGGGGAGATCAATTTTTTCACCGATCCTTACCGTTTTTTTATACTCCATACTGGAGCTGTTACTGAAAATAGCCAGTACGATTTCTTTGGGGGTATCTGCTCCGTAGTTTGACTGGAAAATATTGACCCCATTATACCGGAGCGGATCATTTACTATAATATCTTTTTTTCGAACCGGTGTGCCGTTTTCAATGATGGTCAGGCTGGAGCGAAATTCTTTCGGGGCGCCGGTTTCATAGAAGCTGACATTAAAATCATCACATTGAATGGAAAAATCAAGTTCATGGGGTACCATTGTATTCCTGAGAAAGATGACATTTTTTGCACTGCCCTCGGGAATATTCACATACCCTTCAAACCCGAGGAATGATCCAATCAGACTACCGGCCAGCAGGAGAACAATACTGCTATGGACAATGTAAACCCCCAGACGGGTCCAGCGTCCCTTTTCAGCAAAAATACAAAAGCCGTTATCTGTTTTTTCAACCGTGTGATAGGCAAACCGTCTTGCAATCAGTTTCTCATAAATATCAATTAATGCATCCGGTGACCTTTTTGAAGAGAACGCCTCTTTATCTTTAAGTTTATGGAACCGTGAAATTTTAAATACAGGGATTTTAATAAAAATAATTTTCCATATTGCTGCCAGGCGGTCTATGGAGCAAACGATGATATTAACGGCAAGCAGTATGATCAGGAACTGGAACCACCATGAATGATACATGTCAAAGATATTGATGGCTTTAAAAATCCGGTATAAAAAATTGCCGTATTCATGAATATAAGATTCATCACTCTTGTTCTGCGGTATTAACGTTCCGATGATTGAGGTCGCTGCAAGTGTGATCAGGATGAAAACGGTAAGCTTTATTGATATAAAAAAAATCCTCAACTCAGTAAATAGTCCGGAAGATGTCGGTTTTTTCCCCATTTAATTTCCTTACATAACATAGTTTTATTAATTTAGAACTGGTGAATACCAGATCAATTGGCGTAAGGCAACAGGAGATTGGGGGGGGGATTCAATCGATAGTTTTTCTCACTATTGTCCAAAACGAATAAAATTTCTACCACAGAGAGACACAGAGAATACACGGAGGAGTTATATATTTTCCTGGCCTGGAGACGACGCGGCCAGAAAAAAACAATCTGCAAAGCAAGTTTGCCCGAATGGGCTGATTTCTTATTGTTTTCCGCCCTTCTCAGCGGAAAATAATGAATTTAAAATCTCTGTGCTCTCTGTGTGCTCGAGCGCAGCGGGTGTTAAAAAAATAAATCCACGAAGATTTATGTTACCCAACCTGTTTATCAGGTTTCTTAGCGTGGCATGTAATTTCAGATAGTTAGTCAACAAAAAAACATTTTTTCAGATTATATTGGACACTAATGAGTTTTTCTATTTTTAATTGCCGCAAGTCTTTCCCGAGCCTTTACTGCATATTCGCTGGCCGGGTATTTGTCTAAAATTTTCTGGTATAATCTGGCAGCATGGTCATGGCTGTTCTGCAACTCTTCCAGTTCGGCTGTTTCATAAAGTTCCCTGGCTTTGCCGCCTGTGCAGCCGGATAATGCCAGGGAAAGAATCATCATAGAAATAATAAGTATGCGTTTCATAGAGCCTCCTTTGTTTGGATTGAAGATTTAAGAATGAAGATTTATGGAATTCTGTTTAGTTTTTAAACGGTTTAAATTTGTAGGTTGCCTATAAGAAAGTAAGTCAAGAAAAAACACCTCTCCTATAGCAAGAAATTTTATTTTTCTCGCTTACGGTCTCCAACCTTTGTATATCAGACAACCACGGGCAACCTTGTT
>JAUXDD010000212.1 GCA_030618465.1 Desulfobacteraceae bacterium
GTCCAATTTCTGCGTCAGGCTCAAATTTTAATCCTCGAAATATTAAATATATTACTCCGGTTAAAATTTTCGCCTTCCTTGAAATTGAACAAACTATCTCATTTCTGGATGGACACTACCTATATTTATTTTCTATCTTTATTTTTGTCAACATTTTACCAATCTATTGTGTAATTAAAAATATTAGAAAATTGATGGCGTCGTAAAAGTTTCCATATACTGCGTTATAGTCTTTGGCCGGATCCTCGATATACTACATGTATGCCTACTGACCTGACCAAACGCTATGCCTTGTATATGAAGTTTTTGACCTGGCCATCGATTATA
This sequence comes from Desulfobacteraceae bacterium, assembly GCA_030618465.1. Taxonomy (GTDB): domain Bacteria; phylum Desulfobacterota; class Desulfobacteria; order Desulfobacterales; family SURF-7; genus JAUXDD01. The sequence continues at coordinate 328 of JAUXDD010000212.1, forward strand.
CTTTATATAAAATAGTCAAAAAAATATTGACAAAAAAATTAATTAATTGTTAAATGTTTCATCTAACGGGGCTGTAGCTCAGCTGGGAGAGCGCATGACTGGCAGTCATGAGGCCGAGGGTTCAAGTCCCTTCAGCTCCACCATTTTTGATTCTTACTTTTCATTTCAATAGTACCAAGCGTTATAAAGTTCAAAATGTCTTCTAATTTTTTAGTATTTACGGGTTCATTCGACGTGATTTTTTCGGAAATGAAAAAATCCGAAAAAAATGGTCTGGTGAAATAAACGTTAGTTGATTAATGGAGTTTGGTCATAACTTACTAAACAAGGGAGGATATCATGGGTGACAGTGTTTACAAAATTATTGAACTGGTTGGGACAAGCAGTGCTTCATGGGACGAAGCAGCAAAAAATGCCGTAGAATTGGCAGGTAAAAGTTTAAGGGATTTAAGAGTTGCTGAAGTATCTAAACTGGATATGAAAGTTGAAGACGGTAAAGTAACAGCCTTCAGGGCAAGGGTAAAACTATCATTTAAATATGTAACAGGCAGCTAGAACGTTGTCGTCTCATGCCAGAACTTGATGGAATCGTAAAAAGCATAGCCGTTGGCCAAGTAAAAAACTTCATATACAAGGCATGGCGTTTGGCCTGGTCCGAATGCATACCGGTAGCATGTCGAGGATCCGGCCAGACGCCATACGTAGTGAGGCCTTTGGAAAACGTCCAATTTTGTCCAGGTTCAAGAAAGCCGAAAATTTTAACCGCAGACGCCCCGAACGAAGGAAGTGCCCCCGGGGTGAATGTTTGAGACTGACGCAGAAATTGGGCAAAAGGGGGCATTTTTCAAAGGTCTCGCAGTATATGGAGACTTTTTACGACACCATCCATCGGGTTTATGTGCCTCATACACTGCTGCTGTTAACGCATACTTGGGGAATCAGGTATTATGATTGAATTTATTGAGTGAGTTTATCAACTGGCTCAATAATTCCATTTATAATATTGCTGGTTTTTTCTCCTTTAAGGTCAAATGCCCCAGAACCCAAGGGGCCTGTTTCCCATTTTATAAAGCTGGAATCAACGCCGGTTCCGAGTCCCCCTATCATTGATAATATTACTCATTTTTATTGCCCTGATTGTCTAATCTTGTTATTATTTTTTTGCTGGTTTAATCAAAAATAATTTGGGTGCGGAAAATGAAAAAAGATACAATTTACTCCCAAAAAAGGGAAAAGATCCCTCCTTTTGAGTTTAATGACGCTGTAGTAAATGTTTTTGATGACATGATACATCGTTCTGTTCCGTTTTATAAGGAAACTGTTTTCAGGCTGGCCCAGTTGAGTCGCATGTATTATCAGGCGGACACTCGTATTTATGACCTGGGATGTTCCAACGGAAATTTTGGAATATGTTTTATAAAAGAAATGGGGGATGACCCTTTTGAAATGGTAGCTGTGGACAACTCAAAACCGATGCTGGATGTTTATAAAAAGCGTTTGGCGAATGAACCAAACGGCGGATACATAAAGCTTGAACGCAATAATATTCAGGATGTTAAAATATGTAAAGCAACCGTTGCTGTTCTTAATTTAACCCTGCAGTTTCTCCCTCTTGCGGGCAGGGATAATCTTATCAATCATATTTATGGATCATTATTGCCTGATGGTATTTTGCTGGTAACAGAAAAAGTTAGCCATCCAAACAGGGAATTTACAGACATGCAGCAGCAGTTTTACCATCGTTTTAAAAAAGAAAAAGGATATTCGAATATGGAAATAAGTCAAAAACGGGATGCCCTTGAGAATGTATTAATACCGGAAGCAGTCGCAGATCATCTGAAACGGTTTTCATCCGCCGGGTTTAAAAATCATGATATATGGTTTAAATGGTTTAATTTTGTTTCATTTATCTGTAAGAAATAATAAGGAAATGGACAACCTGATAAAAAGATATTCTGAACTTGAACTTGATCCATTTTATGTTGAATTGTCTGAATTAATTGGTGCTAAACAGAACCAGGTTATTGAATATGCCAATACAAAGGGAAAGTCGGGAAAATTATTCCATGAACTTCCAGGTGATATTGTGCCTTCTGGAATTAATTTGAATGCAGACTGGATTCGTATTGGAGAGAAGAATGACCTGAATGAATTTCAGTATGAACAGCTTGACAAATTACTCAGAGATCTTCACCCCTGGCGAAAAGGGCCTTTTGATGTTTTCGGTATCAAGGTAGATGCAGAGTGGGCATCATATATCAAATGGAACCGGGTAAAAGATCATATTGAACCCCTTGCCGGAAGACGTATTTTAGATATTGGCAGCAGTTCCGGATATTATATGTTTAAAATGGCCGGGCAAAGTCCTGAAATGGTTTTAGGGATAGAGCCTTGTCTGCAGTACTATCTCCAATACCAGGTGTTGCAGTATTTTATTCAACTGAATGATATTTTTTGTATTCCCGCGAAGCTTGAAGAGATGCCTGTGCTGAAAGAATATTTTGATACCATTTTTTGCATGGGGATTCTCTATCACAGGAAGTCACCAATTGATACGCTCCGACAGATTCATGACAATATGAGAAAAGGGGGTGAGCTGGTTCTTGAAACCCTTGTTATAGAAGGGGAATCTGAACTTGCTCTTTTTCCAAGAGACCGTTATACCAAAATGAGAAATATATATTTCATCCCCACTGTTCGCTGTTTAACTTTCTGGCTTGAGCGTGCAGGATTTGAGAACATCAGATGTATCGACACGTCCCCGACCACACTCATCGAACAGCGAAAAACAGAGTGGATTAAAACCGAATCGCTGGCTGATTTCCTTGATCCTGATGATCCTGGGAAAACGGTTGAGGGATACCCCGCACCGATAAGATCTGTATTACTTGCAAATGTGAAATAGCGGGAATGAGATATTTCATATTAATTTTTGATAATTGACATTTCCCGGCAGGTATAATAAAAGAAAAATCTTATGCTGAGCAACCAGAGACAACTTAAATGCTTAAATTTGGTAAAATTAATTGTCAGCTTACAATGAGTTATTGAGGTGATGTTATAGAAACTATTGCCACAGTAAAAGATATGAAGGCGCGTTCTGATCGGATGAGGCGTATGGGTAACACTGTCGCTTTTGTCCCTACAATGGGTTTTCTTCATGAAGGCCATTTGAAATTGCTGAAAGAGGGGCGGAAGCGTGGGGATGATCTTGTATTAAGTATTTTTGTTAATCCAACACAATTCGGACCCAATGAAGATCTTGATGCCTATCCACGAAACCTTGAGAGAGACCTGGCGCTTGCGGAAAAAGAAGGCGTTGATGTCGTTTTTACGCCGGATAAACAGATGTTGTATGGCGAAAGATTCCAGACGTATGTGCAACTGGAACATCTCCCGAACCATCTTTGCGGAATTTCCCGGCCTGTTCACTTCCGGGGGGTCGCAACGGTTGTTACCAAGCTTTTTAATATCGTTAAACCACATGTGGCTGTTTTCGGTGAAAAGGATTTTCAGCAACTGGCTGTCATACGCCAGATGGTCCGGGATCTTGATTTTGATATTGAAATCGTTGGGATTCCAACGGTAAGAGAGTATGACGGGCTGGCCATGAGTTCAAGAAATACCAATCTTTCGCCTGAGCAACGAACTTCAGGACTGTCTCTTCATAAATCACTTCTGCAATCATTTGAACATATTCAAAGAGGAGAAAAAAAATCGTCGGCAATTATTGATGCAGCTTCAGAATTAATTCAATCATTCCCGGAAACACAAATTGATTATATTACCATATGTGATCCTGACACGCTGGATGATGTTGATATAATTGACGGCCCCGTGGTGATGGCCCTGGCCGTTAAGATAGGAAAGACACGTCTGATAGACAATATGATTCTTAAACCCTGAAATGTCGTCTGGCCGATATTTGGCCGGTATTTGACGGATTATAAAAATGCCAGAATATATATATATTATAAGGAGTTACTTATGAGCAATAAAAATTATCATTTTACATCTGAATCTGTAACCGAAGGACATCCGGATAAAGTTGCCGATGCAATATCAGATTCCATCCTGGATGCGATAATCGGCCAGGATAAAAGCTGCAGGGTTGCCTGCGAAACATTAGTTACCACCGGTATTGCATTTATTGCCGGTGAAATTACAACGAACTGTTATGTTGATATGCCTGAGATTGTCAGGGAAACAATTCGTGATATTGGTTATCATTCCTCCCACATGGGATTTGACTGGCAGACCTGTTCGGTAATAACCAGCATTGATCGGCAGTCCCCGGATATTGCCCAGGGCGTTAACGTTGGAGAGGGTCTGCATAAGGATCAGGGTGCAGGAGACCAGGGACTCATGTTTGGATTTGCAACGGATGAGACGCCTGAACTCATGCCCATGCCCATAATGTTTGCCCACAAATTAACAAAACGCCTTGCTACGGTTCGCAAAAACGGTTCTCTTGATTTTTTGAGACCCGATGGTAAATCCCAGGTTACGATTGAATATGAAGGAGACCAGCCCAAACGTGTTGATACGGTTGTTGTTTCAACCCAGCACAAACCCGATGTCAGCTACGAGGATTTAAGGGAGGCGGTTATAGAAGAGGTGATTAAGAAAGTTGTTCCTAAAGAAATGACTGACGGAGATACGCGGTATTTTATCAATCCCACAGGGAAGTTTGTGGTCGGCGGTCCTATGGGCGACTGTGGCCTTACCGGTCGCAAGATAATCGTAGATACTTACGGGGGTCAGGGCAGTCATGGGGGCGGTTGTTTTTCGGGGAAGGATCCTTCCAAGGTGGATCGCAGTGCATCCTATATGGGAAGATATATTGCTAAAAATATCGTAGCCGCAGGTCTGGCAAAAAAATGTGAAGTGCAGGTGGCATATGCAATAGGCGTTGCCCAGCCGGTTTCTGTTCTGATCAATACAATGGGTACAGGGGTGATATCGAATTCAAGAATTTCGGAAATCACCAGAGAGGTTTTTGATTTAAGACCTGCCATGATAATCGAAAAGCTGGATCTTTTACGCCCCATATATAGGAAAACGTCTGCCTATGGTCATTTCGGAAGAGATGAGCCAGAGTTTACCTGGGAAAAGACAGATATGGCGGCTACACTTAAAGACAAGGCAGGTATTAAGTAGTGTCTATCCAGAAATGGCTATTTTGTCCAATTTCTGCGTCAGGCTCAAATTTTAATCCTCGAAATATTAAATATATTACTCCGGTTAAAATTTTCGCCTTCCTTGAAATTGAACAAA
>JAUXDD010000084.1 GCA_030618465.1 Desulfobacteraceae bacterium
GCCCTGGTGGTTATCCGGATGCGATATTTATTCCGTATTTACACACGCCAACGCATAACCACCCGGGCAGGCACAGAGGCCGGCCCCTACCATATATCCGTATCATACATGCAACCAACGGTAGAAAAAGATAATCAAATCATCAAAATGCCTGTGATACGGTGATCATATCAGCAAGCAGAGTGTTTCCCAGGGTGATTCATAAAGGCACCCTGGTTATTCCAAAATAATTTGGTGTGAATTCCATTTTAAAGGCTGTTTTGCGTTATTTTGGCCAAATATATATTTATATATCAAACGATTAAAATTAATGTGCTGATTAAACAGAGATTTACATATTTGCAATTCCAAACTGCGTGTGCTAATTTTTTAAAACTTTTCATAAATTACCTCCATATCTTTCAGGGTCACCCACCTGTCTTTTATGGAAGTAATTATATTTTGACAGCCCTTGTCACTGGGCCACCCGCATAGCTTAACCGGCCTTAAAATGAGTGAAAACCGAACATACAGAAACCTTGTACAACGGGAAAACCTGGTGGCCTTCAACATCAGGGTTAAGGAAACAGACATCCATGTCCATACATCAACACCCCTGGAAGAAATTACACGGGAGATTGTTCTGGAATACAGGGGATATATCGAATCTTATATAAACAGGTACCCGGAATTTGTTGAAACCCTGACCCCCTGGCTGACAAACGGACCGACTCCCGCCATCATCACTGATATGGTAAAAGCAGCGGCAGCAGCCGGCGTTGGCCCGATGGCTGCCGTAGCCGGTGCAGTTGCAGAACATGTGGGGACGGCTCTTTTGTCGTATTCAGAAGAAGTCATTGTGGAAAATGGTGGAGATGTTTTCTTAAAGTTAGACGATCCAATTACAGTGGGTATTTATGCAGGAGACTCGCCCTTAAGTTACCGCCTCGGACTTTACATAGACCCGGGTGACAATCCGGTTTCCGTATGTACATCATCAGGCACGATCGGCCATTCCCTGAGTCTTGGAAAAGCAGATGCCGCCAGTGTCATTTCAAGATCAGGGGCCATCGCGGATGCGGCTGCAACCGCCATTGCCAATATAATTCAATCAAAATCAGACATTCCACGCGCCATAGAATTCGGAAAAAAGATTGACGGTATTTCAGGAATTGCAGTAATCAAGGGTGACAAAATCGGCTTGTGGGGTGACATTGAGGTTGTACCGCTGAAAGCCGTTGACGTAAAACAGGGAAAAAAGTGTTGAGTTTTAACACGGAACAGAGTAAACAGGTTCGTTAAGATAAACAGTATCGTTTAAGGCTTATTTTACAATCTTTAAATGGTGTAAACGTTTTCACCAGAAAATCATCATTATTTGTAAATTCAAAAATATGGGAGAAAAAGTATGCGAAAATTCAAGCTCTTATTATTATTGGTCATACTGGTGCTGGTTGGACTCGTGGGATATCAGAATCAGGATTTCTTTCTTGAAAAACAAATTATAAAAGTCAATCTGATTGAAGACTATCAGACACCTGAAATACATACCGGGCTTTATTTGATCGGTTTTTTTCTGGTGGGCTTACTTATTTCATATTTTTCCAGCCTCCTGATAAGATTCAGAGCAAAAAAGAGTATAAAAAAGCTGAATGTTAAAATTAACGCCCATCTTGAAACAATTTCAGAGCTTAAAAATGAACTGGGATCATTAAAATACGGCGGTGCATCCAGGAATAAAGATGAATCGGAAGCAATTGCAGACAATGACCAGGCAGACAGCGCTTCTGGAATTCAAAAAGAAAAGGAACCTGAATAATCGGGGATCATTCGAACCATATAAACAGGCAAACCATATTATTGATAACTTAATATATCTTCTGACACGTTTCTCATTCGGCAAATGAGTTCTCCAAAAGCAACCCCTATGATAAAGCAGTACCTCTCTATTAAAGAGAAGTACAAGGATTCGATTCTGTTTTACCGAATGGGGGATTTTTATGAGATGTTTTTTGAGGATGCGGAAAAAGCCTCTTCCCTGCTTGAAATTACCCTGACATCAAGAAATAAAAAGGACGAATCATCCGTACCCATGTGCGGCATTCCGGTTCGGGCTGCAGATAATTACATCGGCCGGCTGATCGGACACGGTTGCAAGGTTGCAGTGTGCGAACAGATAGAAGACCCTGCCACGGCCAAAGGGCTGGTGAAAAGAGATGTGGTGCGGGTCATTACCCCTGGAATGATTATTGATAATAATCTGCTGGACGAGAAATCAAACAACTACATTCTGGCTGTATTTTACCATAAGGGTGTTGCCGGGCTGTCCTTTCTTGATATATCAACCGGCGAGTTCCGTCTCTTTGAATCAGACATAACCAATTATGTTGTTGAAGAAGCGCTCCGAATATCTCCCAGTGAAATCATTTTTCCGGAATCATCCGGAACAGATACTTTTTATGAACCCCTCATCCAGGCGTTTTCTGAAAAATCGGTAACCCTTCTGGAAGACAGGGTGTTTAACTTTTCAAACTGCAGGGAACGACTGATTGAACAGTTCCATACCCGTTCTCTTGAAGGCTTTGGATGTGAAAATGCTAAAGCCGGTGTGAGTGCGGCCGGCGCGCTCCTTTATTATGTGCGGGAGACCCAGAAACAGGAAGTCGAACACCTGAACGGCATTGAAACATACAGCCTGGAAAACTATCTCCGGATTGACGATCAAAGTTGCCGGAACATGGAACTGGTAAGCAATATCCGAACGGGTTCAAAAAAAGGGTCCCTTATAGGGGTGATTGACCGGACGGTTACAGCTATGGGGGGCAGGCTTCTTAAACAATGGATACGGTGTCCGCTCATAGAGGAAAAAAAGATTCAAACCCGACTCAATGCGGTTGAAGAAGCAAAAAATAAATTCCAGGAACGAGCCGACATCAGGCTGCGCCTGAAATCCGTACATGATCTTGAACGAATCGGAAGCAAAATCGTCATGGGGCGTTCAAATGCAAGGGATATGATTGCCCTGAAAAACTCGTTACATACCCTGCCCCACATCTTTTCGGCCCTTTCGTCTTTTGAAACCGGCCATTTTGCATACACCGATAATACGGATAATCCGGACGGACTGGAGAACCTCCATGCACTTGCCGGACTGATTGAAAATACCATTCGTAATGATGCGCCCCCCACCATAAATGAAGGCGGCATGATCAAACAGGGCTATAATAATGAACTGGATGAACTGATCATGTTAAACAGGGACAGCAAAGGATGGCTGGCAAGACTGGAGACGGAAGAAAAGGAAAAAACAGGCATCAGCACCCTGAAGGTCCGCTACAATAAAGTCTTTGGATATTATATTGAGATCCCGAAATCCCGTTCAACAGATGTGCCGGAACATTATATTCGCAAACAGACACTTGTGAATGCGGAACGGTATATCACAGATGAGTTGAAAAAATACGAATCAAAGGTACTGGGCGCCCAGGATCAACGCAACACCCTTGAATATAAAATTTTTAACGAGATAAAAGATCAGGTTATAAAAAATAACAGGGAGATTCTTTCTATCGCCCGATTTATATCCGGTCTTGACTGTATTTTAAACCTGGCTGAAGTGGCCGAGCAGAACAACTATACAAAACCGGAAATTACAACCGACGGTGTGATACTTATCGAAGAAGGACGTCATCCGGTTGTGGAAAAAATGATCACGGGTGAGCGTTACGTGCCCAATACTATTCACCTGAATAATACAGACAACCAGGTCATCATCATTACCGGCCCTAATATGGCCGGCAAGTCAACTGTCCTCCGCCAGGTGGCACTCATGGTTTTGATGGCCCAGATGGGATCGTTTATTCCGGCTGACAGAGCGATTGTGTCAATCACGGACAAAATTTTTACCCGTGTGGGAGCGCTGGATAATCTCTCTTCAGGGCAGAGTACCTTCATGGTGGAAATGGAAGAGACTGCCAATATCATGAACAATGCGACACCGGACAGTCTGATCATTATGGATGAGATCGGACGGGGGACAAGCACATATGACGGATTGAGTATCGCCTGGGCGGTTGCCGAATACCTGCACGACCTGGAAGGAATCGGGGTAAAAACCCTTTTTGCCACTCATTACCATGAATTGACTGATCTGGCGGAGACAAAGTCCCGTGTAAAAAATTTTAATATCGCCGTAAAGGAATGGAATGACGAAATTATCTTTTTAAGAAAATTTATTGAGGGGTCTACCAATCGCAGTTACGGGATACAGGTAGCACGACTTGCGGGTCTGCCTGAAAGCGTGGTGAAACGATCCAAAAAAGTCCTTGCCGGTATAGAAAACGGAGAACACGGCTGGAGCATTACGCCGTCTAAAACAGAAGGAAAACAGAAAAAACAGATACAGCTCAGTCTGTTCCGTAAACCGGAACAGGTTGTTGTGGAAAAGCTGCAAAAACTTGACATATCTACAATGATGCCGATTGATGCGCTGAATATCTTAAACGAACTCAAAGAAAAGGTGGCAAACGTTCCATTCTAACCAGTTATGCACCAGAATAGAAGACCCATAAGCTGTTTCCTTTTATGCATCCTTTTATTTTTCTTATGGCCCGTCTCACCGGCATTATCCGGTCAGACAAAGGCGGCAAAAGAAAAATATTTCCAGGCTGAAGCCAGTTATAATAATCTGCTCAGGAGTTCAAAAAAAAAAAAATACAGAAGCAACTGGATATCATGCATAAACAAATTTAAGGCGGTTTATCAGCTTGATTCCGCAGGTCCATGGGCGGCGGCCGGGCTGTATATGTCCGGGAAACTGTATGCCGATCTGTTCAGATATTCAGGAAAAGCGTCTGACAAAAAAGAAGCATTAGATATTTTTAATCGTGTCATCAACCGTTTCCCCAAAAGCGCTTACAGGGATAAAGCAACCAGTCAGATTAAATCCCTTTCCAAAATAAAATCATCAAAAAAAGTAATAAGAAAAAAGACGAAAAAAAAATCATCGTACATTGCAGAACGGAAATTCGTATCTGCCAGGTCAAGCTATAATGATCTGCTCAGGAATTCAAAAAAGAAAAAATACAGAAGCAACTGGATATCATGCGCAAACAAATTTAAGGCTGTCTACACTTACGACCCAACAGGCCCATGGGCGGCGGCCGGTCTGTATATGTCAGGAAAACTGTCTTCCCGGCTGTATAAATATTCAAGGAAAAGTGCTGATAAAAAAAATGCGATTGAAACCTTTGAAAAAGTTATCCATGATTTCCCAAAGAGCCGATACCGGGAAAAAGCCGCAAAAGACTTACAACGCCTTTCCCCCAAATCAGCTAAAAAAAGCACCACCATACAGGATATCATCAAAAAAAAGGAACGGAATACCTCACAAAAAACAACTGTAAAAAAACATTACGGCCATTCAACAAAAGGGGTTGCAACCGTTGAAGGACTCCGATACTGGTCCAATCCCAGCTACACGCGCGTTGTCATCGATGCGGATAAAGAAACCTCCTATTCATACAACCTTCTGGATAAGGACAGGGCAAAGAACAAACCGCAACGATTGTATGTTGATCTGAAAAAAAGCCGGCTTGGCGATAACATAAAAAACCTTATACCCATTAATGACAATCTTTTAAAAAATGCCCGGGCCGGCCAGTTTACAGATGATTCTGTAAGGATTGTGATTGATATCAAATCCTTTAAAAACTATAAAATTTTTTCCCTGAAAAATCCGTTCAGGATTGTCATTGATGTATGGGGAAAATCAGCCGGTTCAAACCAGTATGCAAAAAAATCTCAGCAAAAATCCCATGCAGATAAAATTTCAAAGGGTGCCCTGGCAAAACAGTTTGCCCTTGGTGTAAAAAGAATCGTCATTGATCCGGGACACGGCGGGCGTGATTATGGGGCACCGGGATATTTGAAAGGGGTTCATGAAAAAGATGTGGCCCTTCAACTTGCCAGGAAACTGGCGGAAAAAATACGAACACAGCTTAATTGTGAAGTCATCCTTACACGCCGGTATGACAAATTTCTGACACTTGAAGAACGTACGGCAATTGCGAACACAAAAAATGCCGACCTTTTTATATCCATTCATTTAAATGCGTCCCGAAACAGGAAGGCTTACGGTATTGAGACCTATTTCCTGAACCTGGCAACCAATGATGATGAAATCAGGGTAGCTGCCCGTGAAAATGCAACATCAAGGAAAAATATCAGTGATCTGCATACTATTTTGTCCGATCTGATGCAGAATGCCAAAATACATGAATCAAGCAGACTGGCCGGATTTGTTCAGAGTTCCATGTGTAGTGATTTAAAACGGAAATACAGCCGGATTAAAAATAAAGGGGTAAAAAAAGCACCTTTTTATGTGCTGCTGGGCGCCCAGATGCCGGCAATCCTGATTGAAACGTCATTTATCAGCAATCCGCGGGAATGCAAACGACTGGTCAACAAAACTTACCAGGATCGTGTATGCAATGCCATTGTAAAGGGAATTAAGCGGTATATAAAAGAGACAAGTCCGGACAGTTTATGACTCAAACGTTTCGAACAGGTATACCGGCCAACCGGCTAACAGGCCACCGGGCCAACCGACACAGTCCCTATTGAACCACACTAAAAAATTTATTGCTAAAAAACCAAGTTTTTTATAAATTTACACCATAATAATTCAGGGGGATGATATGGAATACACAAACATTATAGTTCAGGTTGAAGAAGGGGTGGCAACCATTACCTTTAACAGACCCAAAGCGATGAACGCATTAAATACGGATCTGATAACGGAATTTTCAGATGCACTGGATACCATTGCTGAAAATGAAGATATCAGGGTTTTAGTTCTCACCGGGGCCGGTGAAAAATCATTTGTAGCAGGGGGCGACATCAGCGAACTGGCAACGTTTAATGCGTTTGAGGCAAAAATATTTTCTGAAAAAGGCCACGCTGTCATAAATAAGATTCAAGTCCTGCCAATTCCGGTAATAGCTGCGGTGAACGGATTTGCCCTTGGCGGAGGCAATGAAATAGCACTGGCATGCGACTTTATTTATGCCTCTGAAAAAGCAAAATTCGGTTTACCGGAAATAAACCTGGGGCTGATCCCCGGATTCGGGGGAACCCAGCGACTTCCCCGGTTAATTGGAAGCAATATGGCAAAAGAGATGATATTTACCGGAAAACTTATTTCAGCTGACGAGGCAAAGGAAATTGGGCTGGTCAATATGACCTGTGCGCCTGCCGCACTGATGGCTGAAGCATATAAAACAGCCCGGGCGATTGTATCAAAAGGAAAAGTGTCACTCCGTGCAGCAAAACAGGCAATAAACAGCGGACTGGATGTTGACCTTCAATCCGGCTGCAACATCGAAATCAATGCGTTTGCGCTGTGCATGGTAAGTGAAGATGCAAAGGAAGGAACAACCGCTTTTCTTGAAAAACGAAAAACCAATTTCAAAGGAAAATTAAAGGAATAAATAAAGGGGGATTGGAAAATGATTTTCGATATTGAATATGAGACCATGCCACGGGAGGCACTTGAATCGATTCAGCTGCGGCGTCTCCGGACAACCCTTGAACGGGTGAATACGACGGTTCCATTTTACCAGGAGAAATTTAAAGCAGCCGGGATTCTCCCCGGAGATGTTAACTCACTGGAAGATTTACAAAAGATCCCGTTTACCACAAAGCAGGATTTACGCGACAATTATCCGTTTGGCATGTTTGCCGTACCCATGGATAATGTTGTAAGAATTCATGCATCTTCCGGAACAACCGGACAGCCTACGGTTGTGGGGTATACGGCAAGGGACATCAATACCTGGTCCATACTTATGGCCCGGTCTCTTGTCGCAGGCGGCGCATCCAGAGATGATATCATTCACAATGCTTATGGATACGGTCTTTTTACCGGTGGTCTGGGCGTTCATTATGGTGCTGAAAAACTTGGGGCCTCGATTATTCCGGTATCCGGCGGAAATACAAAGAGGCAGATCATCATCATGAAGGATTTCGGCCCGACCATTTTAACGGCAACACCGTCATATACACTTTATCTTGCTGAGGTGGCAAAGGAAATGGGTGTTTCCTTTGAAGACCTGAAATTCAAATTCGGCATTTTCGGGGCCGAGCCCTGGTCGGAAAATATGCGAAAAGAGATCGAAAACAAGCTTAACCTGGTGGCCGTCGATATATACGGGTTAAGCGAAGTCATGGGCCCGGGTGTTGCCATTGAATGTCATGAAGCACAAAACGGACTTCATGTGTTTGAGGATCATTTCCTTGCTGAAATTATTAATCCTGACACCGGGGAAGTGCTCCCTTACGGGGAGACAGGAGAACTGGTTTTCACATCCCTTACCAAGGAAGCATTCCCGGTTATCCGTTACAGGACACGGGATATCACGTCACTTAATCCTGAACCCTGCATCTGCGGCCGTACGCACATCAGGATGAAACGTGTCAGCGGCAGGTCTGATGACATGTTGATCATTCGCGGCGTCAATGTTTTCCCATCGCAGATTGAAAGTGTTCTTATGAAAATTGACGAAGTAGAACCGCACTATCAGCTTGTGGTTGACCGGAAGGACAACCTGGATACCCTTACGGTCAATGTGGAAGTCGGAGAAAATCTCTTTTCAGACGAGGTCCGACAACTTCAGGATATGGAAAAGAAAATAGCAAAAGATATAAAGGAATACCTGGGTGTATCGGCCATCGTTAAGCTGGTCGAACCCAAAACAATTGCCCGAAGTGAGGGCAAGGCGATACGTGTAATAGACAACCGTAAAATATAACAGATAGGTTATCTATACGTTTTACCAACCACAGGAGGTCACAATGTTTACCGAGCAGATTTCGATCTTTCTTGAAAATAAGACCGGTCGTATTGCAGAAGTCACATCCATTCTTGCTGAAGCAGATATCAATATCAGGGCACTTTCCCTGGCTGACACATCTGATTTCGGCGTACTCCGGCTGATTGTAAATAACAATGAAAAGGCCGGTGAAGTCCTGAAAAGTCAGGGATTCACAGTGAATAAAACCAGGGTTGTGGCTGTGGAAGTGGAAGACAAACCCGGTGGTCTTCATAATATACTTGATGTGATAAACAAAGCCGGATTGAATATCGAATACATGTATGCATTTGTGCAGCACAGCAAAAGTAATGCAGTGATGATTTTCCGCTTCGATAAAGTGGATGATGCGGTTATTGTTCTGAAAGAAAACGGCATGGCTGTTATTGATGGGGATAAGGTTTCCCGTATGTAGCGGCTTACCCGGGTAAATCTATGAACACATCGAAAATGCATAAAGGTACGATAGAAGGAGACCAAAAGGATACTGCCAGGGTACTGGGTGCAGGGCATATCCCATCCATCCGGTCTTTTTATTGTATGTGCCCGGGATGGAAAAGATGACACCACCTCACGGGTCCATATACGGAAGACCGGGCTCGACTATTAGAATGAAAGAATCCGCCAGAAACCACTCAACGTATAACCACCTTCTTTATTATCCGGAAAATTATAACCAGATTTATAAACAGGCAAAGTTAAAAAAATACCCTTTTTTACTGTTTCTACACGGGTCTGGTGAATGCGGGAATGATTTAAATCTTTTAAAAAATGCAGGCCTGCCGCAACTGATTGCCGACGGCGCACAATACCCCTTTGTTATCGCAGCCCCCCAATGTCCCCACGGTCAGTGGTGGGACTCCGGAATTGTGTATAAATTACTCGTTGAAATAATAAAAACCCTTCCGGTGGATGAAAGCAGAATATATGTGACAGGACTGTCAATGGGAGGCTCAGGGACATGGGCGCTGGCAAACGATCACCCGGATTGTTTTTCCGCCATAATACCCATATGCGGCCTCAGAACGGATATCGACCCGAAACGTTTTAAACACCTTCCGGTATGGTGTCTTCATGGAGAAAATGACGACAGGGTTCCTCTGGAGAATTCAATTGAAATGATAGAACAGATTAAAAATGAAGGGTGTGACGCCCGGTTTACGATTTATCCGGACACGGGGCATGATGCCTGGACACGGACATATAAAAACAGGGAGTGGGTTGAATGGTTATTGCGTCATAAAAAACAGCCTGATTCTCTCACCTGATACTTTCAAATCATAACTTCAGAACTCCTGATCCGAAGAATTTAGGGGTTAGGTTACATAAAAATATATTTGTTTGCTAATCAGCCGCAGTAATTATTTTTACGTCGTCAGCTTTGATACTGGCAGATACATACCCTATTGCCCCTTCGGTAGCGGCCACAAAATCAATCAGATCTTTTTCCGTATCGAAGGATTTGGGGGCAGATCCTTGCCCGGTAAACACCTGCTTTTTCCAGAACCTGTCGAACTGGATCGGAGTTTTACCAGTATATGTTTTTGTAAACTGTTCTTTAATATCAGGTATCTTTAATACGACAAGCCTGATTCCCGTATTGTTTTCCCATACTATTTTTTCCCCAAGAAATATTTTCTTGATGTCTGACTTGGATAATGTATCGGCTGTCACAGATGGATGCGCGACAAAAACAATGCCGGCGTGAGCATAATTCAGCATACCGGAACCAGCTATTATTAAGATCACTCCAATAACTGCTGTAAATATGATTTTGATCGGTATTTTACACCCCATGTCTCTATCTCCTGTAAATAGTATTTCAAAAACACAAATACGGACAAAAAATGCACCATTCAAACTGTAGCAATTTTGACTTCAGGCTTGCATCTTGTGTCGGGACAAAATCTGCCACACGAAGGAGTAGCGTCTTTTGGTAATACAATAATTATTTATGTAACCGGCGATTTTTTTCTACAATTCCGACAAAAAAGGAAAGTTTGACAGAAACACACTTGATTAAACTATAATTACCTGTGCATGCTTGAAAATGAAGGAATTGAAAAGAATATTATTTGATGTTTTAATTACATATTTATCATAATTATCTTTAAAAGTCAAGTTTTTACGAATTCGAGTAGCAATTCCCGGTGAACTGAAGTGCTTCACTTTGTAAAATATTAATCATAAGTCTTGATATTTAACCAATTATTGTTTTATTAAACACTCGCTGGTCTTTAAATTCATTTTCCGATTTTACCAGGAGGCGCGCTGATGAAAATAAATAAAAACTCCCACAAAAAAAATGAAGATGGGAACTCAGCAGAAGACCCTTTTGATGAATTGCAATATTCAGCATTTAAGGGGAAAAAATTAAACTTTTTCAAATCCGGTGACAGAAATGAACTTTCTTTTATATTAATGGGGATTTTCATTCTGGTATTGATTGTATTTTTTGTTGTATTTTATCCGGAATCCCAAAAAACGACCGATCCCCACGGAATTGATAACCTGGGAGAAAAGTTGAACACAATTCAAGAAAAAATTGTCGGTATTGAATCGGACTTGAAAAAATTTGAAATCCTTGAAGCACGCATTGAAAGAGCCTACCAGCTTATTTATAAACACAAGAGTATTCTGGCCGATGAGTCATTAAAAATTAACCAGCTTGAAAAAAACATTGCCGGACGTCAGGAATTAAAAGCAGTTCAGTTGCGGCAGCAGAACAAACATAAATCCGGAAAATCGCCTAAAAAGATTATTGCACCCAAAACAGTAAAGACATATAAAAAGAAAGCAGCTCCTGAAAAAAACAGCCAGACAGTTGAAAAAAAAATAGCGACCAAATATCATACCGTCCGGCCCGGCGAAACACTTTTCAGCATCAGCCGTCTTTATGGAATGACAATTGATGAATTGAGGGCCCTTAACAAATCCATATCTGGCAGTGATATTTTCCCGAAGCAGCAATTGTTGATTTATTCAAAAGCACAGTAGACACCGTATTTCAAAAATAATTTATTTGTTTGGAGTGATAATATGCATGTTCTGGTTTGCGGCGGGGCCGGATATATCGGCTCCCATATGGTAAAAATGCTTGCCGGTAAAGGATACGAAGTAACGACGTTTGACAATCTTTCAACAGGTCATCGCGAGGCTGTCAAATGGGGGACTTTTATAGAAGGCGACCTGCTTGATAAAAACAATATAAAAAATCTGTTTCAATCCGTAAAAGTTGATGCGGTCATGCATTTTTCAGCGTGTTCTCTTGTGGGAGAGTCTGTTTCCGACCCTGCCCTGTATTACCGGAATAATGTTGTGGGCACATTCAACCTGCTTGAAGAAATGATCCGGGCAGAGGTTGACAAGTTTGTTTTTTCATCAACGGCAGCTACGTACGGCAATCCGGTCACACCTGTTATTGATGA
>JAUXDD010000090.1 GCA_030618465.1 Desulfobacteraceae bacterium
GTTACACCTGTTGCAGAGAATAACCTGTACAAAGATGGAATATTTGCTGAGCTTGATGGTTTGTGGGCTCCAGGGAGTGAGTGTGACACATTTTTGGGGGAATCGCCTGTTTTTGGTTATGATATGGCCTTTACTATGGATTCCAACAGTGCTTCAGTGCCAGTGCCCGGGGCAATCTGGTTACTTGGATTTGGTATAACTGCCATGGCCGGATTAAGAAAAAAACAGGAAATAAAAATTGATTAAAGCATACTTGTGATAAAGAAAAATATTATTGATACGGGACAATTGTTTTGGGCTCTACTAATATGTGTGATGGTCATTATGGCGGGCTGTAGCAATCCTGACAGAAAAGCCGCACCGGAAAAACTGCAGGGAGTTGTTCTCATATTATTAGATACGATCCGCTCAGACCATCTCTCCTGTTATGGTTATGATCGCAAGACTTCTCCGAATATAGACGCGCTGGCCCAAAAAGGAGTTCGCTTTAAGCTGGTTGTCAGCAATTCACCATGGACGCTTCCCAGTGTGGGGTCATTGCTGACCGCTGAGTACCCGAAACGTAGTTTTGATAATAAAAATAAGCTGAGAAGTTCTCTGGTTGAGGAATTTCAGAAAGAGGGGTTTTCCACTGCGGCAGTTACTGAAGGAGGCTTTGTTTCACGCCAGTTTGCAATGGATCGGGGGTTTTCATATTTTGAAGAAGAAGAGGGCCCGGTTCAGGTCCTTAAGGCCGGCCAGCAGCGTACCGATGATTTTAAAGGGGGGATAGAGAGAACGTTTGGAAGCGCCAAAAAATGGTTGAAGCAGCATAAAGATGAACGCTTTTTTCTATTTATCCATACGTATGAGCCTCATATACCATATACAAATCACAAATTCACAAAAGGGATGAACCAGGAGCGCATTGGCCCTGTCTTCACGTTCAATTTTTTAAATCAATTACGAACCGGCCGGATAAAACTGACCGATTCTGAAGTTGAATATGTCAAAGCGCTGTATGATGGAGATATCGCCAACAGTGATCGTATGGTTGGGGATTTTATTACATTCCTTAAAGATATTGAACTTGATGATCGTACACTTGTGGTTGTAACCAGTGACCATGGTGAAGAACTCAACGACCACTACCCCGCCAACACCGGTGATCACGGTCATTCACTTCGAGACCCCCTGGTTCTTGTTCCATTGATCATTTTTGATCCAGTTAACGCATATCCTGTTAAGGACGTTTCAGCTCAAGTGCGGTTGTTTGATATTATACCCACTATTGCTGAGTTGTTTGAAATGAGAAATATAAGGCCGACCACCGGGACGAGTCTCCTGTCCTTAATGAATGGTGAAGACACAAAAAATCGTATTGCCGTGTTAGGAAATACCAAGTTCGGGCCGTTACGGATTGGTATTCGAACGGGAGAATACAAATACATTACTGTTGTTCAACCGGATAAAGGGCCTGTTCCAATTAATCCGCAGCCGCCCAAGTATCAACTATATGACCTTTCTGTTGATCCTGGCGAGAAAAACAATATTGTTTATGAAAACCCTGAATTGACATTTGAAATGTCCGATTTGCTCGAAAAAGAGAAGGAAAATATTTCAACAAAAATTGAACCTGTAATAAAAAAAGAGATTGATCCGGCTGCATTGGAGCGCCTGAAATCCCTTGGGTATATTCAATAATATCGTTAACGTAAGGATTTCTATCAATCATAAAATCCCCCTCGATCCCCCTTTTCAAAGGGGGAAGTTTGATGAACCCGTAAAAAGCTGATCAACGGCACTTTGTGCCCCTATGGTTTAAAAATAACTCTTTAATTTTATTGCCTTTTCAGAACGAGTTATTTATAAGTCTGATTTCCCCACCCCCGGCGGGAGGTGTTAAAACCCTAATTAAAGTGCATTAGATTAGCATATTTTTCTCAAATTGAATTGTACAATGGTAAGTATTATCAAATTATATTAAATCAGTTTATTTGATATAAAAAAGTGAGAGAAAAGTATTTTATGATTATCTGGGCTGTGATTACCAAACCTAATCTGCAAACCCCATAAACCTTTGATATTTAAAGTGATCTATTGGTTTTATGAATCCTTGATTATTACATTTTCTGGTAAATAATCTGAGCCTGGTACCGATCCAAATTACACAATATCTATCAAAAAAACGTAGGGTGGGTGGTGGCACTTTTACGTACCGTGTATGATTGAAACAAGGCGGTTTGCATAATATTGTATTCTGTTTATTGGTACATAACCCACCATATTGGTCAAAAATGTATATGGGCATTATCCGGTGGGTTACACATATCGTCGGAATCGTTTATTATATGCGAATTACCGAAAACAAAACACATCGCATTCAATAAAGGATGGTTCCACCCACCCTACAAAATTCGTATTGATGGACATCCCGTTCAGAGCCCGGGAACGAGAAAATTCAAATATATGTATTGGATTTGGGTAACCGACATAATTGTACAATGGTGTAGGGGCAATCCCTCTGTGGTTGCCCTGGTGGTTATCCGGATGCGATATTTATTCCGTGTTTACACACGCCAACGCATAACCACCCGGGCAGGCACAGAGGCCGGCCCCTACCATGTATTCATTCCCGGCAGAGCCCGGGACGAAAAAAACCTGATGGTTCCATGGAGCGGTTTACCATCGGCCCGCTGAAACGCGGGCCCGATGGCATCTAAATAGCTCGGGTGAACGGCCTTCCCTATTGGATATGCCGTGACAGGAAAGATACCAGTTCCTCACCGGAAGGATCCTCCAGCATATAGTCCGGGTCTTCGACGTACGCCACGCTAAGAAGCCCGACCTCGTCAGCCCGGTTTTTGACAGCCCACGCATGTAGTCCGTGGTGGAGAAATGTGTTGAGCAGATCATCAAAACCGGTGGGAAAGTTGTGAACGTATATGGGTGCATCTTCATCATCCATCAGGGCCAGCATGTCCATGTTGGCACGATATTCCGCCACTTCCGGAGTTTCTATTGCATCAATGCCGGAAATACCCAGGAAAGCCAGCAAATAATCTTCTGCGCCCACCGCAGTCGCCACTGTCGGAATATCAGTTCCACCCAGAAACCCCTCAAAAGGCAGCAAAACAGGCATTAATACCTCCTCCCATTGAATGATATCATAGGTAGATTGGGTCGCCAGCGCACCCACAGCCTTGACCCTGGTGGATTCTCTCAACACCGGGTCCTCGTTTTCCAGGTCAGCCAGATCATCGTGTGTTCCCAGCCATAAGCTGATACCGGCACCAGCAGATCCCCCATATAAGGCCACATTCTCCGGATCAATATTGAAACTGTCTGAGTAGTAGCGTATAAACTGCAACGCCCTGGCACCGTCAAGCAGGGATTTGATGACACCATCCTCATCGACCGGATCCAGGATGATCAGTCTGTAATTAATGGTGGCATAGGCAATACCGTCCTGCAGGAATTCGCGGATATCTTCTGCACGACCCTCATGGGAGTCGATCTTGTCTCCGCCGGTGAAGCCACCGCCATGAATATAGATTACCAGTGGCGTCGGTTCATCGCTGTCCGGCATATAAATATCGAAAACGTTGTTCTCTTCATCGCTGTAGGCCACATCGGCCGCAAAATCAGCGGTTATACCCTCCAGATCAATGGGGGCTTCGGTATAGTCATACGAAAGCTCGGGGATATTATCACTTCCATCACCACAACTGATGATTGAGACTAAGCCCAGCACAACAATACAGGTTAATCCTAAATACCTTAACTTCTTAGAAAATGTAATCATTCAATACTCCTTTAACATTTTACTTGAAAAATGCTCTGTTTTTTATCTGTAAATTAATAAATTGACTAATCAAACAATCATCTGTTTGTCAAACTTTCATTTTATATTTGACATTCTTTTCCTTACGTTTGTACAAAGACGAAAGCATTGAGGGAGGAACACCCAGAAAACATCCTGCTGCAATAATCTGGTTAATCAAAAATGTTCGTACTATGCCGGTATTTTCCCATCGTCGTGACGAGGTGATGATACTTTTGGGCAATAGTGTGATCTTTCCCTGTTTTGAAAGACACCTCACAAGAAAAAGATCTTCCGCAATTGCAACATCCTGGAATCCTCCGACGAATTCGAAGATTTCTTTTCGAACAAAAAGAGCCTGGTCGCCATAAGGTAATTTAAAATATTGTGAACGTATATTTGCAAAATAATCTACCATTCGCATGAGTGGATGATGAGAGTCCGTACTGAATTGAAACGCACCGGCAGCATTGCCGGCATCCAGAAACGTCTCAAAAACGTCGTCTGCATAGTTTTCAGGCAGGATAGTATCTGCATGAAGAAACAGAAGTACGCTGCCTTTTGAAATAGCAGCACCGCGGTTCTGCTGAACGGCACGTCCCCTGGGACTATTAATAACACGTGCTCCGCCCTTCTCAGCTGTCTCGACTGTTTTATCCGTACTGCCGCCATCAACCACAATAACTTCAGCATCCTCGCATTTAGCACTGGCAATTGATTCCCCAATATTCCCTGCTTCATTTAAGGCAGGAATAATTACTGAAATATAGGGTTTGCGAACAGTATCAGCCGGTCGCCATTGCCTGAGATCGTCAATCGTATCGATATCCGTGAGGGGCGTTAACAAATAGTGACTCAATCCCATATGCTTTGCGGCATCAATGGTTTGGTCAAGAACTGACGAAGTACCCCATTGGATGTGCTTAAAAATATCTGCATTTTTTTTCAAACCCACCAGATAGTATCCGCCATCCGTACTTGGCCCCAATACCACATCATGACGGGTTAATGCATCAAAGCTTTCTTCCAGGCGGGCAATATCCAGTCCGGGAATATCTGTGCCGCACAGAAGGACACGCCTGCATCCGCAAAGAAAGGCCTTGAAAAATGCCGAACGTATCCGTTCTCCAAGATCGCCC
Source organism: Desulfobacteraceae bacterium (assembly GCA_030618465.1). Lineage (GTDB taxonomy): Bacteria > Desulfobacterota > Desulfobacteria > Desulfobacterales > SURF-7 > JAUXDD01. The sequence goes on from JAUXDD010000090.1 coordinate 4,942, forward strand.
ACATCCTGTCTTTTGTATATGGCTCCATTACCCAGCCACCTGTTCATTTTAGTCTCATCACCGCCTTCAAAACAGATTTCAATGTCAATGCTTCGTGTGCAAGCAAACTTTCTTACCGTACGCAGTGTTTCCCCGGTCATTCGCCGCTGAAGGTCAGCCGCTCTCAGCGCACCGATATCAGGTATCAGCCGCGTCTTTGTTTTCCCGGCCTCGGGATAGCGACTGAAGATAATAATTCGATCCTGTTTGATGTTAAGAAGCATATATTTAATTATAATAACTACGATACATGGCAACCGTATCCGGTTTTCCAAAAACCCGCTGCAGCAGGTAAAATATCATACGACGAACAATGGACAGTGAATTGCCGTACCCCTCTTTTTTCCAGCGGCGCGATGAAACATGTGCGTCCCCGAACAGAAATATATGACGGCCCAGACGGTGAAGACGAATGCTGAACTCAACATCTTCCATCAGCGGGATGTTCGGGAATATATTATTTAATACTACCGGATCCCTTCGAAAAAACTGAACCTGGTCCCCGAAACTGATTCCCAAAAAAACAGCCCGGAAATCATTTGCTATTTCAAGTACCCTGAACTGCCAGTCGGAACTGTCAAACCGGCTGCCAACAGCACCTCCGGCTATTGTCGGATTTTTAGAAAGAATGTCAAGCAACTTTGTAAATACAGGGGCGCTGACACTTGTATCCGCATGCACCACAGCGACCACATCGCCGGATGTCTCCATGATCCCCCTATAAATCTGCCCGCCTCTTCCACCGCCTTTATCGGGGTGTGCAGGATGCATGACGACCCTGGCACCTGCCTGATGGGCGAGTGATATCGTTTGGTCGGAAGAGTTCCCGTCAACAACAATAATTTCACTTACTATAGAATCCTTTTTAATTTCAGAAATGCAGCGTGTAATCGTCCCGGCCTCATTTTTTACAGGGATAACCACGGATATTGATTCCGGTCTTCTATGCCATGCGGGTATACGCAACCGTTGGAAAAATAAATATATCTCATATAAAAAAAACAGATAAAACGGAAACCATTCAAAAATATGTGCCCATACAGGCAATCTCCACTCGCCTGTGTGGTGGTATATCCCATTGGTGACAAAATACCCGCTGATGGTAAGGCACAGAATGATCCATGATGCAGCCGGACGAAATACCAGCAGGGGAATAATCCAGCTTAGATACCAGAAATGGATGGTTGGCGCAAAAATAAGTAACGCACCCATTGAAAAAAAACAGCCTGAAATCGGATCATTTTTGTAACGGCCATTCCGGTCCGGGTGAAAATACCAGAATCCGAAGAGAAGCGATACGCCCAGTAAATACTTGCAGACCAGTGTGGCCGGCTGAATGTCTCCAAAGGCAACCCTTAATACCGCATGAACGGACCCATTGAATGCATATTCCTCACCAAACCTGATAATACAGTAAAACAGATGTTTCCACCCTGGACCGATCATCGGAAGGTAGGGAATAAGGACCGCCGTAAAAGCAATCCATGCATATTTTATATTCTCCCGGTTTATCAGGAATGGCAGGGCCACAACTGCAACATATTTCGACTGGATGGCCAGCCCGGCAAAAATAAACATCCATGGCCATCGCTTACGGTCATAAAAAAAGAGCGCGCCAATAAGAAAAAAATTCTGAACAGCGTCAAAGTGTCCCTGTCCGGCAAAACTGTAAAGGATGACCGGATTTATTGAATACAAAAAAGACCATCGCCGATCAAGCCCCCGGCTGTCTAACAGCATTACCAGAAATATAATGGTCCCCATATCAAACAGAATCATTATCAGCTTGATTGTGAACGGACTGTAAAAAGCCGCTGCTGATAAGGAAAACAGATAAATAATAAACGGTGGATAGGCTGCTGGATTATAAGGGTGATTGATATGAGGATGATAGGGATCATTTTTTGCCAGATACTGTAATGCTTCATCATCAGGCGCATGCTGATACGGATTGATACCTGCGTTCAGCAATTTTCCTTCCCATAAATATCGATTGATGTCATCAGAGGGTTCGTGGGGCAGCAATGCCAACCGGCACACCATGGCCATACCAAGAATAAAAGTCCTGCTTTTCCATGCAGAAAGGCCCCTGGGATACAGCAGGAAAACAACAAGTGACATGATCCAGGTAATTGCAAACAGGATGATAAAACGGCCGGAAGGAATAGAAAATGACTTTTCAAATACTGTCGGCACAGACAGTTCAACAGGATACTCGCCGATGTATCCAAACCATCCGCCCTTTAAACATAATAAAAGAAAAAGGGCTGTTGAGAGTAAAAACAGGACATTCGGTATAGTCGTTCTCATAATTATTTTTCGGATTCCCCTATCAAGTGATGAGCTTCGTAGGGTGGGTGAAACCAGCCTTCATTAAATTCGATGAGTTCAATTCTTTGTAATAGATTGTTAAAAACAATACCGGTGAAATGTGCAACCCACCGGGAATAAATACAATAAATCTTTTTGACCAATATGGTGGGTTACGTACCAATAGCCGCATTCAAATTGTATGCAAACAACCTTGTTTCAATCATGTCCTTTACCAAAAAACACCACCACCCACCCTACGATAATTTATGCAACCAGTGACCATAAAGTTTATTCAGAGATACCTGCTGCGTGAACAAGTGAAAGCAGTCCGATAAAAAGAAAACCGGCTGAATAGGCCGCAAGAAATGGGCCGATAAAATATTTTCCGGCGGCAAAGTAATACCCGAGGGACCATGCACAGTATACACCGGTAAGGATCTCAAATACTGCGGACCAGGGCAGCCGGACTCTGTAAGATTTCATCTCCCTGTCCCCTTTTTTAGGTGTGCGGACAAATTCGCTTTCATACCCGGCAATTGCTTCAAACACCGCTCTTGAATTGGAGATGGCAATACCGACCCCGATAACCACCAGAAAAGGAAGATAGATAATCCTGGACAACCAGTTCCTGTATGCTGCACGCTGGCTGACAATATACAGCATACTGGGCGCAGCCATGGAAATACCCAGAATAATGGCAAGAACCGTAAAGACAAAATACCCGGGATTTGCCTGAAACAGAAAAAGTACCGGAAGAGCAAGTAAAGCCAGCAGCGTCATCATGGGATGGACAAAATAATGGGTTAAATGAAACACCGCTTCAATTTTTTTAAACAGCGGGACGGAAGATCGTAATAAACCGGGCAGAAGTTTTTTGGCCGTTTGGATGGAGCCTTTTGCCCATCGAAACTGCTGGTTTTTGAAGGCTCTGACGTCTTCGGGAATTTCTGCCGGCACCACCAGGTCAGGAAGATAAATGGTATCCCATCCGGCAAACTGAACCCGATAGGAAAGATCCATATCTTCGGTCAACGTGTCCCATTGCCAGCCACCGCCGTCCATAATGGCCTCTTTACGCCAGATACCGGCTGTCCCGTTAAAGTTCATAAAAAGGTTGCTCCAGTTTCTCGCGGACTGTTCTACCATAAAATGGCCGTCAATACCCATGGATTGAGCTCTTGTCAGTAACGAACGTTTGCGGTTCAGGTGCCCCCAGCGTGCCTGGGCAAGCCCGAGATGTTTATCTGCCATAAAAAAAGGGGCAGTATCCATTAAAAAATTTTCCGGCGGAACAAAGTCAGCATCAAACACGGCAACAAGCTCTCCTATTGCCTGTTCCAACCCACCGGCAAGTGCGCCGGCCTTGAACCCGACCCTGTTTTTTCTACGTATGGTATAAATGTGGTGGCCGGCTTTTTGTAATTCAGAAACAACCTCATCTATTAGTTGTGCTGTTTCATCGGTGGAATCATCCAGCACCTGTATCTCATGTTTTCCGGCGGGGTATTTTATCCTGCATACGGCTCTTAAAACCCGTTCTGAAACATTAAATTCGTTATATATGGGAATCTGGGTTGTGACAAATGGCAGAACCCTGTGATCAATTTCTTTACCCGAACCGCTACGTACTTTCCTGCGGTACTCCTGAGCTGAAGTCCTGCCACGTTTGAAAAGAAAAACCATCACATAACAGTTTAAGCCATAGAGCATTAAACAGCCTGCAGTAAAAAAATATAAAGCAATCAGCATGAAAGTAAACAAATCAGCCATATGTATTTAGCTCCGAAGTGACCCTTATTTCATCATATCGTCAAATTCCGGTTTGGTAAAATTCCAGTAGTAAAAAAATCGGGTTTTTTTCATAGTCAGTTCGTCGCCATTATTTTTTTGCCACTTTATCATCCGGTGGGGAAATTCTTTTTCAAAATAAAACATATCTTTTTTTCCGGGACTTTTCACGGTAACAGCATATATCCTTTTTCCCTTCTTTTCTTCAACGATTTGCTTTGATACCAGTGCCGTATATAACGTTATCGGTTTTGCTTTATTTGAAATCATGGAATCCGACAATTTTATAGAATAGGTTTTTTTGTCTTTCAAATTAAATCTCAAAACAACCGGCAGGGCATCATAAAACACAAAATTCATATTATCAATAACGACTTCCCCATCTCCCTGATCATCAAAATAGGAATGAAAATGATGATGATACCTGTTGTTTTTCCATAAAAATTCCATAAAGGTTGTGCCGCAGCCATCCTGGCTGCTCACGGCAAATTTTAAAATGCGCCCGGTTTTTCTATCAAAAAAAATCGATGCCATTTGAAAATAATCATATACACCTGTTGGAATGGTCCGGATATAATTCATTTTTATCACATCAACGGTATCTTCCGGGTGAATTGTTTTTACAAGGTTTGCTTTATGAAAGGATTCTTTTACAATAATAAGTTTTGCGACAGCTTTCCTGTGGATACCATACTTTTTTATCGTTGCATCATATACTTGGAATTCTGCTTTCCCGGAGTCCCAGTAAGAATTGACCAGGAAACTGTTTTCATCTGCATGAATTTGGACCGGGAAAAAAAATATGCCGGCCACAATAATCATATTCAGAAATTTCATAAATAGCCCCCGGTTCACCTGTGACAGTTATGCTTTATTGGTCACGACCCAGTACACCACACTGACGACAAAATAATATATCGCATAAACAGGTTTACCTTCTATTTCACTATCAGAACAGACACATCTTTTACAGTATGAATGACTTTCTGCGAAACACTGCCCAGAAAAAATTCCCTGATTCCCGACAAGCCACGCCTTCCCAGCACAACAACATCATAGCCGGTTTTCGCCTCATTGATGATGTCCCGTGCAACACCTTTTTCTTTTTTCTTAGTGATTAACGTAATGTCGGCATCATTAAAACCGGCATGGATCAGCCGCTTCTTTGCTTCATTCTGTGCATTGCAAATCAGCTCTTTTTTCTTATCTTCCAGCACGCAGAAATTCGTCTGCTGGGATGTAAAATACGGGATAAGCTCGGGGCTGTGCATATCGCATAAAATGGCTGTATCCTGAAGGACACTGAATATCGTAACTTTGCAGTCAACAGAAAAATGGCTTATAACAAAATTTATTGTACGAATGGCGTTTTCTGAATCGTCAAATGCTACCAGAATTCTCTTATCCATGATCAATACCCTCCTTTTTTAAATGTTTTCTGTAATCAACCACTTGTATCTATTCCTCGACAATTTCCTCCCCAATTACTTCTTCCCTTGGTTTACGACGTATCCGATGGTCTTGAATCCTGTCTCTGAATTTGTTCAACTGACTTTTTACTTTGTCTACAGCCACATCAATCGTTGACCGCATATCTTCACCGGTCTCTTTTGCATGAATATTTAACTTCCTGCTGGTAAGATTAATCTCGACAACACGCATATCTTTTTCTTTGGAAAAAACCACGCGAGCTTCAGTCGGTTTATCGAACAGCTTATCCAGTCTGGCCAGTTTTTTTTTAACATAATCTCTTAATTTATCCGATTTTTTTATATCTTTAAAATTAACTGTAACGTCCATATTAAAACCTCCTTTTTCTTTGTGTTAATTCATTGTCTTTTTAATCTTACACTTATACTTTATTTGATATCAAAATTCGTGCCATCCGGATCTGCCGGATTAAATACTGTGTTTTCAGGGAATTAATATTCTAATTGTTTATATGACATTTATTTTGATACAGTTGTGTGTCATTTTGATGAATCTTGCGGGTGGTACTGTTCAGGAAATCGAATACGGAATATTGATACCGCATATAAATGTCAAACTTATTGAAAAATGAATTGAAATCATCTATAAAGAATATCCAGATCATATACCTCCTACCTGTATACATGAAAACAAACTATTTTTCAAAAAAAATTTGAGATTTAATAACACCGGCATGTATTTTGAATAAAACTTGAATAGAAATTATTGAAACTATCAATATTATCATTAATCGATTTCCTGGTTAATCCAATAGCAGCGGGGTGGCAAAGAATGAAAGGGAAACCGTCAAAAATCATATTAGTGATTATCATTGCCAGCCTGGCATATGCATTTTTTGCTTATGACCTGGGGCAATATTTAACACTGGAATATTTTAAATCCAAACAACTTGCGTTTGAAAACTATTATTCGTCTCACACGGGTTTTACCCTGTTT
>JAUXDD010000021.1 GCA_030618465.1 Desulfobacteraceae bacterium
ATTTCAAGGAAGGCGAAAATTTTAACCGGAGTAATATATTTAATATTTCGAGGATTAAAATTTGAGCCTGACGCAGAAATTGGACAAAATAGCCATTTCTGGATAGACACTATTTAACAGGCCAATCGGTCAACTGGCTAATACTTTTAATACCCACCCTGTTTAATGGATTTGCCGGTTAAACCTGGTTGTGACCACAACCTTAATTGTATTTCTCTTATAATTCACTGTTTTCGTTTTAAAAATTAATACCACACAATCTTTTTACAAAAAAAGTTGTAACCATACCCACCGATAGAGCCATAAATATTTTCTTTTAAATTAAGGCCTTACACTCTACCATCATCTGGCACGCCCTTTGCTGATTAATAAGCAGTTTTTTATTATTTAAAAATTCTAACCATTTTTAAGAAGGAGAAATTCAAAATGTCTGAAGTCGCTTTTGCAGAAAATGACCGGGCTGTATTTTCATGTTCAAAATGCAGCAAATCAAAAATCACTGATGTTTCAAAATACATTCTTTCCGATTCAGAGGTTAAGCTAAAATACAAATGCGCGTGTGGAAATACCAATAAGGTCATCCTGGAACGTAGACGGAATAACAGGCAATCGACCAGTTTCACCGGGGTTTATACCATCTATGACAAAAACAGTGAAGCAAGTAAAGGATTAATCACAATATGTAATATATCGTTAACCGGTCTGCGATTCAAGGTGGAAGGAAGGCCGAATCTATCTCTATATAGTAAAATTCGGATAGAGTTCAAACTGAATGGCAAACAGCGTATTTCCAAAAAAGGGATAATAAAAAATTCAATGGGCAATTATTACGGAATTGAATTCTGTGAGAAGGACAAATTTGATAAAACGATTAAATATTTTATCACTTCAAAAAAAGGGATTACGGCATTCACGCATCGTATCCTTATGTAATCCTATCAAGATAGAAACTGCACAAAGTGAGCTAATTCACAGTCAATTTCACCCTTGACGCTAACGATACTACAGATTACAATATCTTTTCCAATTATTTCTTCAAACCTTATCAAGCATAGTCACCGTGACAGAGGTACCGTGAAAAATTATAAACTCAAAGTCATTAAAACGGCTGATTTCCTGAAAACACGAATCAAAAAACCTCCCCGAATCGGCATTGTAACCGGAACCGGCCAGGGACACTCCATTGAACCGGATGAAATAACCGAATCATTTGAGTACAAAAACATCCCGAATTTCCCGGTATCTACTGTTCGGGGCCATACCGGCAGACTTGTTTTCGGAAGTGTGAAAAACAGTTCGGCCGTTATCATGCATGGACGATTTCACCTTTATGAGGGATACTCCTCTCTTGATGTCACTTTTCCCATTCGAATAATGCAGCAACTCGGCGTCAGGATTCTTATTCTTTCAAATGCTGCAGGCGGTATTAACACCGAATTCAATACCGGTGATATAATGGTTATATCGGATCATATCAATCTTACCGGCGAAAATCCCCTTGTGGGACCCAATGAGGCCAGCTGGGGTCCCAGGTTCCCCGAAATGACGCAGGCATATGATAAAGACCTTGCCGGGCTTGCGGAATCCGCCGGAAAAGAAGCTGGAATCAATCTGAAAAAAGGCGTTTATGCCGGTCTCAGGGGGCCATCCCTTGAAACACCTGCTGAAATCCGCTTTCTGAAAACAATTGGCGCTGATGCAGTGGGATTTTCTACTATCCAGGAAGTCATTGCCGCCGTTCATTCAGGCATGAAGGTGCTGGGACTGTCAACTGTTACAAATATAAATGATCCGGACAATCCGGTTTCTGTAACTTTAGAATCGGTTATTGAAGTGGCAGAATCGGTTTCTCCAAAAATTGATTTACTGATTCATAACATTGCAGGTAATATGAATGAACGCTAAATCAGCTGACCTATTAATTTCAAATGGAACCGTTCTAACCTGCAACAATAATGATGCACTTATTCAAAATGGTGCCGTTGCCATAAAAAATGACCTGATTTCTGCCACAGGAACAACTGAATCATTTTCAGACTGGACCATAGCGCAGAAAATCGATGCCGAAGGCGGCATCATAATGCCAGGCCTTGTTAACACTCATACCCATCTGCCTATGTCATTGTTCCGGGGGCTTGCAGACGACCTGCCGCTGATGACATGGCTGAATGATCACATCTTTCCGGCTGAAGCAAAACATATAACACCTGAAAATGTCAGCCTTTGCACCATGCTGTCATGTGCTGAAATGATTCTTTCAGGCACAACCACATGCTGTGACGGATATTTTTTTGAAGATTATGTTGCTGAAGCAGTTTATAAATCAGGTATGCGGGCCGTTCTCGGGCAGGGAGTTATTGATTTCCCGGCTCCGGGTGTGCCTGACCCGTCAAAAAATATTAAAACTGCGATTCTATTTGTTGAAAAATGGCAGGGAAGATATTCAACCATTTCCCCTTCAATTTTCTGCCATTCCCCGTATACCTGTTCTGAAAAAACCTTAAAGGCAGCAAAAGAAGAAGCAGATAACCATGATGTTCTTTTTCAGATACATCTCGCTGAAACAAATGGTGAATCCGATCAGATGCGGTCGAAATACAACGTTACACCTTTACAGTTTCTTGACCGTATTGGGTTGTTGAATAATAATACTCTTCTTGCGCATTCTGTGTGGATTGATAACGAAGAAATTGCCATAATTGCCGATCATCAGTCACATATATCCCATAATCCTGAAAGCAATATGAAACTTGCATCAGGTATCGCACCTGTTCCAAATTTCATTAAAGCCGGTATTACTGTGGGGCTTGGTACTGACGGATGCGCAAGCAACAACAACCTTGACCTGTTTCAGGAAATGGATACCGCGGCAAAACTTCATAAAGTCAACCTGCTTGATCCCACGGTAATGGATGCGTTTACTGTTCTTAAGATGGCAACCCTTGAAGGTGCAAAAGCCATAAGGCTTGATGACAGAATCGGCTCCCTTGAACCCGGCAAGCAGGCGGATATCATTATTATTGATACAAATAAACCTCACCTGGTTCCAATGTATAACCCTGTTTCTCATCTTGTATATGCCGTACGCGGCTCTGATGTGCGTGATGTTATTGTTGCCGGAAATATTCTTGTCAGGAATTATGAACTTCTCTCAATAAATGTAACCGATATTCTCAACAGGGTTTCTATGCTCGGTAAAACCGTTAAGTTTTATTATCAAAAAAGTGCCTCATGAAACGTAACACTTTTTTATCTGCAATTCTGATTCTTGGAATGTTAACCATTATTGCATCATGCGGTGGTGGCAGTAGCGATACCAATATCAGAGAGAAGACCGAGGACGGCAAGGGGCTCATACGGGGTACTGTGTGGAATGATTCAAACGGTGACAGCATTCAAACCGTTGGTGAATCGGGGCTGGAAGGATGGACCGTTTTCCTTGATACAAATAAGGATGGATTTCCTGATTCAAATGAGACTTATACAACAACGAACAATGACGGAAAATATGAATTAAGCGGCCTTGAATTTGATACATATACGGTTGCGATCGACCTGCAAACAGGATGGAACCAGACCAGATCTTTCCATACCGAACAATCCTGTACCATTCCCCGAATTATCGGTGGTGAAGTAGCTGATCCGGATACCTGGCCATGGATGGCAGCATTGCTGGATTCAAATGAAGAAGATAATTATGATGTCTGGTTTTGCGGAGGCTTTCTCATCAGATCCGGATGGATACTTACAGCAGCACACTGTTTGTTTGATAAATACGGCATTCCGTTTCCTGCTTCATCCATTGATGTGTTTTTAGGCTCCAATGATCTGTTATCTTCAGATGCCCGACGCATTCGGACGGCACAGATTATTGTTCACCCTGACTATTATATTGTATCAAATGAAGAACCAATAAACGATGTAGCCCTTCTCCGCCTGAGTGAACCATCCTCTCAACCGACCGCCGAACTGATTACAATTGACAATGGGATATTAGCTGCCCCAGGAGTTATGGCCATAGCAATCGGATGGGGTGTTCAGGAAGACGATACCCATATGATGCCAACCCTGTTGCAGCAGGTTGATCTGCCCATCGTATCTAATACTGTCGCCCAGGATTCATATGGCAGTCATTTAAATATTACGCATGAAATGCTTTGTGCCGGTTATGCTGAAGGCGGAAAAGACACCTGCCAGGGAGACAGCGGCGGACCGTTGCTTGTCCCGAATGCACAGGATAACGGATGGATTGTGGCGGGTGTTACCAGTTTTGGGGAAGGCTGTGCCGAACCGGGGCATTACGGTATATATGCCCGTGTATCCGAGTTTTCAGGATGGATTGACGATACTATTTCAATCTATTACAAGGTCATAACAGTTTCAGGAGGCGTCATTTATTCAGGCATTGACTTTGGTATCCAGAAGGATATTAGCCAATAAAAACACCTTCGGATTAATTCAGCCGTATCTCATAGCCGACATTTTTAACTCACCATTTATAAATAAAAGTATAAATTAATTTTATAATATGAAATTAATTTATAAAATAATTTTCATAAATTGAAAAATCATCTATTCTCTATTAAGTTAACTGCCTGAAATCCTGATCAACTTTACCTAATTGCTTGATTTTGCATGTTTTTTGCATATTTATAAGTAACAATTTTAAAACTGCGGTTCTCCTATTTTGCAATACAATATTTAATATAAAAACAGGAGGTATAAATATGAAGGCTACAAAAAAAAGAGCGTGCCCGCGCAGTTACGATGAATCCCCGATACTGCTTCAGACAAAAGATAATTACGCCTGTTACAATAAAGTTAATAAATACTATACATATGCTAAAATGTACAACAGCTGTATGGATGGCATGTATTTTGAGACAGATTTCGCCCTTCAGCCGGGATCGGATATTTGTATAAAAATCATTAATCTGACTCCTGATGACACGTACTGCCCTGAAGCCTACAAAGCATACAAGGGAAAAGTGAAATGGTGCAAAGAGACATCGGACCCGGACAATACCGGTTATGGGGTAGGCGTTCAATACAGCAAGCCACTAATGATTTAGAATATCTGTCATGAGAATAAAAATTAAGGGCATATAGAACCTGCATTGTATATTCAATATATTTCTCCGGTTAAAATTTTCGCCTTCCTTGAACTTGAGCAAACTATCTCATTTCTGGATGGACACTATTTAAATCCCATCAGAACCTGATGTTCTGCCTTATTGAAGATATATTACCCTAATATCATTACTGATATCCATAATATCAGCTGATTTGACTGATGAACTTTGAACAGCATAAACACTGTCATCAATAAAAATTCCACGGGACCACTCATTACTATAATAATATGTATTGCTCGTTGCAGGTCCGGTACTGATGCGTCCAAGAAATTCAAAACCATTTGCAACTTTAACTTTATAAATATAAAGTCCGGTAAATGTATGCATTCCTGATTCCCAAACTGAATATTGATGGGTCTGGTGTTCTAAAAGGCTCACTGGAATAGCCAGCAGGTCATTCTCTGCCCAGAAAGTAAACGCCTTGTGGTTATGCAATGCTTCTGATTCAGTCCCACGGTCTCCTATAAGCTCATTATGCAGAAGCACAGGTTTTGAAAAGTCCGTAATATCAAAAATGGAAAGCTGCATCCCCTGATATGCGCCGGACTGCTCATCGGCGTCTTTCCCGATTGTAAGAAGATGGTTTTCACCAAGCGGATGAATGTAGTCAGAATACCCCGGTATTTTTAACTCGCCGACAACTTTCGGTGCTGTTGGATCGGACAGGTCAAAGGTGAATAACGGGTCAACCAGTCTGAAGGTAACAAGAAAACCGCGTGTGCCAAGAAAACGCGCTGAATAAATTTTTTCACCCGGGGCAATATCCTCAATTCCTCCTATTGTTTCAAGCCCAACCTCACCGGATTTAAGGCAGAACACATGATTTTTCCATGTATTGCCGCCAATACCGGTTGTTGTGGCAATGCGCAGTATGTTATCATATTCATCAAGTGAAAATTGATTCAGGACCTGGCCTTTCACAGAACCGCTTCCTCTACTGAACGCTTTCTCGCCTGAAATATCGACCTTATGAATAACTGTTTTTAAATTCACACTGTTGTAATCGTCATCAACCTGATCCATATAAGCTGTATGAGTCGCTGCCAGGTACATAGACACCATTGAGGCATACACCACATGGGCATCTGCAACAATGCCTATGCTCTGGAATGGCTGTGAAAAATTACCCAGGTTAAATGATACCAGGGATACGATACTGCCACCACCGGGTTCATACGGTCGATAGAAATTCTGTGATAAAATTGTACGACCTCTTTGAGCTATATCACCTGATACATCGAAGGCGGTATATGAGGGTAATAAATTATCAAGTGTCATGACTGACAGTGTTTCCATATTTGCATGAATTGTTTCAAGCTGGTTTTCCTCTGTGCCATCGTAATAAACTTTCAAAGGAGGCAGCTCCGGAAGGAACTGCTGAATGACATGAAGTTTGTCGTTGATTATCCGTGATGAAATTAATGAACCTTCAGCAACAACATTTTGTATGGTCACCGGTTTAGATGGATTTTGGACGTCAACCATCATTACGCCTGTGCTGGTATTTATATTGATCCAGTACGACATACCGGTCATAGACCAGACATTATCTGATGATATGCCGTTTCCACCTTCAGGAACATACAGTATTATCAGAATTTGTTTGTGAAGATACAGGGAATCTACCGTTCCGTTAATATCAATTATACTTACTACAGCCATTTCATCCGGTGGATCAGCCCTGACAATGGTCACACGACTGTCGCCCATCACATATAGATATTCACCGTCTGTTTTTACTTTGTCGGATTCATCAACGCCTGACACCTGGACATTTGTATGTGAGAAACTTCCTGTGTTACTATCAGTTGAAGAAAATGCATTTCCCCCGTCTATAACACTTTCCATTGGAGGTACATTGCCTTGAACGTCAAGCGTCATCAATCCACCCCCATAATAAATATTTTCCGGCTGAACACTTCGGGCATACTGATCTTTCAGATAGATCTCAAGTTCTGCATCACTGCCGAACGTTGTCATCTGGGAAGGTTCACCAACTTGCTGCGGTGGGTTTCCGACTTCCGTACCGCCTGATGAATTATCACATCCGGTTAACAACATAAAATCGGCTATCAGAATAAATCCAATAAAAAACTTAACACTCCTATCGATTAAATTTACCATAATCACTCCTCCCCTATCTTGTGCAGGTTAAAGGAAACGCCTGAACATTTATCTGTATTACCTGATCCGGATTTTTATCTTCGCATGACGTTCAATAGATTCGGCTGACAGTTTGAGCATCTCCCTGTGAAAATTTGCCACGACAAGAGATCTCACTTCAACAGGTATCAGGGAGTTGATGCAGTAATGACGTTATAATGAAATCAAATTTTTTTGAATTTTTCGATCTGCTCACAAATGGGATTAATTTCAGGCAGATCTGTCTTTAACTCTTTTCCTTCAAGGCTGTTCATGAATATGGTGTTGCTGTTCGGAATTCTTGTGATCACTTTCTCCGGATCAAAATGTTTTGTCATGGCGGCTTCAACCGTATCATCAACTTTGTTTAATACAAAGACAATCTCAATTTCTGCCTTTCCGGCCATTTCCTGCATTTTCTTTGCCAGCATAAATGATTCAAAAGAGGGATCCACGACACCGATAATAAGGTCACATCCAGCATCAACACCTCTGCCCAGGTGCTCAATTCCGGCTTCCGTGTCAATAATAACAACCTCATTGTCTCCAATATCAAGTTTCGATAAAACCGTCTTTGACAAAAGCCCCATGGGACATGCGCAGCCTTCCCCGGATGTGTGTATCTTGCCGATGACAAGAAGCCTTATTCCGTTTGATCTGGAAATGCACTCTTCAGAAATATCGTCGATTTTCATTCCCTGTTTAAAGAGTTCACTTCCGAAGGGGGATACCCTGTTCAGTTTTTGTTTGAATCCCTTTTTACCTCCCAGACTATCCATAAGAATAACCGGCTGGGAAACGCCCATCAAGCGGTGCAGGCCGGTATTGGACTCATCCGCATCAATCAATAAAACATTGAAGCCGTGTGTATCCAATGCTTTGGCAATAAGCGCCGAAATTGTACTCTTTCCGCTTCCACCTTTACCACAGATTATAACTTTCATAGAGTTGTATCCTCAATGTATTGGAATACTATTTTCCCAGTGCAATTTTTAAAACATCCTGCATCCGGTCAACAAAGTGAAATTTAATTGACTTGTGGACATTCTTCGGAATATCTTGCAGGTCTTTTTTATTCCAGGCAGGAAGAATAATGGTTCTTATACCTGCACGATGTGCTGCAAGTACTTTATCTTTTACACCCCCCACAGGAAGCACCTGTCCCCTCAGCGTTATTTCGCCGGTCATGGCAAGGTCTTTCTTTATGGACTTGTTTGTCAGCAAAGACACAAGGGCAGTAAGCATGGTCACTCCGGCTGAAGGCCCGTCCTTTGGAATTGAACCGGCAGGAACATGAATATGAATGTCGTTGTTATCAAAATAATTGTCATTAATTTTTAATGCTTCAGCATTTGATCGTATAAAACTTAAAGCCGCGCTTGCAGACTCCTTCATGACATTTCCAAGCTGGCCTGTTAATGTGAGACCTTTTTTCCCTTTCATCGCTGTTGCTTCAACAAACAACAGCTCCCCCCCGGCCTGTGTCCAGGCGAGCCCCATAACAACACCGGGCAGCAGTTTTCGTTCACTTTTCTCGGAAGTAAATCGAATCGGGCCAAGATATTCTGCAAAATTCTTTATTGTAACCGATATTTTTTTTGCTTTTTTCTCAGCTATTTTTGCCGCAGTACCCCGACATATGGACGCTATCTCCCGTTCCAGGTTTCTTAGACCGGCTTCCCGGGTATAACCTGTAATTATCTGCTTTAATGCCCCGTTTGTAATCGTTAGCTGTTTAGCTGAAAGTCCGTGAGCTTCCCGTTGCCTTGGGATGAGATACCGGTTTGCTATTTTAATTTTTTCTTCCTGGGTATAGCCCGAAAGCTCCAGTACTTCCATCCTGTCCCTTAGGGCAGGCGGAATGGTATCCAGAATATTGGCAGTAGTAATAAACATGACCTTGGAGAGATCAAACGGAACATCCAGGTAATGGTCTGAAAATGAAAAGTTCTGCTCAGGATCAAGAACCTCTAAAAGTGCCGAGGACGGATCACCTCGAAAATCACTGCCAACCTTATCAATTTCATCAAGCATAAAAATCGGATTATTAGATCCTGCCCGTCTGATTCCCTGAATGATTCTGCCCGGAAGTGCTCCCACATATGTGCGCCTGTGCCCTCTGATTTCAGCTTCGTCCCTCACCCCGCCAAGAGCAATACGGATAAATTTTCGCCCCAGTGCCCTTGCTATGGAGAGTCCCAGAGAGGTCTTGCCGGTACCGGGAGGGCCTGCTAAACAGAGAATCGGCCCTTTCGAATCGGGTTTCAACTTACGCACAGCCAGGTACTCAATAATTCGTTTTTTGGGTTTTTCAAGCCCGAAGTGGTCATCGTCAAGAATCTTCCTCGCCGTTGCTATATCAAGATTGTCTTCAGTGCTGTCATTCCAGGGCAGCGCGGTTATCCAGTCAAGATATGTTGATGCAACCGTATATTCAGATGAAGACGAATGCATTTTTGCCAGGCGGTCGAGTTCGCGTGTTGCTTCTTTGCTGGCTTCTTCCGGAAGATTTTTTTCCTCAATCTTTGTCCTGTACTCATCTACTTCAACATTGGTGTCATCTTTTTCTCCCAGCTCTTCTTTTATAGCTTTTAGCTGCTGCCGCAGATAATATTCTTTCTGCTTCTGATCCATATCCCCTTTAACCTGGGACTGTATTTTATTGCCTATCTCAAGAATTTCCAGCTGGTGATTCACAATTCTGGTCACCTCTTTCAATCGCCTCTTAATATCAAGCATTTCAAGCACATTCTGCTTTTCTTCCACAGAAGAATTACTTGTCGACGCAATCATATCAGCAAGTATCCCCGGTTCTTCAATTGTTGACACCATTTTTCCGATCTCATGAGGCATGCCTGGCGAGAGTTGAACGACTTTCTGATAAAGACTGATAAGATTATTTCTGAGCGCTTCGGTTTCTTTGTCCATTTTTTCAATTTCACTGATCTGATTAACTTTAGCGCGCATAAACGGAGTACCGTTAACAAATTTTTTAACCCTGAACCGTTCCAATCCCTGTATCATCAACTGGGCCTTGTTGTCTTCCGATTTGGCCAGTTTCAGAATCAAGGCGCTGGTACCGATAGAAAACATGTCTTCAGGAGCATGTTTTTTATTCTGCTCGGATTCTTTGGATGTAATCATCCCAATAATACGATTGCCTGACATAACGGAATCAATCATCTGGATGTATTCGCTCTGCATAACAACAATAGGTATCACCATTTTGGGGAATAGCACCGCCCCTTCCAGCGGCAGGACAGGAAGAATATCCGGGATACTCTCCGGATCATATTCGCTAATTTCTTTAGAATCAGGCATAGACACACCTCCAAAATTATAAAAACTATGAGTTGAATTATCTTATCATTCAGCGCTTTCAATCTGAATCTTTCTTACTTCGCCAATCTGCAGTTTGGACATGCGGATCTGTAGAAACCCGTTAACAAACGCGGCAGAAACACTTTCCGTATTAATAGGTGCAGGTAGAAACAATGTGCGTTCAAATGCACCGTATTGAATTTCAGCAAGGCAGAACCTGGAATCCTCTTCATTTATTACAGGGGCTCGCCTGCCGGATATTTTTACTGCTTTGGTGTCCACTTCAAGTTCAATATCACCTTTTGCAACGCCTGCAACCAACGCCAGAATTATAATTTCCTCCTGAGTTTCATATATATCCATTGACGGTTTCCAGCTGGCCTCTGATAGCGAAAATATATGGCTCATTGACTGAAACATTTCATCAACTGTCTTTTCAAACCCGACACCTGTATGGGCTAAATCTGAACTAAAACGTATTTTAATATAATCCATTTCTCACTCCTGCATTGCTTACAGATTTTTATTTATAAATATCTCAGATAATATATTAAAGGAGTTGAAACATGGGGCTTGTGAAAAAACAAGTCGGAATTTTTTCGCCCCCTTTTTAAACCAGCTGCCAGATGTTATTGTTCCGGCCTTCTTTATTTATTGAAATAGCATTTAATACATTCATAAACAAGGAATATTCTTAACTTTAAGAAAGCCCTTTTAATAAGTGATTATTTGTTTTATGAACAATTGATAAACAGTTTGATCCGTAATAATGGAAAGGCAGTACGGGATGAAAAAAAGAAAAAAACCCCCATTAAATACTATAAATAAACACGTAACGGCCCTGGCAGCCAATTCTGATGGAAAAATTTTTGAACTTGAAGGATATGCTGCTGTGGGTATGGCCGGTGCATCCCTTGTACCCCTTGAAATGGTCAATACGATTAAAATGCCATATGGTAGTGAACTCATGTTCTTACCGGACAGGATGCCGATTTTGTTCAATATGGATACCGGTCAACTTGAAATTCTTGCTGAAAATCCATATATGCCCGGGGAATCAATTTATCCGGTATCGGTATTTAATTCACCAGGATATGTCAACTCCTATACGTGTGCGTACATGGAGCCAGAAAAAGCTGACTCTCTCCCCCTGTTCTCATACGGCGCTGTGGGATGGTGTAACAACGAGTTCAGGTCATCGGTGATGTGTGTAGACAGGGAAAGACGTCAGGACCTGAGATTGATGAAACCTGCAAAAATAATCGAAGGGATAAAAAAATTCAGAAAAACCATGCCTTCCAACAGATTGAGAGAACATCTGGAAAAATGCGCTATGGAATATGGTTGCCCTGCTGCAAAAAACTTCTTTATTGGGAGGTATGAAGCACCGTTGCCTACCTCCAGGTACTGCAACGCCAAGTGTTTAGGATGCATTTCCCTGCAGAAGAATAATACAATTTCATGCTGCCAGGAACGTATATCATTTACGCCGTCATCAGATGAAATAGTTGAAGTCGCCCTTGCACATATTGGGAGAGTTCGTAAAAGTATTGTCAGCTTTGGTCAGGGATGTGAGGGAGACCCACTCCTGGCGGCAGATGTTATTGAGCCGGCCATAGCTACGATTCGAGCCACTACAACACGCGGCACTATCAATATGAACACCAATGCAAGCAGACCGGATATCCTCGCAGGACTTTTTGAAGCAGGTCTTGATTCCCTGCGTGTCAGTATAAACAGTGTAAGAGAAAAATGCTACAATGCCTATTTCAGGCCAAAGGGATACACACTTTCAGATGTTGCACAAAGTATAGATATTGCAAACACCATGGGAAAATTTGTATCCATAAACTACCTGAACTGCCCCGGGTTTACAGATACCCAAAAAGAAGTGAACACTCTCATTTCTTTTATGCACGATCATCCCATACACTTTATACAGTGGAGGAATCTCAATTATGATCCCCTGCGGTATTTCAATACGATGAATGCGAATGAAAAACAGGGAGAGCCCATTGGCATTGGAAACGTTCTCAGGCTGATAAAAAAACGTTTCCCCCATATTAAATACGGGTACTTTAATCCTCCGAAAGAGAGTTTCTAAAATGTCATTAATGCCCCTAAACGTATTTCCCTTAAAATTTTTCTCTATTATATAGTAGTTGCCACAATATTTTTTAGTTTCAAAAAGAGCAATATTGAGAATATTTTGTCATAAAAATATAACCTGACAAGACCCCACAACCTTTATTGTATTCACAAATTCTGTAAACAATTACATATTCTGCTGTCATTTTAATGATATAATTGAAATTCAGAAATTTTCACAACTTAAATTGTACGTCCGCTCACACCTGCCATGCCTATTCCCTTGCTTAGTAATATTCCATCATTTCAAGATATTATAAACACTTCTCGACTATTGGCACACCCATTGCTCACTTAATTATAAAAACAGATCACAAACAATACTATATTGTTAAAACGACTGGCTCTCAACTGTCTCATGCCCGGAGGTAATTATGAATATATGCACTGGAAATGAATTTGTTGAAAGAAGAAAATACCCCAGATACGATGTTGAAAACGGTTCGTTGGTTGCGTTCAAACATTATGCACCGAAATTAGGTCAAATAATTGATATGAGTTTGGGGGGGCTTGCTTTTCGTTATATTGAAAATAGAGAAAAAAACACTTCCAGCGAACTATCTGAAATTGATATATTGGTTCCTGAAGAAGGCTTTTATTTAAAACAGATACCGATCAAGAGCCTTATAAACATAGAAATTACCAATGAAATCCCTTTTAGTACATCAACCATGTGGCAGCATTGTGTCCAATTTGATACACTGTCTCTTAATCAGCAGACACATCTTGAATTCTTTATTAATAAATACACCCAGAATAAATATTCAGAAAACAACTCACCTTATTACGTAAAAAATAAAAAAAATAAAACTGTCGGAGTTAGTATTCTTGAATTTTACTTTGGAAATCTCTGGCAGTTTACTATGGATCGGCTTGATCACCAGATTGATGGCTATATATCAACGATTCAGTATCAGGGGAATAAATATAAAATTTATCGAAGATTAAGATCATTTGATACGTTTTCTCCGGCACTACGTGTTGTAAACTATTAAATATGTCGCCATCTAATATGAAAATTTAAATACTTAATTGTGCCATCTGTTGTGGCACGATATTTGCTTTTATATTATGTCACATCAAACAATATCTTTTCCTTAAGGGGGATTTTATGAATGATTTTTTACACAGCCTTAGAACAGGCCACTATCAAAGATACCGTAAGCCATACAATGGGAATAACCATACGAATGGAAATTATAACGGCAATGATTATGGCAATCAAAAGAAAACAAATCAACATACTAAAAATGAAGGTACGGAACAACTGGTATCGCTGCTCAAAGATATGGCTCCTCTTGTTGCCAGTTTTGTTAAGAATGATTTTCTTGAACGAAAAATTATTACCGAGGAACGTAAAGCTGAAGCCATGGAGACAATTGCAGCAGCTTTGAGCAAACTGGCAGGACTTGCGCCAGAAGCAAAATCAAAAGGGACTCCAACTATAATCCCAAAAAACAACGCTGATGAATCTGAAAATGATAATGACGGCGCCGATTTTCACATCAGGGACAAAGCAGTGACTACCATTAAAAAACTTCGTGTCAGCGGCATGTCCTATGAACAGATAGCACAACATCTGGAAATGGAAAAAATACCGACACTCTCCGGCAGGGGAAAATGGCATGCGCCAACAGTGTCCAGTCTTTTGAAAAATGCAGCATAGTTTTCAGCAGACACTCAGGATTTGTTGGAAAAACCACAGCAGACGGTATTGTCACATATTTGCCGGCAGAAAATGACTCCTGGGTAAAATGGTTATAAGCCAATAATGTGAGTAACTTCCGAGGCCGGAACAATCTCAACCTGTTTTTTTATATCCGGTAGTATGTCACGAAGCACTTCGCAGGTAATTTCATGCGGATGCCCTATCCCTATGGCTTCATTCTGAATATTGGCAATATGGATCAAACGCCGTATCTGGTTACTGATGGAATTATATGTCTGGTGGTTGTCCAGAAAAACATCCCTTTGGGCAAATGGAATTTTCAGGAGCCTTGCGGACGGTTTGCAGAGGCTTTCCTCTGTTGTACGGCTGTCAATGAAATACAAATCTTTTTTTTTCAGCACTGAAAAAATCTGGTACATCTGAGTTGAAATGCTCGTCATTCTGGATCCCATGTGATTGTTGACACCTTTAATAAACGGTATGGCATCCAGATTTTTTTTCAACTGATATATTCGGGAATCATTTGACATGGTCGTATACAGAGCACCGGGCCCCGGATTGATCTTAGGATATTCCATTGGTTCCATCGGCAGATGGAGCATTATTTCAAGCCCTTTTTCGTTGGCTTTTCTGGCTATTACATCCTGGAATGGGCTATGAGGGAGTATTGAAAAAGTAAGAGCCGCATCCAGGCCAAGAAACTTTTCAGCAATTTGCCTGTCATACCCCAAATCATCGATGATGATGGCGACTTTTGGCAATTTCTCCATAACCAGCAATTCCTTCATCTTATATACGGCGGGGCTGTGTACTGCTCCGGATACATTATTCTCTTTTTCAGGGAAAATTTCAAAGGATGGAGTGTTTTTGCCCGAATGCGTTTCAACCTTTTTTGCTAAATGACGAACTGTTTTTTTACTCTGCTGCCCGGAACTGATGGGTTGGATTCGGTTTTGAGGTGGGAGTACATAATTTGCGGCAAATCCGCCGACAACAACAATAAATGCAAGAGAAACCACACCATATAACGATTTAGCAATATGTGATTTTATAGAGAGCCGTTTAACTTTCTTTGCGGATGATTTTTTTGCTTTTTTCACCCCAGCACGCTTTTTTCTGACCATCTGATATGTAAAACCGGTATTGAAAGAATTTTTTTCGCTTCTATTATCTGCCAATCCCCTCCCGCAAGGGAGGGAAAATTGGATTCACTACAAGATCATCAATTTTTAATACCCTTAAAAATATCATAGCTGATCAATGTATCAAGAGCCCGTTTAACCTGTGAATCAGCCATAAGATTGTCTAATTCAAGGGAACCATATTTGGACTTCTTTTTCACTGGTTCCTTTTCATCTTCAGTATCTTCTTCCTGTTTTGCTTTCTGGTTCGTTTTTTCAGATTCAGATTCAAGATGATTTTTAAGGTCTTTTTCCTTTAAGAATATTTTATTATCATCTTTTTCATCGTTATCAATAAGACTGTATGGAACAACAATATCCGGCTCTATACCCTTTGCCTGGATTGACCTTCCGCTGGGCGTGTAATATCTGGCAATTGTAAATTTCAGTCCGGATCCGTCACCGAGTGGTTTAACGGTCTGAACAGACCCTTTACCAAAAGAAGTCGTCCCCATAATAAGAGCTCTTTTATGGTCCTGGAGCGCTCCGGCAACGATTTCCGAAGCACTGGCACTGCCATTATTTATCAGGATAATGATGGGATACTCTCTTTTCGTGCTGTTCGTATGGGCATTGAAAATATTCGTGTGTTTTTCAAGACGTCCCTTGATAGAAAGGATCTGCCCTTCTTCAAGAAACAAATCTGAGACTTCTATTGCCTGGTTCAGGGGCCCCCCTGGATTATTGCGCAGATCGAGCACAAGCCCTTTTAACGGAGTAGTTTCTGACTCAAGCGCTTCCAGGGCATCTTTAAGATCCGCTGTCGTATTGTCCTGAAAATTAGTTATCCAGACATATCCATAACCTGATTGCAAGGTAATATATTTCACACTCTCTAAGGGAATGATATCACGAACCAGTTCAAAATCCTTCGGTTCGGTAAAACCTTTACGCATAACGGTAATAACAACTTTTGTCCCTTTCAGGCCTCTCATTTTCTTAACCGCTTCCCAGATTTTCATATCTCCTGTAAACGCACCGTCCACTTTAACGATAATATCTCCGGACTGAATTCCCGCGCTGTATGCAGGTGTACCTTCGATAGGCGAAACCACGGTGAGAACACCTTTCGGCATCGTAATTACGATACCAATGCCTTCAAATTCACCTCTCGTTCCTGACTGAAGTTCTTCAAATGCTTCAGGTGTAAGATACTGAGAATGAGGATCAAGGCTGTGAACCATTCCCTGAATGGCATTTTGAATTAATTCCTTTGTATCAACCGTGTCCACATAATTTTTTTCAATTTGCTCAATAACATTACTGAAAACCTTGAGCCCCTTGTATGTTTCATCATTGTCTGCAGAGATATCGTGATAATGACCGGTTATAACTAATACAACGGCGGCCACTACCAGCAGACTTATTTTTACAGACTGTTTATTTCTTTTGGTCATTTAATGTCTCCTTCTATCCACTTTGAAGCCACTTCAGGGGATCAACCGGTTTTCCATGATGACGAATTTCAAAATAAAGAACCGATCCTCTCATTGATGCTGTATCACCAACTGTGGCAATAACTTCGTTTATTTCTACCATATCACCTTTTCGTTTAAAAATTTCCTGAGCATGTGCATATACGGTGTAGTAATTATCACCGTGATCTATGATAATCATATTCCCGTAGCCTTTGAACCAGCTTGAATAAATAACCTGGCCGCTGCATACGGTACGTATCGGTTCTCCCATATCTGCTTTTATCTCAATTCCACTTCGAAAATTGACGACTTTCAGTCGGCTGTCTTTATAAGAGCCAAAACGTGACATTATTGTACCTTTTACAGGTATTTTGAGCAACCCTTTATATAAGGTAAATTTTTTTAATCCCTTGCTGGAGGTCGGAATCGGTTCAGGCCGCAACTTAAGTATTGTCTCATCAAGAGCTATTGCCGCCTGTTTGAGGGAGTCAATAGAAGCCAGCTGAAGTGATTTTCTACTTCTGATTTCTCCCAGAAGTTTTGACCGCTTTGTTTTTTCAACAGACATCATCCGGATCTGATATTTCAAATCATTTTCAACTTTAATTTTATCTTTTTTTCGGGCTTTCTGCCTTTCCAGCAGTTCTATGAGCCTGGTTTTATTTTCTGTATGTTCGTTTAAAATTTTTTCATCATAATTAAGAATATGCTCTAAGGCTTTTTTTCTTATGAGAAGCTCATGCATGGATTCAGCCGATGCAAGGACCTGAACTCTTCCCGTGAGACTCAGCTTGAAATGAGCTACAAGGCGTTCTGACGTATATCTCTCGTTTTCCCTGATTTTTTTCTTAATTTTATTTATGGAGGTTTCTGTTTTTCCTATTTCTTTTTCAACAGATTCACGTTCTTTTTTCAGAGCATTGACACGCCGCCATGATTTGTTCAATGCACGTTCAATTTTATTCAGGCGGCTGATAACCGTCGATTCTTCTATTTTGAATTTCTGCAGTTCAGCTTTATGGATTTCAATCTTGCGGTGGATGTCCTTTGCCTCTGCCTGCGCCTGTTCAATACCGCTTAAGTTATCTTCCGTATTTTTTTTCCCCAGGGTGATATATTTCTCACGATTACGAATATAACCGGTGCTGCCCTTATACCATATTTTCAACCACCCATTATGGTGCGCAAGGATTAATACTTCTGTCCTTTTGGTCAGGACCCTGATAATCGGTTCATCCTTTCCAGGCCCCTTGCGAACATTCAGCCTGTCGACCGTTATGATTCCGACTTGGCTTACCTGGGAACCGGTCAATTCAGCCGTGACAAGCATCATCCAGATGATGGCAGATACGGTAATTAATACTTTAAAATTTGTTTTAACGAAAGATAACATCCCAGCCACCCGGCAACAATACCGCAAAGAATGATCCCCAAACATATCTTTATGGGAAGGAAGCGGATACTAAGGAAATCAACCAGGATACCCTGTTCCATATTTGATGATATAAGCAGGTACGTAATCAGCAGGGCCGTTACACCGATTACACCGCCAAGCACTCCCTGAATAATTC
Source organism: Desulfobacteraceae bacterium (assembly GCA_030618465.1). Classification (GTDB taxonomy): domain Bacteria; phylum Desulfobacterota; class Desulfobacteria; order Desulfobacterales; family SURF-7; genus JAUXDD01. Next base: position 18,586 of record JAUXDD010000021.1, read on the forward strand.
CCTCAACATAAAATGGCGCTTTAATAAAATTGTCTGAGGCTCCTACAAGACGCATAATCTCAATTTCTTCCTGTTTTGAATAAAACAGGAGGCGAATCGTATTTGCCACTATAAAAACAGACGCCATTAAAAAGGTACCGCACAATGCAAACCCTGAAAATTTTATCAGATTAAACATAGTCATAAACCGGCCAAGCCATTTCTGGCCGTATTCTACACTACTTACATGGGGAAGAGATTCAATTCGGGTTGCCAGAATTTCGATATCATCCATGCCCTGCTGGATTCCAACCATTTGAATTTCAAATACATCGGGAAGGGGATTTTCCTTCAGTTTTTTAAAAATGGCCGCCTGGCGTTTCATATGGTCCTTCATTTGATTTAAAGATTCTTCCTTTGATATGAACGTTAGCGATGCAACCCCCTGTGTTGCCTGAATTTTATCTTTCAATTCCGTTATCTGTGACTCTTTTGTATGTTTCTTCACATAGGCTAATATCCGTACACCTTTTTTCCAGGTATCCATCAAATTATTCACATTGTGAAAAAAGAGACCAAAGGCAGATACAATAAATATGGATAACGCAATAGTAACAATGGTTACGGCATTTATAAACCTGTTGCCGTTCATATCCTTTATGGCCCGTTTAACAAAAAAAATCATCTGCCCTCTTTTACACTTACACTTCAATCGCTTTTGGAATTTGAAGCTGCCCATCCTGAAGATAAATAATTCGTCCCCGTATTGAACGAATCAGTTCCTTGTCATGTGTTGCGATGATAACTGTCCCTCCCCCTGAATGATACTCTTTAAGCAGATTTAATATTATCATTGCAGATTCAGCGTCCAGACTTCCTGTTGGTTCGTCTGCCAGAAGAATCTTCGGATCACCGGTTATTGCCCTGGCAACAGCGATCCGCTGCTGTTCACCGCCTGAAAGCGTGGGCGGATATGCATCGATTTTTGATTCCATACCCACCGTTCTCAGGACACTTTTTACCTTCTTTTGAATATATTTACTTTTATGGCCGGAGACTTCCAGCACAAGGGCAATGTTTTCAAATACGGTTTTATTGGAGATGAGTTTATAATCCTGGAAAATTATTCCGAATGTTCGTCTTAAATCCGGAATGCGCTTACGGGAAACACGAGACAGATTCATTCCGTTGATCAGAATCTGCCCCTCGGATACAGGTTCCCCCAGATAAAGCAGTTTAAGCAGTGTGGATTTACCGGCTCCGCTGGGTCCGTTAACAAACAGAAAATCATTTCTGCGAATATCAAGATTAATATCAGCCAGGGCATTTTGTGCTCCATATCGCTTGTAGACACGGAACATCCGGATTATAGTGTTTTCATCGTTACTTTCAGGCATTTACCTCTTTCCTGATCTATTGTTGTATATATGGGACCTTTTGAAAAACCACCACCATGTATTTAAAATTATTGTTTTATTTATATTGCATGACAATTTATTGGCAACTCCCGATAAATTATTTAACGTATATAGCATATTAATAAAAAAAAATCTCTCAGATTTTTATAGAATTCAAGTCTTTGTCGTATAGCCGGCTATAAGCGCAATAAATCATTATTTTCTCAGATACCATGGGCGTGTCCCGGCAGGTTTTGAATTGACCTTCAAAAATAATACTGGTATGAGTTCCATGAGTTTTAAGGAGTGCTGCTTCCCAGTTTTCCTTACTCAAAGCCTTCACTGAACCCATAAAACGGCTTCTTCCACTTCAGTGGGGGCTTTTTTATCGAATGATCGTTATAAAATCAACAATTTCTTGAGGTTTTGAACTATTTTACTTGTAAAACATATGGCATTGCACGTAAAAGGGTTTTTTATTCAGTGAGGACGCTTTTTATGAAACAGGAACTGATTGAACTATTATGTAAAAAATCATTCAAGTATAGTGATACCCCTTCATTTAAACTGGTTTCCGGTGAAATAAGCCACTATTATGTTAACTGCAAGCCGGTAATTTTAAGCCCGAGAGGCATGTTTCTCACCGGGCACCTGGTATTTGACGCGATAAGAGACCTGAATGCGGATGGGGTGGGTGGACTCACATTTGGCGCAGATCCTATCGCTGTTGCAACAGCATTTGTATCTGAATTACAGAAACGACCTGTAAATGCCTTTTCCATACGCAAAACAAAAAAAGATCACGGTATTTCAAAATGGGTTGAAGGTGATATCAAACCAAAGGGGCGCATTGTCATTCTGGAAGATGTTGTTACCACCGGGGGGTCAACCATAAAAGCGATCGAACGGGCCCGTTCAGAAGGATATGATGTAATAAAGGTTGTGACACTGGTTGATCGCCAGGAAGGCGGTGTGGAAAATATAATTGAACATGTGGGCGATGTACATTCACTAATATTAAAGGATGAACTTTTAGCCCAGGTTAAAAAGGCATCTGCCCAATGATACCTGTATTCCGGAAATTCATTAATCAACAAGCACACTCATGAAACTTCATCTGGTTAGTTTAGGCTGTGCCAGGAATCTTGTGGACAGTGAAATCATGCTGGGCCGGCTGTTTAAGGCAAACTGGACATTTTCACAGGATCCTGCCGGGGCGGATGTCATTATCGTCAACACATGCAGCTTTATAGAATCTGCTGCTGAAGAATCCATAGACACAGTTCTTGAGATGGCAGCGCTGAAAAAGCAGGGAACCTGCCGCCGCCTGATTGTTGCCGGGTGTCTGCCGGAACGGTTCCGGGAAAATATAACAGATGCACTTCCGGAGGTTGATGTCTTCCTCGGCACAGGCGCGTATGACAAAATTATCCAGGCGGCTGAAGGAACCCTGGATGAAACATCAACATGTATTCTGCCCGATCCGGATTTAACGGAACTCCAGCATCAGGCCGTACCCAGAGCGACCAGCGACCATTACATGGCATATATTAAAATTGCCGAAGGCTGCAGCAAGCACTGCACCTATTGTATTATTCCGAAACTGCGGGGAAAGCACCGGAGCCGGCCAATCGATGATATTGTTTCCGAAGCCGGTTCCCTGATTTTATCCGGCAAAAAAGAACTGGTTCTCATTGCACAGGACACCACCTTTTTTGGAAAAGACAGGCACCCCGCGGTTGGATTGGACATATTATTGGAGCGTATTTCAAAAATTTCAGATGACATCCGGATACGGTTTCTCTACGGGCATCCGGAAAGCATTGATAAGGCAATAATCCGAACAGTCGACGCGTATCCAAATATTTGTTCGTATTTTGATATTCCCATCCAGCATGCCAGTACCGCTGTTTTGAAAAAAATGGGGAGGCACTATACCCGGGATGACCTTTACGACCTGTTCGATACCATACGAAAGACTGTACCGGACGCATCTTTACGGACAACGGTCATAACCGGTTTCCCCGGTGAAACAGATGAAGACGTCCGGACACTTTTGAATTTTATAAAGGAAGTGCGGTTCGATCATCTGGGTGTGTTCACCTATTCTGATTCTGAAGACCTGCCTGCCCATCAGCTGCCGAACCCTGTTGATAATGATACGGCTTCTGATCGGTACGACATCCTGATGGCACACCAGGCAGAAATCTCTCTTTTAAACAACCGGAAGAAAATTGGGAATACGGTCAGGGTCCTTGTGGAAGAAGGGCCGAAAAAAAAATTTCTAAAAGGCCGAACGGCATTTCAGGCCCCTGAGGTTGACGGTGTCACGTATATCGAGAACTGCTTTGAGCCCGAAAACATACCTGTTGGAAATTTTTTAAATGTTAAGGTCACAGATGCAACTGAGTACGATCTTATAGGAGTCCCTTTATGAGTGATCTGAAAAAAAAGGCCATGGCCCTTGTGGCAGATGATCTTGAAGATATAGAAAAAGAGCTGAAAAACAATCTGACCCCGTATCTTGAAGTGGTATCACAGGCTGCCAGTCATATTCTTTTCAGCGGCGGCAAACGACTGCGTCCCATTTTAATGGTGCTTTCCGCAAGAATCTGCGGATATAATGGTGATTATGACAAAACCTTTTCGGTTATTTTTGAGTACCTGCATGCGGCATCGCTTCTTCATGATGATCTTGTTGACGAAGCCACATTACGAAGGGGAAAAACAGTTGCCAATGCCATATGGGGTAATTCGGTTGCCGTTCTCGTGGGTGATTTTCTTCTGGCCCGTGTTCTCACCATCGCTTCGGAAACAAGACGGATAAATGTTATAAAAGCCATTGCAGACATTACGGAAAACATGTCCCAGGGTGAAATACACCAGCTTATCGTAAAAGGTCGTCTTGATCTTTCAGAAAAAGAGTACATGGATGTTATCCGGTGTAAGACCGCGGTTCTGATTGAAGGTGCCTGTAAAATCGGTGCCATGATTTCAGACGCGCCGCAAAAAAAGGTAACAGCACTTGCCGGATACGGCCACAACATCGGAATCGCTTTCCAGATGGCCGATGATCTGCTTGATTATACGTCAGACACTAAAGCGCTGGGTAAAGAGATTGGCGCAGACTTAAGAGAAGGCAAACTCACCCTGCCGGTTATATATTCCCTGGCAAAAGCAGATGCCGGTGATCGTGACCGGATGGAAACGATCATACAAAATACTGAATTTTCCCCTGTTGACTTTCAGACCCTGAAAGATATGCTGAAAAAATACGGTGGAATCGAATATACAAGACAAAAGGCAACCGAACATATTAACAGTGCCATTAATGCGCTGTCCATATTCGACAATTCAGAATCAAAGGATATACTACTGATGCT
>JAUXDD010000148.1 GCA_030618465.1 Desulfobacteraceae bacterium
ATTTCAAGGAAGGCGAAAATTTTAACCGGAGTAATATATTTAATATTTCGAGGATTAAAATTTGAGCCTGACGCAGAAATTGGACAAAATAGCCATTTCTGGATAGACACTAAGTAAAACTCCACATCAGATCGATTTTATATGCAATTGATATGCCACACCGGCCGCCCTGACAACTACTTGTAATTATAAGAAATATTTTTGGAGAGGAGATTAATATCTGCGGAATCACTGTAACCTAAGTTGCTTTTATTTTTCAACTGGTAAACTAACACTTATAATACCAGTCTGTTATATTGGGTGCAATTAAAGTTTCCGCTTTCAACTTTTATTGCAACGGAATAAAAATACAGGCTGGCTAAAAATAAATCAGTCCAGATACCGGGCAAAAACCCGCAAATATTTCCTTGCCGGATTCCCCAATATCCGATGTATTATATAATAGCCGTAAATCACACAGAAAAAGTCTTGACATAGGGAGTATATTAAAATAATAAATTCATAATATATTTTGACAGGGACTAATTTATGATGATTCGCATTTCAGGCAGACTCTTAATATTTCCCCGGTATTATTACTATTATTTTAGTACGGGTCTGCCCGGGCTGCGCTGAAAGCACACTGATATAACTAGCGAAAAAGCTGTGGGTGGAAAAAAGCTCACGGCTTTTTTATGTTTTAAAAGGCCGTGAGAACGACTGTGTTTCACGGCCTTTTTTCGTCAAATGCCAAAGGAGGAACTTGGAATGACAATTATTGGGAAACAGATCAGGATAGAACGTATTATTAACAGGAATACCGGCAGAACAGTTATTGTCCCTATGGATCATGGTATTTCCGTCGGACCGATTGAAGGTGTTATTGATATGAAACAGGCTGTGAACAATGTTGCCGAAGGCGGGGCAAACGCCATTGTGGAACATAAGGGACTTGTGGGGTCCGGCCATCGACGACAGGGGAGGGATATAGGGCTTATCGTTCATCTGTCCGGTTCAACAAACCTGTCACCCTATCCTCATGCCAAAACACTGGTATGTTCTGTTGAAGAAGCTTTAAAGCTTGGTGCGGATGCCGTATCCATTCATATCAATATCGGGGACGGCGATGAGAAAATGATGCTGAATGATTTTGGAAAGGTCAGCTATGACGCCCGCACCTGGGGTATACCGCTGCTTGCCATGGTGTATCCACGGGGTGAAAAAATAAAAGATGAGTATGATGTCCGGTTTGTCAAACACGCGGCACGCGTGGGGTATGAAATGGGAGCAGATATTGTAAAGGTTTCATATACCGGCAGTGTGGAATCATTTAAGGAAGTAACATCAGGATGCCCGGCTCCTGTTGTCATTGCCGGCGGAGCAAAAATGAATTCCGACAGGGATATTCTTGAAATGGTAAAGGGGTCCATTGAGGCAGGCGGATCGGGTGTTTCCATAGGACGGAATGTGTTCCAGCATAAAAATCCCACAAAGATGGTGCAGGCCATTTCAGCAATTGTCCATGATGATGTAGATGTGGAAGGTGCGCTTAATCTGTTGCAATAATGGTCAAATAAGATATATGGGTATAACGGAGGTAATACACTATGCGAAAAATCTGGGTTAAAGTTGATCCCTGGGACAAAAGTATTGTGACCACTGCCCTGGAAGGCGGTGCAGACGGTATCATGGTACCGGAAGGCTACTCTGAAAAAGTCAAGGAATTAGGAAAAATTGAAACCATTTCACAAGACGGTGACCTGGTACCGGAAAAGGACGTGGTCTTTTTTACGGTAAAAAGCGGCGATGATGAAGCAGAAATTTTAAAACTCTGCCAGAACAAAAAAGTAGTTCTCCAGTGCACGGACTGGACAATTATTCCCCTTGAGAACCTCATTGCACAGGGTGCTGATGTGATTGCGCAGGTGAATAATTTCCAGGATGCCCAAACAGCCTTTGGTATTCTTGAAAAAGGCGTCAGCCACATACTGTTTCATGCATCAGACGCACTGGAATTAAAAAAGGCCCTGACTCAACTCCATGAAGATACGGCAAAAACGCCTTTGCAGGAAGCTGAAATTGTTGAAATCACCCCTGTGGGAATGGGAGATCGGGTCTGTGTGGATACGTGCACGGCAATGGCCATGGGTGAAGGTATGCTTGTGGGAAACAGCAGCAACGCGCTTTTCCTTGTTCATTCTGAAAGCATCTCAAATCCGTATGTGGCACCGCGCCCGTTCAGGGTAAATGCCGGGGCAGTTCATGCATACACAAAAGTACCGGGCGGCAGAACCCGCTATCTTTCGGAACTTGCCTCAGGGGACTCGATACAGATCGTTGATTATCAGGGTAATACATCCACCGGTATTGTGGGTCGGCTGAAAATCGAAAAACGCCCCCTCATGCTGATAACAGCCAAAGTCGATGATAAAGAAGTGAAAACGATCCTTCAGAATGCAGAAACGATACGCCTTACCGATCCTGCCGGCAACCCGGTATCTGTTGTCAGCCTTAAAGCGGGTGACAGGGTTCTTGTTGCGGTTGAGAGCGGCGCCAGGCATTTCGGGCATAAAATTGAAGAAACCATCACAGAAAAATAGGAACCGGTTTTGAATCAAAATATCAATATAAATGCAAAAACTTCTCTTTACTGCGTTCTTGGTAATCCGGTATCCCACAGCCTGAGCCCGGTCATGCATAACGCCGGATTTTCCCGAACCGGATATAACGGTGCATACCTTGCATTTAATGTGGACGATATCACATCTGCTGTAACCGGAATAAGGGCACTCGGTATAAAGGGGGCAAGCGTCACCATCCCCCATAAAGTCTCGGTAATGGCGTATCTGGATAAAATTGATGACCAGGCTTTAAAAATAGGTGCGGTTAATACCGTTGTCAACAAAGACGGCCGGCTGTCAGGATACAATACCGACTGCCTGGGTGCTGTGAATGCCCTCAGGGAAAAAACAGATATCAAAGATAAAGAGATCATCATGATTGGTGCGGGCGGCGCAGCCCGTGCAATCGGATTCGGCATCCTGGCTGAAGGCGGGAAATTAACCATATTAAATATTCTGGAAGATGAAGGAAAAAATCTGGCAAAAGATCTGGGTGTTGAATATTATCATCTTTCTGAAATCAACCGGTTTGGTTGTGAAATTCTGATCAACTCAACACCGGTGGGAATGACGCCGGATGTTGACAATATGCCGGTCAAAAAAGATTTTCTGAAAAAAAACATGGTTGTTATGGATATTGTCTACAATCCGTTAAAAACCCGTCTTTTAAAAGAAGCTGAAAATCTTGGATGTATTACGGTTGACGGTGTTTCCATGTTTGTATATCAGGGGGTTGCCCAGTTCGAAATGTGGACGGGAAAAAAGGCACCGGTTGACCTGATGCGCCGTGTAGTACTGGATACACTTGGAAAAAAACATATATGATTGAAATAAAGACACAGAAAATTAAAGACAGCGAAGTATCTGTCCCAGGCTCAAAAAGCTATACTCATCGCACCCTGATCGCAGCAGCCCTGTCTGACGGCAGATGTCACATAAAAAATATCTTGAGAAGTGATGATACTGTTTATACAATGGGTGCGCTCAAACAAATGGGCGTTATGATGGATGAACAGGGAAACGACGTTATCGTAAACGGGACCGCCGGCAGGCTTAAACCGTGCAGTTATCCTGTGTACCTGGGAAATTCCGGAACATCCATGCGCCTTTTAACCGGTGTGTCAGCTCTTGGCAGGGGGACATATACCCTTACCGGCACCCAGCGGATGAAAGAAAGGCCGATTGACGATCTTCTGGACGGCCTGAGACAAATTCATATTTCAGCGCATTCTGTTAATAACAAAGATAACCGGTGCCCGCCCATTGAAGTCAAGGGAGGAAACATAGAGGGCGGCCATGTTGATTTAAAATGCCATGTGAGCAGCCAGTATCTGTCTTCCCTTCTTTTAATCGCACCCTACACGAAAAACGGCCTTGACATAACCGTTGTGAAAGGCCCGGTTTCAAGGCCTTATATTGATATGACGGTTGATATCATGGAACGGTTTGGAGCAGAAGTTAACCGGGAAGGCTATGAGCGTTTCCATGTTCCGGGCGGTCAGCTTTACAGATCAGGCACATATATAGTTGAACCGGACTGTTCCCAGGCGAGCTACTTCTGGGCGGCTGCAGCTCTTACCGGTACCCGTATTAAAATTAAGGGAATAAAAAAAGACTCCCGGCAGGGCGATGTCCGTTTTGCGGAAGTGCTTGAATCCATGGGATGTCATGTTTCTTACGAAAATGATGGAATTGCTGTTTCCGGCGGAAACCTTTCAGCAATTGACGTAGACATGGCAGATATGCCGGATATTGTGCCGACCCTTTCGGTTGTGGCCGCGTTTGCCAAAGGAACAACCATCATAAGAAATGTGGCACACCTGAAAGAAAAAGAAAGCGACCGGCTCACTGCTGTGGCCACAGAACTTTCAAAAATGGGTATCACGGTGGGTGTCACAGATACCGGTCTGGAAATTGAAGGCGGCCATGCCGGTCCTGCTGAAATCAACACCTATGATGACCACCGGATCGCCATGAGTTTTGCTGTTGCAGGGATTTTAGTTCCGGGTATCCGCATAAAAGATGAACACTGTGTTGAAAAATCATTTCCTGATTACTGGAATGTGTTTGGAAAATTATACGAATAATGAATATATTTCTTATAGGCTACCGGTGCACTGGAAAAACATCTGTTGGGAAGTCACTTGCTGAAAAACTGGGCTGGTCGTTTATTGATGCTGATGTCAGGCTGGTTGAAACATACGGTTCAAGTATCGCGAAAATCGTAGCTGATGAAGGATGGGACGGCTTTCGTTCCAAAGAAAAAACAATTACTGAAGTATTATGCAAACTGGACACCCATGTGCTGGCCATGGGCGGAGGTGTTATTCTTAAAAAAGAGAATGTTGAGAATATGAAAAAAAGTGGCATTGTGATCTGGCTTGCGGCAACACCTGAAACCATTAAAAACAGGATTGTGAGGGATCAGAACACAGATGAATATCGTCCGTCTCTCACGGAAAAAGGGCTGGTAGAAGAAATTGAAGGGGTCATGGAAGAACGAACCCCACTTTATGAAAATGCCATGGATTTTTCCATCGCCACGGATGCAGACGGTATTAAAACATTGTGTTCTCAAATTGAAAAAAAACTGGCCGAAAAAGGATGCCTGGAATAAGAGGGGAATATGTCTGGAAACACTTTTGGAAAACTTTTCAAAATAACCACATGGGGAGAATCCCATGGTAAAGGTGTGGGGGTTGTCATTGACGGCTGCCCGCCCCATATACCACTTGATGAATCCGTCATCCAGGCCATGCTGGACCGCAGGCGACCGGGCGGATCTGCTGCAAGCACCAGCCGGAAAGAACCTGACCGTGCAATGATCATGTCCGGTGTGTTTGAAGGCATGACCACCGGCACCCCCATTATGATCATGGTAAAAAATAAAGACGCGGACTCATCCGCCTACAAACCCTATGCCGACCTGTATCGCCCGGGTCATGGGGACATCACCTATCAGGCCAAATATAACATCCGGGACTGGCGCGGCGGCGGGCGCTCTTCCGCCAGGGAAACCGTTGCGCGTGTGGCAGCCGGTGCCGTAGCCAAAGCAATTCTTGAGAAAGAGACAAAAATACAGGTAACCGCATACACGATCGAACTTGGAGGCATCCGTGCAAAAAAGAGGGAGCTTGCTGTTATTGACCAGAATCCCTATTACTGCCCGGATTTGGAAGCCGCCCTGGAAATTGAAAACCGTATTAAAACGGTCAGAGAAAAAGGTGATTCATTAGGCGGTATTGTAGAAATTGCAGCAAAGGGTGTCCCGGCCGGTCTGGGTGATCCTGTTTTTGACAAACTTGATGCGGATTTTGCCAGGGCACTGATGAGCATCGGGGCAGTAAAAGGGGTTGAAATCGGTGCCGGCTTCAAGGCTTCCCGGCTTACCGGCTCTGAAAATAACGACCCTATCACGCCTGAAGGATTTGAAACAAACAATTCCGGAGGTATTCTTGCCGGAATTTCAAACGGCGATGATATCATCATACGGGTGGCTGTAAAACCCATTCCTTCAATAACCATGGATCAGAAAACAGTGGATATTGCCAACAACCCGGCAACCATATCCACCAGAGGCCGTCACGACATATCCGCCATACCGCGAATTAATGTTGTGTGTGAATCCATGGTATATCTTGTTCTTGCCGACCGGTTTTTAGGACAGAAGGCATTATCATGCTGAGCAGAAGTCCGTTTATGCAGAAAACCGGCCGCCCGGAAGTCCATGTGACCAGAGGAAACGGACCATACGCAAATACCCGTGCCGTTCTGGACAGGATGGATCTTTCACCGGCTAAAAATAAAAGGGTGCTGCTCAAACCCAATGCCGGAAGGGTCGCCCCGCCGGGCAAAGGGATTGTTACAGACCCGCAGGTGGTTGCAGCAGCGATGGATGTATTTAAGGAGGTCGGGGCGGTTGTTGCAGTGGGCGAAAGCCCGATTGCCGGCGTGCATACACCCGAAGCTTTTGATGCTGCTGGTATCACAGAGGTAGCCAAAAAACGCGATGTTGATTTGATCGATATGGATGATCGACCGGCGGTCAGGATTGACGTTCCCCGTGGACATATCATTGATTCCCTGAAGGTCTGCCCGGAAGTACTTGAATACGATATTGTGGTATCACTGCCGGTGATGAAGACCCACATGCACACGGGCGTATCCCTGTCGATTAAAAATATGAAGGGCTGTCTGTGGCGACGCAGCAAGGTGGAACTGCACATGCTGCCCCCGGTTGAAAACCATGATGAAAAACCAATCGATATCGCCATAGCCGATTTGTCGGGTGTCCTGTGCCCGCATCTATCAATCATTGACGGCACCGTAGGCATGGAAGGTCTGGGACCCAGTGCAGGGGATGCCAAACCGTTTGATTGTGTGGTGGCAGGGGCGGATGCTTTTTCTGCAGATGCTGTTGCCTGCCGGCTGATGGGAATCAGTGCGGATACGATTCCTCACCTGCGAATGGGAGGTCAACGCGGTTATGGTGTGATTGATATCGAACATATCTCCGTCACACCTGAACACTGGCAGGACTGGATTTCCCCTTTTACACCGCCGCCGGAAAACCTCTCCATTGAATTCCCCAATATCACGGTACTGGACAATAACTCCTGCAGTGCCTGTCAATCCACACTTCTACTTTTTTTAAAACGCTACCGGCATATTCTTTTTGACTACATCCCTTCTGAAAACAATATACAGATTGCCATTGGCAAAGGCCACAAGGAACTTCCCCTGGGCACCCTCTGCATTGGCAACTGCACGGCAGAACATCGTAAACAGGGTATATTTGTTAAAGGCTGCCCACCGGTCAGCAGCGCAATCATCCATAAAGTCACCGGGAAACCGGCAGTTGACGTTTTTGACGGCCATGGGGAAACACCGGATATGGATCAAAATATTAAATAGTGTCCATCCAGAAATTGGACAAAATAGCCATTTCTGGATAGACACTAAATAACCGGCCGAAGTGATTCTTTACGTTTATTCTCCCCCTCTTCCCCGGGTTTGGATAGAATAATTCTCACGTCTGCGACCGTGGCCCCTTTTCCTTCCGGGTGAACCAGCAGGGGATTCACATCCAGTTCCTTGATTTCCGGATTGTCCATGACCATGTCTGAAAGGCAGACCAGAAGTTTCTGGAGTTCGAGAATATCTGCCTTTGGATTACCCCTGAATCCGTCAAGCATGGGAAAAACCTTGATGCTTCGAATCATGCGATTGGCATTGTTCCTGCCAATGGGCGC
>JAUXDD010000053.1 GCA_030618465.1 Desulfobacteraceae bacterium
GTTTTCAGCCTTGCCCAGATTTCTCCCCAGGACAGGGTAATATTCTTTACCTCAATACCGAGTTTATCCTGAATTTGTTTTGCAAGGGCCTCATTGACTTCCCGTGAGAATCCCATATAAGCACTTATGGAATCTGATGCACAGACATTGCCGATCGGAGTGGTAAGTGTAACTACAATTGCAATTAGAACAGTGAATAAAATTTTGTACTTCATAATATTTCTCCTTTCTAAAGAACATTGGTTTCCCTGGAGTATTTTTAGACCAGGCCACAAGTCACTTCCCTGAAATTGTAAAATCTTTTGTTTACACCTCCTTTGATCTGAAAATTTTTAATATGCTGCTAAAGTAAAGATCCGGGTCCAGAGCCCGGCCTTGGTTACCCCTCTAAGGGGTACCATCGTAAACGCCACACGTTCCGGGTTGCGTGTTACGTGTTGCGGGTCAAAAAAAAATCGAGGAACGAAGCACGAAAGACGAAACAAATTCAAGTAGTTGTATGAACAAAACAAATAGGGAATATGAACATTTTTACTATTTAAAAATTAGATATAATTCATTTCATCATCTTGTACAATATCAAGTAGTTACAAATAGTCGAAGAGATGTGCGTCAGCACTGTGTTTAACTTGCTTGCTAATCAATTTTTGATCTATAAATCAAACTAATAATTATTATATATTGCATAATAATTTGTCATATTAACTTTCAGATCATGGCCTTCAAAGCAACAACCTCCAGGCAATCAGCGGCATCTTCGGCTTTGTCCGTCAGGTCGACAATATGCTCAACACAAATTTTCAAATGCAGTTTATGACTGTACGTCAAGTCAGAGGAAAAAATATTTTTAGTCAGGTCCCAATCCAGGCTGTCTACTTTTGACTCAATAAGCCCGACATCTTTTGCATGCTGACGGGAAACTTCCATTGGGCACAACCCCTTCAAATAACACAAAAGGGCATGCTTAAGAGGCTTGATAACACCAGTGGAAACTATAATAACTGTTAAGAAATCCTGTTTAAGAAATTCAGGAACTACCGGGCGTTGATTTAAGAATGCATCACAACATTTTTCCGCTGCATTTGCCACCTTATCAAGACTCTCCACCAGTTTATAGACATCTTCTCTTAGTAGGGGCATATAGGCACCGCCATAAAGCTTGTCCCGGACATGATGTCGGATAAGATCGGCCTGGGTTTCCAGGTTATCCGTCTCGCGGGCCAATTTCTTGGCGCTTGCAATATCGCCATTAAGATAAGCCTGAAGTGTACTCAATGAAGTGGACACACACTCCTCAACTTTATCTGCATGTTTTTCAATAAGTTCAATGACTTCTTTTTCTTTTTTAAAAAGGATCATTCTTCCCCCTTAAAACATGTTGTATGTTATTGTTATTTTTAGTTTACTACATTTCATATGAAAAATCCTTTTAAAAATTTGTACAGGAAAAATGCCGTGACTGCTGCCAAGCTTGGTGTCAATACCCATCCCACAAGGATGGTCAATATCGTTTTTTTACTGATTGATTTGGCCCCCTTGACAAGACCAACTCCCACAACTGCCCCCACAATGGCAGAAGAAGTAGACACCGGAATACCCAGAATTGAAAACAGGTGCATGCCAAAAGCCGAAGACATCTGCGCAACAAAAGCCCCCGGTATATCAAGAGGCGTAATCCCCTTGCCGACTGTGTCAGCCACTTTTTTACCGTATGTGAGTGCACCTATGGCAATTGAAACCCCGCCAATACCAAGGAGTATTTGAGGGTGGACAATCCCGAGATTTGCGATGGGGCCAACGGCATTCCCGGCATTATTGGCCCCCATGGAATAGGAAACATAACATGCTGACATGACTGCAAGCCACCCTAAGGCATTTTGAACCAGCAGGGTCCCCACCCTCAAGCGTTTAATAAACATGGTCAAAAGAAAATAAAGCCCATAGGCAAGTCCCATTACCAGGATCGGACATAGAATCCAGCTTTCTGCAATGATGATAAGTTTTGAATATTGTATCTGGGCACCCGTTGCAAGACCAATCCCCAATACACCCCCAACAATAGCCTGGGATGTTGAAGTGGGAATTCTATAGAAAGTGGCCAATGTAACAAAACCGCCGGAACACAGCAAAGCAACAAAGATGGCCAGATAGTCAAGCTGCTGACTTACTATTCCTTTTCCAATAGTCTTCATGACATGGTCACCATCGACCAATGAACCGGCTATAACAAATACTGAAACCAAAATTACAGCACGTTTGTATGATATCAGACCACACCCCACTGTTGTACCGACACAGTTTGCAGCATCATTGGCCCCGATATTCCAGCCTACATAAGCTCCGGCTCCCAACAAAATCAAAATAATCATTTCGATGACGTGCTCCTATACTTTATTACTTATTGGGATTAAAGTAAAGTCAAAGCAAATCATAAGTCAAACTAATTAATATCATTATTTTTATTACAATTAGTCATAATAGCTTTTTCCCCATGGATGAATCCATATTTTAGATCCGGTTCCTATATCTGATGGGGTCTGGAGATTATCCTATTCACACTTCTCTTACTCCTTTCAGGAAATTTTCAATACCTGATTACGAGCAAAATGTCTCCATATTATATTGGGGGTAAAAAGATATGTGCATTTACAAGGTTGCCGTTGTGGACAACAGCATAGAACCGGTTCCGGTGGTTGACAACAAAGGCATTGGCATTTGTAATCACTGAATCCACGGTGGTGGAATACTTGACATGACCGATAGCTGATCCGCCTTCAATTCTTTCTAAATAAAAATATATGAAGAAATAAGCCCAACACTCAAAGCAATAATAACCGGCAATAATGTTTGCCTAAAAAAGATCCCATAACTTGTTTTGAAGTATTCTAACGTGACCGAAACACACGGGTGAATCGGAGATATAATATACCCCATTATTGAGCTAAAGATCATTGATGACAGAACAATATAATTCATACTATCTGTTCCATATTTAGAGATATAGATTGGAATTAAAATAGACAAAGGTACATTTACCCTTCCAGTAACAAATCCTAAAAAGGCTCCCAACCCAATTACAAAAATGGGTTTTGATAACACAAGGGTACTTATAAAACCTGGAAATTCAGAAGCTTTAAAAGAATTCAAAAAATAAAATATTGCTATTATAATCAAAGAATAATTCCAAGATTTCATTTCCAAAACTATCTTTCCGATTTGTATTATTCCAAGATTTCCGAAATAACATACTAAAATCAGGCTAATCGATACCCCTATCAGTAAAAAGAATTCTGGGTACAAAGCGGTGTAAATGTTTGAAAAAATAACATGTACGATTGGTGCCACAATTAGAACCGTTAAAGGCCGAAGGAGTTTTTTAGACTGAGCACTTTTATTTTTAATGCAGTCAACTTGTAAAGTTCTCAGGAAAAAGAAATAAATTAATTGAAGAGTTAAAAAAAAATAAGGAAACATATAAAGAGTAACTATATATGTATTTAAACCAGCCATTACAGCAGCCAAGAGTATAATATCCAAAGGATAAATGAGCTTGAAACCGTGTCTTCCCCAAATATTAATAGCCGCTTTAGTTTCATTTTGAATATTCGGGCCTAATTTATTAACAATCGGTGCTGATAGAATGGCTCCGCCGGGAATTGGCAGCATGCCAATCATTCCCGGCAACGAAATTAAGGATAATTTAATATTTAACTTAAGATTATTGACGAGATCGTCCATAAGACCTGTTTTGTCCATTCCTCCGCCAATAATGGAGATTATCCCGACGGAAATAGCAAGGAGAATCACAGACGGGTTACTTAGCGTTGTGACAAACAATGAAAAAACTTGGTAAATACTAAGCTTAGGAAATGATATAACAAAAGACACAAGTAAAAGGGCAACCCAAAGATTTTTTCGTGAAACTACGATTAATAAAATAATTGAAATAAAAAGGTGAAAATACATAGATCTCGCAACCCTTGTGAAAAATTTTAATAGAGTTAACCGGCACTTTGCTTATAAATACTACAATGTTAAGAAATCCTCAATAATAATGGTTACCTATATAATTAAAATGCAAAAATCAAATTAACAACAATCATACTTTTTATTACTTAAAGTTATAATTGAGAATAGAGCAGCACAATTGGTAACCATTTGTAGCCAAAGGCTCATCTTGTAGCTTCATTGCTCAAGCGTTGGTTGCTGGAGACATGTGCATACCCAGGATAATTTGCATATCAAATGATTTATCACACAAATATAACATTTTCTTATCTAAATTATGTTAATTATTACTTTGACATCAATGTAATCATGGGGGAAGGTCAAATCGGTATATTTTTTTAGTAAATATCCGAGTCCAAAGGGCTCGGCCTTGATTACCCTTGTAAGGGGTTCCATCGTAAACGCCACACGTTGCGGGTTGCGGGAGAAAGGTGTTTTGAATATCGAATGTCGAACAAGGAATATCGAACCGCAGAAGTAAGGAAAAACACTTCGAAATTCGATATTCCTTTCATAACTCGTAACCCACAACCCGTAACTCGTAACATGGGCTAATCAATTCGGCATAACCGTTTGTCTTTGACTCCCGCAATGCGGGATCTTCGACGGTCCCATAGGGCCAATGTTTGATAGAATTAACATCTGATTTCAATGCCATAAATTTAAACTGTAAAACACCAGGCAAACATATGAGATGAGGAGGTAATAATGGCAAAATTACACAGGTCGGAAGGTGATATCAATCTTTCCCCGCTCAGGGAAAAATGGCAGAAAGAAAATCTTGATGATGCGACACTGTCTCTTTTGGAAGAAGATTCCCGCTATTTTCTGAAGCAGTCTCTTTCCACCCCCTGTCTGAACGGTATGAAAACATGTGAAGGTCTTTATATTGAAGATTTACAGGGTCGTCGGTACATGGATTTTCATGGCAATAACGTCCATCAGGTCGGCTTTGCAAATCCGGAAGTGATTGAAGCAGTAAAGAACCAGCTTGATGAACTGGCCTTTTGTACCCGGCGTTATACAAACCGCGTTGCAGTAGATCTTGCTAAAAAATTGGTACAAATTGCCCCTGACGGTTTTGATAAAGTTCTCTTATGCCCGGGCGGCACAGGTGCCATTGGAATGGCATTGAAGCTTGCCAGGGTTGCAACCGGGCGGCATAAAACCATTTCCATGTGGGATTCTTTCCACGGGGCATCACTTGATGCCATATCCATAGGGGGTGAAGCAATATTCCGCCAGGACATGGGCCCCATGATGCCCGGTACGGAACACGCTCCTCCCCCTGATGAATACCGGTGTATCTTTGGCTGCGCCGACAGAGGGGGGTGCGATATGACCTGTGCCAGGTATATCGAGTACATGCTTGAAAAAGAAGGTGACATCGCTGCGGTGATTGCAGAGCCCATACGAAGCACCCCCTATATCCCAAAGCCGGAATACTGGCAGATCATCCGAAAAGCCTGTGACAAGCATGGAACTCTGCTTATTTTTGACGAGGTCCCCCATTGTCTTGGGCGGACCGGCAAAATGTTCACATTTGAAAATTTTAATGTTGAACCGGATATGGTTGTTATCGGCAAAGGCCTGGGCGGCGGTATTTTTCCTTTGGCTGCACTTATTGTCCGCAAAGGTCTGGATCTTGCCGCAACTAGGGCTCTTGGACATTACACCCATGAGAAAAGCCCGGTAGGATGTGCGGCAGCCCTTGCCACCATCAATTATATTGAAAAGAACAAACTTGCAGAACATGCCCAAAATGTCGGCAATTATGCGCTGTCTCAACTTAAAAAAATGCAGGAACGCCACCACCTGATTGGAGATGTGCGCGGCCTTGGACTTTTTTTAGGTATTGAACTTGTAAAGGACAGAGTCACAAAAATACGTGCAACAAATGAAGCTGAAGCTGTCATGTATGCCGCACTTTCCAGGGGGCTTAGCTTCAAGATCACCATGGGCAATATTCTTACGTTGACACCTCCGCTCATCATCACACAAGAAGAGATGGACCAAGCACTCAGTATCCTAGAAGAATCGATATCAGAAATTGAAATTAGACGATAAATGAAAAATATGAAAATAATATTTACAAAACCATTAAAAATAAAAGATTTGCAAAGGAGGAAGTTATTATGCCTGACATTATGCAAATAGTGAAAAACAAGGATCCTCAGGAAAGAGAATTTCACCAGGCAGTGAGCGAAGTTATAGAATCAGTAAAACCGGTGCTGGATCAAAATCCTGTTTATCGGCAGGCAAAGATACCTGAAAGGATTGTTGAACCGGAACGGGTGATTTTATTCCGCGTGCCTTGGATGGATGATCAGGGGGAGCCGCAAGTCAACAGGGGTTTTCGTATAGAAATGAACAGCGCAATAGGTCCCTACAAGGGCGGACTGCGCTTTCATCCGTCTGTTAATCTGGGCATTCTTAAATTTCTCGCTTTTGAGCAGGTTTTTAAAAACGCTCTAACTACGCTGCCCATGGGTGGAGGGAAAGGTGGGTCGGATTTTGACCCCAAGGGGAAATCGGACAACGAGGTCATGCGGTTTTGCCACAGTTTTATGTGTGAGCTTTTTCGCCATATTGGTGCGAACACCGATGTTCCTGCAGGAGATATAGGTGTCGGGGCAAGGGAGATAGGTTTTCTTTTCGGGATGTTTAAAAAACTGAGAAATGAATTTACCGGCATTTTAACCGGTAAGGGTCTCAACTGGGGAGGAAGCCTTATCAGGCCGGAAGCAACCGGATACGGCTCGGTTTACTTTGCTGCCGAAATGCTTGGCACCAGGGATAAAACACTGGAAAACGCCAAATGTCTGGTTTCCGGATCAGGAAACGTGGCCCAGTTTACCGCAGAAAAGCTTTTGGAGCTTGGGGCTAAAGTTGTTACTTTATCGGATTCTTCAGGGTACATTTATGATGAAAGCGGAATAGATACAAAAAAACTTGAATATGTGAAGATGCTTAAGAACGCCAGAAGGGGAAGGATTGAAGAATATGTCGAGAAGTATTCTTCAGGTGTTTATACTCCGGTTGATCCTGTAGTCGATTATAATCCACTCTGGAATCATAAAGCAGATTGCGCTTTTCCAAGTGCCACCCAGAATGAAATCAATGGAAAAGATGCCCAGAACCTGGTAAACAACGGCGTTATATTGGTGAGTGAAGGGGCCAATATGCCAACGGAACCGGAAGGGATAGATGTTTTTCTTGACAACAAGCTCCTATATGGCCCCGGCAAGGCGGCAAATGCCGGAGGCGTTTCTGTTTCAGGATTGGAAATGACCCAAAACAGTATGCGTCTGTCCTGGGCACGTGAGGAGGTGGATGACAAGCTGAAAATAATCATGAAAAGTATTCATAAAACCTGCCTGGATGCGGCCGAACAATACGGCACACCCGGCAACTACGTTAATGGCGCCAACATTGCCGGCTTTGTTAAAGTAGTTGATGCTATGATGGACCAGGGTTTGGTCTGATTGTAAGCGCTCACAGGCACCGCACCTGCGCGATCAGGGCAACCAGCATAGCACAGACTATAGCTGGTCGCCCTGATCACGCACATCTGCAGCACCTGTGAACGCCTACGGGACGCTTTTTCATAAATAAGCTTTTTACTCGTTAAAAGGATTAAAAAAATGAATTTCCAGAATTCTATCAACTTAAGCCGTTTTGAAAGCGAACAGGGAGATGTGAACACGACCCGGAACCGACAAAAATACTGGGAGAGGAACCTGTCCGAAACTGCCGGATCCATCTGTGCCAGAGATAATAAATATTTTTTGCATCAGAATCTGTCCACTCCTGTGATGAATGTATTATCAAAAGCCCATGGCATATATATAGAGGACATTGACGGGAATAAATATATGGACATGCATGGCAATGGTGTCCATAACGCCGGGTTTAACAATCCGGAAATCATCCAGGCAATAAAGGATCAGCTGGACACTCAAATGACCTTCTGCCCCAGGCGTTATACAAATTCCACAGCAGTCGATCTTGCCCAAAAGCTTGCCGAGGTTACCCCCGGAGACCTTTGCAAATCCCTTTTCTGTCCCGGCGGGTCAGAGGCAATTGAAATGGCCATTACCCTTGCAAAACAGGTAACGGGCCACTTTAAAACAATCTCATTCTGGGATTCTTTTCATGGGGCCGGTTTTGCAGCCGCCAGCGTGGGCGGGGAGGAGCTTTTCAAAGGAGGGATGGGGCCTATGATGCCCGGTGCCATGCATGTGGAATTTCCCAACTACTATCGCAATCCCTGGGGTTTCAGCAACCAGGAAGAGGTGGACAAGGAGTACCTGCGTCAGATTAAAACAATCCTGGAACGGGAACCCGGCGTTGCTGCTATCATTGGGGAACCCATTTCGGCGACCCCGGTGGTTCCCAGCAAAAATTACTGGGAAGGGGTAAAAGATCTGTGCGAAAGATACGGTGCACTCGTTATATTTGATGAAATCATCGAAGGATTTGGCAGGACAGGAAAAATGTTTGCCAGCGAGCATTTCATCACACCGGATGTTCTGGTTTTAGGAAAATCAATGGGTGGCGGACTGCTGCCTTTTGCAGGCATTGTGACTAAACAGCGCTACGACAACCTGAAACATCGCTCCATCGGCCATTATACTCATGAAAAAAATGCCCTCTGCTCAACTGCGGCGTTAGCAGAAATGGAGTATATTCAGAAAAACAACCTGGTGGAAAATGCTGCCATGGTCGGGGCCCATGCTATGTCCCGCTTAAATAAACTCAAGGAAAAACATCCGCTTATCGGTAATATCGCAGGTGTCGGGCTTCATTTGGGAATTGACCTTGTCAAGGACCCAAAGACAAAAGAACGGGCAGTTGAAGAGGCGGACAGCATCATGTATAAGGCCATGGAAAGGGGGCTGGCATTTAAAACAATTGAAGGGAATATCATTACCTTAAGACCTGCCCTCACTATAACCATGGACGAGATGGACCAGGTTGTGGATATCCTGGATGACACCATTGGAGAGGTGGAAAACGGTAAGTTTTATTAAAGGAGATATAATGGACACCATTCCAAAAACAGAATTTATAAATCTTTCTTTACAGTGGTTGTTCGTTTCTTCTGTGAGACTGTGCGCCGACCGCAAGGGTGTTCAGGTTTTGCTTTTTTGCGTCGGTTCGTAGCTGCACAGTGGTTCTGCGGCCATATAATCTCCGGTTGCCTCAAAGGCCCGAGCCCGGCAGCCGCCGCAGACGTGCTTGTATTCGCAATCACCGCATTTGCCGGACAGCCTCTTAAAATCGCGCAGCCGTGTGAAAACTTCGGAAGATTCCCAGATGGTGTCAAAGGGGGCCTTGGTTACATCACCGCTGTTTACATGCAGAAAACCGCAGGGTTGAACGATACCGGTATGGGAAATAAAACAAAAGCCCGTTCCCCCCAGGCACCCGCGGGTAACCGCGTCAAGCCCGTGGGTCTTGAACGTTACGGATTTGCCCTCGTCTGAGGCTCTCTGTCGCAATATTCGGTAATAGTGGGGTGCGCAGGTGGCCTTTAGTTGCATGGGGCTTTTTTCGCGCTGGTCATAAAACCAGTTTAGGGTACTTTCATATTCTTCCGCGTTTATTTCCTGATCCGCTATGTATTTGCCGCGACCGGTGGGGACCAGCAGGAAGATATGATGGGCGGCCGCTCCAAGATCAATCGCGAGTTCATGGATCATCGGGATCTGATCCAAGTTGGCCCGGGTGATGGTGGTATTAATCTGAAATTCGATCCCGGCCCGGGTGGCATTTTGAATACCCCGCAGGGCACTTTCGTAAGCCCCGTCAACAGCCCTGAACCGGTCGTGGAATTCGGCGGTTGCACCGTCGATGCTGATGCTGATGCGCCGGATTCCAGCCGTGGCCATTTTCGCGGCGTTTGCTTTCGTGACCAGGGTTCCGTTCGAGGCCATGACCATTCGTAACCCTTTATCGGTTCCATAGCGGGCAATTTCGAAGATGTCCGGTCGCAGGAGCGGTTCCCCACCGGTGAGGATGACGATGGGTTCACCCGTTCTGGCAATTTGATCCAGAAGCCTGAGACAGGCACCCGTGTCAAGCTCGCCTTTATAGGGCCCGTTTGTGGCCGCTGCCCGGCAGTGGACGCAGTTGAGGTTGCAGTTTCGGGTGATTTCCCAAGCCACAAGCCGCAGGGTTGCCCCCTTGGCTTTTCCTCCCGGGTGTACGCCAGGTTTCGCGGCTTGGTGTGGATGATGTGCCATTTTACTCGAACTTTCTGGTTTCATGTAAATCGTTAACAGTCACTATTATCTTTCCACAAATGGTAGATTTTGATTCAGAGCAAGCCAAAAGAGGCCGTTTGTGGATGGGCATTAGCTAAAGGTATTTTCCTCAGACGCCCGATTAACCAAACGAAGTCTCTCATGGGTTTCAATCTGTTAAATCCAACGGGTTTTCAAGCCAAATGAATCGGGTGTTTTTCATCAGCCGTATATCTAGCTATGACGACCTGGTAAATATGTTTTTTTTCTCTTTAGAGGATATGGGGATCAGGGTCTGGGTTTTGGCCACATTCTGGACCCGACGGACTTTTTTATGAACAAATTGACCGATAATTTCTGCGTCGGAAGAGAGTAAATCACGTTTCATGGTCACTTTTGCAATCAGATCAAATACACCGTGTACAAAATGGATCTCCTGGATCTCTTCCAGATTATACAGCCTTTTCATTACCTCGTATTCTTTTCCGACTTTTACTTCAATTAATATAAAAGCCGATATCCAGTGTTTCATTTCCGGCAGTTCAAACTCTTTTAACTGTTCCATTTTTAATCTGAATTCCTCCATGTTTTTAGGGATCAATTGGTCAATTCCAATACCGTATTCCCGTTCTTTTCCTTTCACCCATTGGTGGGTAGACATATAGACATAAAGGTCTGATTTGGTCCTGTTGGAAAATTGAGAGTCCAGGCGGCTGTTCTTGATAATGGCTGCCAGAGGTTTATATATGGTTTTATACCAGTCAATGGCAGCTGCATAATAATCTATCTGATCATCAGTGGTTTTCAATAAAAAACCATGGTGTTCATCAATCTGTTTAAGCAAACGGCCATACTGACCCACTTCGGTTAATTCAATTGTATCCGGCAATTTCGTGTTCGCCAGGAACGTCGCTTTTTCCCTGTAAATAATGTTTTCCAGCGTATTTTTGGAAGGAAGAAATTCCGTTATCTGGGCATCAATAAACTCATAGCCCAATTTCTTGGCAGCTGAAACACGGTGATTCCCGTCCAGGACATAGTACTCATTTTTAATCTGGTAAAGTGTAACGGGCGGAAGGGTAATTTTCTTTTTAAATGCCTCTTTAACCAGTTCAAGCCTTGCTGAAGGCCGATCTTTCTTTAACTTAAACTGCCGATTAAAATCCTTATACCGTCCTACACTGCCTACAATTTTATCCAGAGGCACAGCGCGAATGCCCAGGTTCCTTTCATCATAGGCTTCTTCCTTGTTCTGATTGTCGACAAAACTTTTTATACTGCTGTCATCAGCGTTATCTTGCCGAGAAAATAATTTTTTTAAGTATTTTTTCATTTTATATAATCAAACAAATGGTATCCAAACGTATTTATCACATCTGTTTTATTAATTACGGTTTTCCGTTCTTTTTTGTTTTTAAAATAGATATGAATATGACCATGTAAAAAATATTTGGGAGAATATCTGTTAATAAGGCCCCGGAAGCATTTAAAACCTCTGTGGCATGGATCTTTGCCGTCATGGACATGCCTGGGAGGTGCATGGGAAATAATCATATCAACCCCTCTGTGCCACCAGATTTTAAACTTGGTTTTCATGACCATCCTTGCCATCTGTTTCTCTGTATACTGAAGCTGCCCCCCATTATACCAGTGGGACCCCTCCAAACCCATTATCCTGACGTCCTTATATACTATTATTTTACCATGCAGGTCAACACATCCCTGGGGTGGTTTCAAGTCATATATCCCATCATGATTTCCCTTGATATAAAACAAGGGCACATTGAATACCGTTACCAAATAGGTCAGGTATTCAGGCGGCAGATCACCACATGACAGGATCAGATCAATACCGGAAAAAGACTTATAGGCACCGGGCTCATAAAGCATGGGCTCGGCATAATCGGAAACAGATAAAATTCTCATCCCGGAGTTTTGTCCTCCTGTAATGTCTTAAACCTTCAGGTACACCTTTTTGGATAGCCTTTTGTATTTATTAAACTTACGCCCCCTTAAGTCAAGGTAGTAATTATTCTATTTTATATAACATTTTATTATGTTT
Organism: Desulfobacteraceae bacterium; assembly: GCA_030618465.1. GTDB lineage: Bacteria > Desulfobacterota > Desulfobacteria > Desulfobacterales > SURF-7 > JAUXDD01. The sequence goes on from JAUXDD010000053.1 coordinate 12,319, forward strand.
GCTCTCACAGGCTTGCAAGATCAAGGATCTGAGCAACGTCTTTTACCGGCATATCACCACCATTATCTGCTATCCCATCCCTGAGCATTGTGATACAGAAAGGACAGGCCGCTGCAACCATGTCCGCCTTTGTGGCCATTGCCTGTTTTGCCCGTTCATTATTTATCCTTCTGCCGATGGTTTCCTCCATGAACATCCTTGCGCCCCCGGCACCACAGCACATGGCATTGTCTCTCGTATTTGCCATCTCGATAACAGGTTTACCCTGGTTTATCATTGATATTAGCTGCCTTGAAGAATCATAGATCTTATTCCACCGGCCAAGGTAGCAGGAATCATGGAATGTAATGTTTCCAAAATTCTGACCGTTGATTTTAAGCCTGCCCTCTTTGATCAGCCGGCAAAAAAAATCAATCTGGTGCACCACATCATAGTTTGCTCCAAATTGTGGGTATTCATTTTTTATAATATTGTAACAATGGGGACATCCGGTGAGTATCTTTTTGGGTTTGTACCGGTTTAAGGTTTCAACATTCTCCCGGATCATCATCTGTGCAAGATATTCATTTCCACAACGCCTGGCCATATCACCATTGCACTTTTCTTCAGGGCCCAGAATGGCAAAATTAATGTCAGCCTTTTGAAGAATTCCGGCAATGGCCCTTGATATTTTCATGCCATGGTCATCAAATGACCCTGAGCATCCGACAAAATATAATAAGTCTGCATCAGGATTATCCGTCATCAAAGGTACATCCATATCCCTGCACCAGTCGGCCCTTGTATCTGCGCTAAACCCCCAGGGGTTGGACTGATTTTCAAAATTTGCAAAGGTTTCCTGCATTTCAGGTGGAAACTTGGCTTCCATCAGCACCTGGTATTTTCGGGCTTCAAGGATAATATCAAGATGTTGAATATTAACCGGACAGATATCTTCGCAAGCCCTGCATGTTGTGCAGGACCAGATGGTGGAAGGCGACATGAAGGATTCCTCTTCCCTGATCATTAAGGGCACTGATTCCAGATCTTTTCCCTTGATAATTGTGTCGGCATGATCAAGAAGCTCATGTTTCAGATGTGAAATCAGTTCTTTTGGTGAAAGAGACTTTCCAGTAATATTTGCAGGACATCTTTCCTGGCACCGGCCGCATTCGGTACAGGCATACAGATCAAGAACATTTTTCCAGTTCAGCTCACTGACCCTGCCAAGGCCAAAGCTTTCTGATTCCTCATCGTCAATATCTGTTTTGATCATCGGTTTTTCAACATCCAAAGGCTTAAAAAAAACATTCGGAATTGCTGCAAGAAGGTGCAGATGTTTTGAACCCGGGATATAAATCATAAAGCCGATAATGGTCAAAATGTGTATCCAGTAGGAAATCTCAAGACCAGCAACCCTGCCTGTTTCTGATAGTGCGGAAAAATTGAGTCCCGATGCCAGGGCTGCAGAAACGGTAAGGTATTTTGCCAAGTCTAAATCAGGATCAGGAAGCACCAAGTGAAATCCATTATAAAAATGGAAAGAGATGATAATAACAGATGTAAAAAGAATGATCAGTTTTGCATCCATGCCGTTTGTCAGATAGTCGGGTTTAAGGATGATCCTCCTGTAAAGGCCGAAACCAAGCCCGATTAACACAAAAAAGGCAAGGGTGTCTGCAGTTTTAAGATACAGCCCAAATAAATTCGGCAGATAATGGGCAACAGAAAAATCATGGAAAATTCCCTGAACCATTAACTCAATAGAATGAGGCTGCACTGCCAGGAATCCAAAAAAGATCAGCATGTGGGCAAGACCGGGAATCCGTTTTCGCCTTACTTTGGACTGCCCCAGAATGTCCGTAAACAGAACCTTGATTCGCTCTTGAATCCGGTCCGGTTTAAATTCTATTTTGCCCTTGACCGAGAGCATCAGCCGGACAAGTTTTCGAACACGGATAAAAAACACCGTGAATCCTGCAGCAAGCAAGACTGCCATGAGTATGGACTTTATGATAAAATATGTTTCCATTATTGAATTCTCCCGGAAATATTAAATCAAGAATATTACATAAGGTTCTCACGAAGGATGAGGTAAGGCATGCCGGGAAAGATAACTGCCGATTCCCGGCATGCTGTTTTATTTTTAAGAACGAATGTTTAAGCCTTTGGGGTCAACTATGGGCAATGAGACCACTTTGGCCTCAACAATATTTCCCATCACTTCAACTTCCAGGTTGGTACCGGGTTCGGACAGGTCTAGGGGCAGATATACAAGGGCGACATCCTTGTCAACGCTGTATCCGTAACAGGCACTTCTGATACGATCAATGATTTTACCGTTCCGGTAAACAGACTCACCGCCAAACAGGCAATGATCCGCATCAAGGGCCAGGCCGCACAATTTTGTTTTTAACCCGTCTTCTTTTATTTTCAGGAGTGCGTCTTTCCCTATAAAATCCTTTTTATTAAGATCAACACAGAAACCTAAGCCTGCCTCAAGAGGGTTGTCCTCAGGAGAAATATCGCCGCTCCAGTATAAAAACCCTTTCTCAATCCTTAAACCGTCAAGGGCTTTATAACCAATGGGGGTGATATCAAACCTTTTGCCGGCATCCATGAGGGCATCCCAAATCGTTAACGCATCATCATTGGCCATATAGAGTTCCCATCCAAGCTCTCCGGTATAGCTGACCCTCTGGGCCCAGACATTAACATTGCTGATATCAAGGTTTTTTGCAGTCATATAGGCAAAGGCTTGATTGGACACATCCTCTTGGGTGATCTTTTCAAGCACTTTTCTGGCTTTGGGGCCGCACATGCTTAAACAGGCAAATTCATCCGTGACATCTTTGACCGTCACATCTTTGTCCCCTACATGCATTGTTATCCAGCCCAGATCATTGGAAATAAATGATGTTCCTGAAATAATCCTGAAATAATCATCGGCAATCCTGCAGATAGTGACATCACTTTCAATTCCTGCGCTTTCATTTAAAAACTGGGTATAGGTGAGTGATCCCAAGGGTTTGTCAACATCGGATATTGCAAGTTTCTGCAACAGATCAAGGGCGTCTTTGCCTGTAACGTCTATTTTGCCAAATGAGGTCATGTCAAGAACGGCAACGTTCTGCCGGACCGCCAGGGACTCTTTTTTGACCCGGTCAAAAAAAGCGGGTTTTTCCCAACCCCAGTTTTTCTGATCAGGGCCGGCCTGTCGCCAGGGTTTGCCCGGTTCAAAATAATTAACACGCTCCCAGCCGTTTTTCTCCCCGAATACAGCACCCAGCTCCTTGAGCCTTGGGTAAAAAGGGCTGGTCCTTAAGGGACGTCCCCATTCATTTTCATCATTGGGAAAATGAAGGTGATAATAATAACGATACACTTCCCGGCAATGTTCGGTAAGATAGTCAAGATTCTTAAGATGGGGCCCAAAACGCCTGACATTCATTTCATGGGTATCTATGGAAGGTTCTCCTTCCAGAATCCATTCAGATATTAATTTTCCTACCCCGCCGGCACCTGCAATGCCATTGATTGAACCGCCGGCTGCAACCAGAAAACCCTTTAATCCGGGAACAGGGCCCAAAGCATAATGGCCGTCCGGCGTAAAGGCATCCGGCCCGTTAATCAGCTCTATTGCCTCTGCCTGCTCAAGAATCGGTATCCTTTCCATTGCCATCTCAAGAACCGGTTCAAACAACTCCCACTCGGCAGTCAACAGCTCCTGGGTAAATTCCCAGGAAACACCTTCAACAGACCAGGCTTTCGGGTTGGTTTCAAATGCACCGATCAGAAAAGAACC
>JAUXDD010000183.1 GCA_030618465.1 Desulfobacteraceae bacterium
CCCTGTTCCGCGGTGGGGGTGGGGGTCGGCGTTGACTTTGCTATCTATCTGTACAGTCGCTGTATAGAAGAGTACCCATCGTGCTCGGGATGGAAGGAAACGGTTATTTCCGCCATCCAGACAGCGGGAAGCGGAATCGTATTTACCGGTATCACGCTGATTCTTCCGATCATTGTGTGGTACTTTATTTCTGAAATGAAGTTTCAGGCCCAGATGGGATTTTTTCTTTCCATGCTTCTTTTTATGAATATGATGGCCGCATTGATTCTTCATCCATTGCTGATTGTTATGGTAAAACCAAAATTTATAAAAAAACGTGCGCTGGCAGCTGCGAATAACAATATACACCGGGCAGAGTCTAAATCATAAAAAAACCAGCAGACAAAAAACATAATGGGCAGGAATAAACATATTAAATACGAAGTTGTGAAAAAATTATCGAATGTGGTAATTACTGAAATTTATGATGATAGAATTATAGACTTTGAAAAATGCTGGGATAAAGAAACCTATAAAGATAGGAACGTCGTCCTCGAACTTGGATGCGGGGATGGTGAATATTCACTGAACATGGCAAAAAAAAATCCGTACAAGATATTTGTCGGTGTAGATATGAGAAGCAACAGGCTTTGCGTTGGAGCTATAAAAGCAATTGAAAATAATTTGACAAATATTGTTTTTCTTCGAACGTTAATTGAACGGCTCGGTGATTTTTTTCATAACCATTCAGTATCTGAAATATGGATACCATTCCCGGACCCGCACGCAACAAAAAAAAACAGGAATAAACGGTTAACATCCATGCGCTTTCTCGAATTATACAAACAAATTCTAAAACCCGGAGGAATCATCCGCCTGATAACTGACAACACCGGATTATATGAATTCTCACTTGAATCCATTACGGATGATGATGCAGAAATTCATGTACATACGGATAATTTATACCATTCATCTGTTACCAGTGAAGATGTTTTAAGTGTAAAATCCAGATACGAAAAAAAATTTCTGCCCGTGGAAAAAACAATTAAATACCTGGAATTCAGTTACCCCTGAAACATATAATTGTGATTCAAATGTCTGTGTCATGAGAATTGTTTTGCCCGATTTCAGTTACCCTGCCTGTCCCCGTCACCAGGATTGACACATAACTGTACTTTTGTTATACATTTTTATAAAAAATCAGTTTCTTACCCTTAGACACCAGATCCATGATCAATGACAGCGTACGTCGTGTCGCATACCGCATCATCGATGGAAAAGGAGCCACATCTATGGAAATAAACACAAAATATAAAGTAATTATCCGAAGGTGTGAAACATACGATGCAAATAAGATATCCGGTATAATCACAGAAGGGATGGATGAACTCGGCGTTACACCCACCGGAAATATCATGTTAAAGCCCAATGTGGTTCTTGCCCATCCAGAAGTTTTCCCCCATGCGTTTACCCGCAAAGAGTTTTTAGAAGGGGCTATACTCGCCACCCAAAAAAGGGCTGTTAACAACAATAAAATCACTGTCGGTGAACGCTCAGGCATCACAATTCCCACACGTTTTTGTTTCAAAAACGCTGGATACATGGATGTTATTAAAAGACGCCGGGTTAGCTCCTGTTACTTTGACGAAGTCCGGCATATTCCTGTAAAGCTTGAAAAAAAAGAGAGACTCCGGGACTGGCTTTTTATTCCGGAACCGGTTGTCCGGACAGACTTTCTTATTAATCTGCCAAAGTTCAAGGCCCACCCCTGGTGCAGAATGACCCTCAGTCTAAAAAATTTTATCGGCATCCAGGATGACCGTCACAGGCTGGTTGATCACAATCTCTTTCTGGACCGGAAAATTGTTGATCTCCAGGAGGTGATCCAGCCCCATTTTATTGCCATTGACGCCATCACCGCCGGTCAAAAAATGATGCTCACTCCCACCCCTTTTCAGATGGGCGCCATTATCATGGGAACCAATTCATGTGCGGTTGATACGGTGGGATGCCACATGGTTAATACCGATCCCAATGACGTCATTCACTTGAAACTGGCATCAAAAAGTGGTTTCGGCCCCATGACCCTTGATGAAATCGACATTACCGGTGATTTCCCTCTCCATGAAATACAGGAAAAAACACGAAATTTTCAATTCTGCATGGAACATATTGATGATTACTTTCAACCGGACTGCAACCTCACATGCACGGTGGGCAGTTTCCCTGAAAAGCATTCATCGGATTACTGCTGGGGAGGCTGCCCCGGCGCCCTCCAGGAAGCCATGCATATCTTTAAAAGTTATTATCCGAATGTCCTGCAGGACATTAAAAAAATACACTACGTGGTTGGAAAGGTGGAAGGCCCCCTTGATATCAAAGAAGATGAACGTGTTATTTTTGCCGGAAAATGCACGCAATGGGAAGGAACGATCCATGGCCGTCATGTGAAAATTGACAGCTCCTATAAACCACCCCATGAAGTGGATGAAAAAAAGACCCGCAGCAATGACATGGTCAAAAAGAACCTGATGTCAATCCTGGATCTTTTTATAAACAGAAAGTCAGGATACATTCACCTGAAAGGTTGCCCGGTTTCCGTTGGTGATCATGTCCACTATGTTTCAAGCCTGGGAAAGATCGGGAACCCGAATTTTGACCGGAGAATGTTTGTCGGTGTGAATATCGCTTACTGGCAGATGCTGTTTTTCCGCATGCTGAACAAATTAATTCATTGAAAATATATGTTTCAGTAACAGTATCCAAAGTGAGCGCTCAATATAAAAAAACAGAGCGAGACGATTTAACACATATGCAATAATTAATCGATAATTATCAGTGGAAAGGACGGAGTGAAAACACTCAAAAGAAAAAAACAACCGGTAACAGGCTATCGGTATCAAAAGGATTCCCTATATTTTGCTCAGATTTCCGAAAGCATAAAAGAAGCCGGCGTAGAAGAACTGTCTGAACTTGGCGCGGAAGACATTAAACCGACATTTAGCGGAATCTATTTCAGGGCGGATAAAACAATTCTGTACCGGATCAACTATATGTCACGGCTTATTTCACGGTGCCTTGCGCCCTTAATATCTTTTAGCTGCCACGATACCGACGTATTGTACAGTAAGGCAAAGCAGATAAAGTGGGAAAATTTCTTTGCAGATGACTCCACATTTGCCGTTTCAGGAAATGTCTCCGACAGTACGATTACCCATTCAAAATATGCTTCACTTCGTCTTAAAGATGCAGTTGTTGATTATTTCAGGGAAAAAACCGGCACGCGACCGAATGTATCGGTCATGAATCCCGATATACTGCTTAACCTTCATATACGGGATAACAGAGCAGATATAAGTCTCGATACTTCTGGGGGGCCCCTGCACAAGAGAGGATACAGAGAGGAAACGGTACTGGCACCTATGCAGGAAACAGTGGCGGCAGCAATTATCCGATTAACAAAATGGGACGGATCTGTCCCTCTATATGATCCCATGTGCGGTTCAGGAACGCTCCTGTGCGAAGCATTGATGCGATACTGCAACATTCCGGCAGGTATTTTCAGGAACCGGTTTGGTTTTGAATCCCTGCCTGATTTTGTCCCCTCCGTATGGAAACAGGTCAAAAAAGAGTCTGATGAAACCATCATCCCCCTCCCGAAAGAACTGATTTCAGGCAGCGATCTGTCGAAAGAGGCAGTAAAGGCGACAAAAACAAACCTGATGGGGTTTCATCATGGAAACCATATAAATATTATAAGGGCTGATTTCAGAAATTTACCCACCATGGAAAAGAGGGTTATTATAACCAATCCACCCTATGGTATCCGAATGGGAGAAAAAGAGGACCTTGAGTTGTTTTACAGGGAGCTTGGTGATTTTCTGAAACAAAAATGCAAAGGCTCAACAGCTTATATTTACTTCGGCGAACGAAAGTATATAAAAAATATCGGTCTGAAAACATCATGGAAAAAACCGATCAAAGCCGGTGGCCTTGATGGCAGACTGGCAAAATTTGACATGTACTGAAGATATACCTGAGCAATAAAACCTCAGTCCTTAAAATTGGGTTTTCGTCCTTCCTTATGAGCGCGCATTGCTTCTTCAAAATTCTATGTTTTCATCCGGATAAAAAAGCCGGGTACTCCACCCATTGATCTTGTCCGTCAGGTCAATGGCATTTTCAAGAAGTTCATCTAAAAATCAATTCAAAGAGTATGATTAAAGAAGTTCATTATCCAGTCGATTAAGCATCGCCTGCTTTGCTCCTGGTAGCTGCCCATTAACTGGAAGATAATTTGACATATGATCACTGACGAATTCCGAATTAACGTTAAGTTTTTCGATGAAAAGCCTCTCCTCTTCCAGAATACCTTTTTCAGAAAGTTCTTTGAAATCCCCGCGAACAACAGCCTCGTGGAGTGGTGTGCCCGGAACGATGCCAAGTGTCCGCACCCGGATAAAATCAGGGTCAATCCGATTCAGTACACTGGCTGTTGCCTTTGCATGCTCCCGCCATCTTTCCTGTCCCCCGAGCCCGAGAATCACAAACTCCGAAAGCGTAATGCCGGCGTTCTTCACACGAATCCCGGCTTCAATGATTTCTTCTGGTGTCACTCCTTTATTAATAAATTTCAAAAGTTTTTCATCCCCGGTTTCAAGGCCCACATGAAGTCTTGAAAGTCCTGCCTGATGCAATTTTTCGAGTTCTTCAGGAGTCTTTATCAAGATGGTTTTAGCCCGGGCATAACATGTTATCCGCTCTATGGTTGGAAAATTTTCACGAATAAAAATCAATACGTCAACCATATCTCCGGTTTTCATAATCAGGGCATCCAGGTCACCAATAAAAGCGTTCTTTACATTGCCACGGGTAAGCCACCAGATTCCATTGGCAGCCGCCACCTGTTCAATTCGATCCGTGCAATGTTTTTCTTCTGCCCATTCCATGATCTCCTTTGTACACGACTGCATGGCCAGAATATCCTGCTTAATGTCTGTGACAGAACGAATTTCAAGTTTATTCCTGTTCCAGTGAACCCCGTAACAAAATGCACAGCGATTCCAGGAACAGTTGCGTGTGGCCCGTACCAGAAGCGAACGGGCCTCACTGGGCGGACGAAACGGCGGTGTTTCAAATGACATCATTTTCTTTATTCCCCTGCATTGAATTATATCACGACCGTAGGATGTTGTTTCCCACAATTAGCATTACGCTAAATAGTACAACACCAATCAGCGTAATGCCAAATATATTTTTTAACCACCTCTTTTAAACACAAATTCTGTGAAGACATGTTTACGCCAGCCAGCACCGGTAAACTTGACATACAAACAATTATGGACAATACTCGCGCGTAATCTATTATACATTTTACATTTTATTTTTTTACCCTGGAGGACATACTCGAATGAAGCGCTTTGTGGTTCTATTATTTATCGTGCCGGCATTTTTTTCAGCATGCAGCACAACTCGCTGGGTCAATGATCCTGTATTAGAGCAAAAATATCTCAAAGTCAGCCTGGAGCACCAGCTTGAAAATAATCTTATTGTGGAAAAGAAATTCAACCAGCCGTATGAAATAGATCCTGCAAAAATAAAGTTACTTTTAAAAGAACTGATTTATCTGGATGGTGACAGAATGGCCAGAGAGCGGAAAAAGTCACCGGTATTTCAGGATAAAGAAGTGACCCGTCTTGTCCCCGCACTGGTGGACGCGTTATCCATAGCAACGCCAAACCAGCGTATCCGATTTATTTCTTTAAACAGGGCACGGAAGATTATTTTCAAGACAAAACGAAAAACCGACGGCGTGATTTTCATCGATCCGGAAGGCCGTTTAAACATTGCTTTCAATCTTATCAATTTAGCGTTGAAATATAGTGACATGAATGGCGAATTTGACGATCTATCCACAAACGACCCACTGAACATCAAAACCTCAAAAACGCCCCTCATCCCCTTGTTGCCGTACGCCAGGCATCACGTATTTGAGGATGGCACCGCCAGTCCCATGTGGATCGTAGTGAGTCTCGACAAATTCCAGGAAACATTTAATGTCTGGAAACAAACCCAAACCCCACAAGAAGGGCCACCGTCAAAAACCGTATTAAAAGATGCCCCTGTGACAGAGGGAACTGAGTTGCAACAGGTGACTGTACAACCAGATGCAAAAAATGATAATCAGATGGAGAAAATCAAAAAAGACCTGGAATTCTTAAAGGAGCTCTTCAACTCAGGGCTCATCACCGAACAGGAACATTCTGATAAAAAAAGAAAACTTCTGGATAAAATTGAATAAATTCTGAGTATAATGTTAACTGGTGTCCATCCAGAAATGAGATAGTTTGTT
>JAUXDD010000082.1 GCA_030618465.1 Desulfobacteraceae bacterium
CAATTTCTGCGTCAGGCTCAAATTTTAATCCTCGAAATATTAAATATATTACTCCGGTTAAAATTTTCGCCTTCCTTGAAATTGAACAAACTATCTCATTTCTGGATGGACACTAAATAGTGTTATTGTTACTTTTTTACAGGCCAACCGGATAACTGGCCAACTGGCTGACAGAATATTGGGGTTATCCGTTTTGTTTCTCAAAGGTCTTCATAAAATCAATAAGGGCTTCAATTGCTTCAATAGATGTGGCATTATAGATAGAGGCGCGGCAACCGCCAACAGAGCGATGCCCCTTCAAACCGCCAAACCCATTATCCGTAGCTTTTTCAATAAATTTTTTCTCCAGGTCTTCACTGGGAAGACGGAAGGTGACATTCATCAGAGAGCGGCTGTCAACGTCAGTCGTTCCATTGTAAAAATCGCCTGAATCAAATACATTGTATAAAAGTTCACCCTTCTTTTTATTGATTTCTTCCATCTTATCAAGGCCGCCGATGGTTTCCTCCAGCCATTTCATTACAAGCTGGATCGTGTAAATTGCAAAACAGGGCGGTGTGTTATACATGGAATTTTTAGCAGAATACGTTGTGTATGCGAACATGGACGGGAGATTGTCCGGAATCAGTTCCAACATATCATCCCTGATGATGACCATGCACACACCCGCCGGGCCGATATTTTTCTGTGCACCGGCATAGATGAGACCAAATTTTTCTATTTCAAAGGGTCTGCTCATAATATCGGAAGACATGTCGGCAATGATGGGCACACTGCCTGTATCGGGAAAAGATGCCCACTGGGTTCCTTTGATGGTATTGTTTGATGTAATGTGGGCATAGACAGCGTCATTGTTAAACCGGATATTTTTTGGAATATAGCAAAAATTTCTGTCTTTAGATGAAGCCGCCACATTAAAGGATTTTCCCTGTATTTCTGCTTCTTTAATTGCTTTTGTCGACCACGTGCCGGTGTTGACATAGTCGGCAGACTTTCCATCATGGAGAAAATTCATTGGAATCAGTGCGAACTGTGTGCTTGCACCGCCCTGGACAAAAAGTACGTGGTAGGTATCGTCAAGTTTTAAAAGCCGTTTGGTCCGGGAGACGGCATCATTAATGATGTCATCAAACCATTTGGACCGGTGGCTGATTTCCGTGACTGACATGCCGCATCCCTTATAATTGAGAAATGATTCCTGAATTTCTTCAAGAACGCTGAGAGGAAGGGCGGCAGGCCCGGCATTAAAATTATAGATTCTGTTTTCAGTCATATGTTTCCTCCGATTCCTTAATATTGAACCGGTTATTAATATATAAAGATTGAGATATGTCAATGAATTTTTTAGATTACTGAAGTATGAAGTATTGACAAATGCGTCTCAAGTATTCTAAGTGATGCATAAAAAATGGCATGTATTATTTCGTGAAATATTTACACGTATCATTTTACAAACATGACCGGGAATTTATCGAAATGAAAATTTTTAATTATCCTTCAAAAAGGGCAGAAGCCAGGGTTGAGTCCATTATTAATCGCAGTCTTGGTTTTACAAAAAAAGAGTATCAGAAAGTGGAGCGTATTCTTGAGGATGTGAAAAAAAACGGTGACACGGCTCTGATGAAATATACAAATCGTTTTGATTCTCCGAATCTTAGCGTAGAATCAATGAAGGTAACAAAAAAAGAATTTGATGCAGCTTCTAAAAAAGTAGACAGGAATTTTGTCAGGTCATTAAATCGGGCAGCTTCACAGATTGAATCGTTTCATCAACAGCAGTTGGCAAATTCCTGGATAAATACCGACAGGGAGGGCGTTTTCCTGGGGCAGATGGTGAATCCTGTCGATGCGGCGGGCGTTTATGTGCCCGGTGCACAGGGGGGCAAAACACCCCTTGTGTCATCTGTGTTGATGGGGGCCATTCCTGCAAAGATAGCCGGTGTGAAAAATATTTCAGTAGTCACACCGCCGACAAAAAAAGGAACCATAAATCCACACATTCTTGTTGCGGCAAAAAAAGTTGGCGTGGATGCCGTTTACAAGGCCGGCAGTGCATGGTCTATTGCGGCTCTGGCTTATGGGACTGAAACGATTAAAAAAGTCGATGTGATTGTCGGGCCGGGAAATATTTACGTAACCCTTGCCAAAAAGATCGTTGCGGGTACTGTGGGGATAGACATGATAGCCGGCCCAAGTGAGATTCTTGTAATTGCAGACAGTACTGCCGAACCGGAATATATTGCTGCCGACCTGTTGTCGCAGGCAGAACATGATCCTCTGGCTTCCGCTATACTGGTTACCACTTCAAAAGCAACAGCAACAGCAGTGGCAGTGGCCATAGAGATTCAGCTGAACAATCTTTCAAGAAAAGATATAGCTGAAAAATCCCTTGAAAAGTACGGTGCGATCCTGGTTGTTCCTGATATGGCCGATGCACTGGAGCTTGCAAATCTAATTGCCCCGGAACATCTTGAGATGCAGATAAAAGATCCTTTTGAATATGTGGGCCGGATTCGTAATGCAGGAGCCGTATTTTTAGGTAAATATACACCGGAATCTGTGGGGGATTATATTGCCGGGCCCAATCACGTGCTTCCCACAGCCGGTACAGCACGATTTGCTTCAGCCCTGTCGGTGGATCACTTCATTAAAAAGACAAGCCTTATCAGTTATTCTTACGATGCGTTCAGGAAAGAAGCCGGGGATGTGATACGGCTGGCTGAAATCGAGGGGCTGGGAGCCCATGCGAATTCTGTCCGGGTGAGATTAAAGTAGAATCTGATCAAAACTGACAACAGGTGAGTACCCAGTTTATCATAGTGTTATTTTGAAACCAGTTCAATACCATCAATTTTTGCATCACAATAGGGACATTTACTGTTTTTTATTACATTTTTACTCATATTAAACCCCCGTCGTTCAATAAGAATTTTGTTGCAGTTGTAGCAGAATGTATTCTCACTTTTTTCACCCGGTACATTTCCGGTATACACATATCTCAGCCCCGCCTTTATTCCGATTTCTCTCGCCATGACAAGGGTTTCAAGCGGTGTGCCCGGGCGGTCTGTGAGTTCAAATGTAGGATGAAACCGGCTTATATGCCAGGGCGTCCCGGCACCCAGGTTATTAACCAGAAATGAAGCCATATTTTCTATCTCGGTTTTATCATCATTTAAGCCCGGAATGAGAAGTGTTGTCACTTCAACAAAAATTCCACGGGATTTCATCAGTTTCAATGTTTCCTTCACATGCTCCAGCCTGGCACCGCAGAGTTCCCTGTAGAATTTGTCTGTATATGCCTTCAGGTCAACATTTGCCGCATCAAGCCAGGGAGAAATCATTTCAATGGCCTCAGCCGTCATATACCCATTGGTTACAAAAACATTTTTAATACCTTTTTCATGGGCACGTTTTGCGGTTTCATAAGCAAATTCAAAGTAAACAGTGGGTTCGGTATATGTATAGGCAATGGTTTTGCAGTTATTGTTTTTTGCATCATTTACAATTTCTTCCGGTGTAAAGAACGTACCCTGGATCATACCATTTGTGTCTAAAGGCAGTTGTCTGGATAATAACTGGGCAATGTCCGCGTTCTGACAGAATCGGCACTTGAAGTTACAACCGACCGTTGCAATTGAGTATGAAAGACTTCCCGGAGCCAGATGGAAAATCGGCTTTTTTTCAATGGGATCAATATGCCTGGCAATAAGTTTCCCATATACCAGGGTTTCCAGTTTCCCACTACGGTTTTCCCGGACATTACATTTTCCTCTTTTGCCTTCATTTATTACACAACGGTGATTGCAGAGATTACACTTCACTTTACTGCCATCAAGGGTATCATAGAGAAAAGCTTCCATGAACAGGACCTCCTGTTACTGTTTATCCATTTATTTTTTTGCTTTCGGTTATTCTTATACTTCCGGCAAAGCCTGTTGCTGTCTCACCGGATGGTTTTTTCTGGTATTTCAAGATGAGTGGTCGGGTTTTAAAACGCGGGACCAGTGTGACCACCATACCGGCAAATGCACCGAAGGGAAATCTCTGGACCAGGCTGGAATCCTCAATCTTACCGGCTAATTTGCCCTGACCGACAGGAAGATGGCAAACGGTTCTCCAGGTCACCGGGACATCTCCCAGAGTTTTCCGTATCATTTGTTTTAATTCCCATATGTTGAAGAATCGGGCTTTATTATACAGGCTTTCATTGAATATACCCTTGACCCGGCGTTGAATTCCCTTGAGTGCATAACTGTTCAGTACACCGATAAAAAGCCTGTCTTTTGCAATCCTGCAGGCCTCCTCAATGGCTTTTTCCGGATCATCAACAAATTCCAGGGTGGTGAAAAGAGATGCATGGTTAAAGGAGTTGTCTTCAAAAGGAAGATCTTCAGCAAAACCCCGATACAGGTCCGCGCGGTTTTTTATGTTTTTATATGCTATATCAAGCATGTATGGAGACGGGTCAAGGCCGGTGACCTGGATGCCTTCTTTAAGCAGTGGAAGAATGGATACACCCGTTCCACACCCAATATCGAGAAGGGTTTCGTTGCGCAGGGGTTTTAACATATGCAGCATAAGCCGGGTTTCAAGGCTCGCTTTATGCACGTTGCGTTTTTTGTTGAACCATTTTTCATATGCAATGGCATCATGAAAATTAAATACATATCCCATGAATTCTTTTTTATTAAAAAAAATCAATAAAATCAAGGGAAACCAAATATGAGTTGAAATTTTTAACAGAAAGGATCAAAAGAGTTTTTAAGAACTGGAAAAATAAATTTGAAAAAAAAGTAAAAGTCGTTATTATACCGTTCAATTAACTGGATGGACACTAACTGGTTGAATGGTTTGTTCCGTCTGGAGATGAGTTGTTTTCTTAAATCTCATTGCTGGTCACTGGAAAAAGAAAGTTAAAATAGAGGCATAATTGAATAATGGCAACAGTAAACACCTATACAGCAGAATCGATTGAAGTTTTAAACGGCCTTGATCCGGTAAAAAGAAGGCCTGGAATGTTTACCGATACAACACGGCCGAATCACCTGGGGCAGGAAGTGATTGATAACAGCGTGGATGAAGCTATAGCCGGTTTTGCAGATCAGATTGATGTGAAGTTGTATAAGGACAATTCGCTTGAAGTCAGTGACAATGGTCGCGGCATGCCGGTTGATATCCATCCTGAGGAGGGACTCACAGGTGTTGAGGTTATTATGACAAAACTTCATGCCGGGGCAAAGTTTTCTAATAAAAATTACCGGTTTTCCGGCGGGTTGCATGGTGTGGGAGTTTCGGTGGTCAATGCACTTTCTACCCGGCTGGAAGTGATGATAAAGCGTGGTGGGGAAATATACCGCATACATTTTGCTGACGGTGTAAAATCACAGGAACTCGATGTTGTCGGTAATGTGGGTAAAAAAAATACAGGCTCATCCATCCATTTCTGGCCTGATCCTTCCTATTTTGATTCTTCGAATTTTTCTGTCCCCAGGCTTAAGCATTCATTGCGGGCAAAAGCCGTACTCTGCCCGGGATTAACGGTGCGGTTTTACAATGAAAAAACAGAAGAGTCAGATGAGTGGTATTTTGAAGACGGATTAAAAGACTATCTTAAAGACTGTCTGCAGGACTTCGAACTAATGCCGGATGAACCGTTTGTGGGTGATTTTGAGGGGAAAGAGGAAACCGCAAACTGGGCGGTTACCTGGTTGCCTGAGGGCGGAGAGACGGTAACGGAAAGCTATGTAAATCTCATCCCCACAACACAGGGGGGGACCCATTTGAATGGTTTCCGGAGCGGACTGCTTTCTTCCATTCGCGAATTCTGTGAATTCCGAAAAATGATTCCACGGGGGGTAAAGCTGGCTCCTGAAGATATATGGGAGGACTGCAGTTATGTATTGTCTGTAAAATTGCAGGATCCCCAGTTTTCCGGCCAGACAAAAGAACGGCTTTCTTCACGGCAAAGTGCGGCGTTTGTATCCGGCGTTGTCAAGGACTCATTCAGTCTCTGGTTAAATCAGCATACGGATGTTGGGGAAAGACTGGCAGAATTTTCCATTAACAATGCTCAAAAGCGATTACGGGCAGGAAAAAAAATATTAAGAAAAAAAATCAGCAGCGGACCTGCATTGCCGGGAAAACTGGCGGACTGTGTTAGTGAGGATCCCCTTCGAAGTGAATTGTTCCTGGTGGAGGGGGATTCTGCCGGCGGTTCGGCCAAACAGGCACGGGACCGGCAGTTTCAGGCAATTTTACCTCTCCGGGGAAAGATCCTCAATACCTGGGAGGTGGATACCGGGATGATTCTGGGTTCTAAGGAGATTCATGACATATCCGTTGCCATAGGGGTTGATCCAGTATCAGAAAATATGAACGGTCTTCGTTACGGAAAAATTTGTATACTGGCAGACGCAGATTCGGACGGGCTCCATATTGCTACACTGATTTGTGCGCTTTTTCTGCGTCATTTCTTTCCACTTGTGGAAGCCGGGCATGTTTATGTTGCCATGCCGCCGTTATACAGAATTGATGTGGGCAGAGAGGTCTTTTATGCGCTGGATGAATCGGAAAAGCAGGGAATCATCAGCCGTATTGAAACGGAAAAGAAAAAAGGTAAAATTAATGTACAGCGCTTCAAGGGGTTGGGAGAAATGAATCCCCTGCAACTCAGGGAGACGACCATGGCAGTTGACACCCGTCGGCTTGTCCGGTTAACTGTTGATTCAGGGGATAAAGCCTTTGGCGTAATGGACATGCTTCTTTCCAAGAAACGAGCGTCAGACAGAAGGAAATGGCTGGAGTTGAAGGGGGAGAATATGGAGCAACAGTCATCTCAAACAGACCGGGATGGAACAAATTGAGGGCTGTGCAAGGATGGTCTGAAGTCGGGATGTAAATGTGTGTGATTTATTTTTCCCATGGCCCTGAGTTGTCGTAAAAGCATATTTTTCTAAAAACCAAAAAGGAGAGTTTACCTTATTATGAGTGAATCCACGCCTGTTAGTCTTGAAGTGGAAGAAAATCAGCCTCTGGAGGTTTTTACAGAAAGAGCCTATCTGGAATATTCCATGTATGTTATTTTGGACCGGGCGCTGCCGCATATTGGTGACGGTTTAAAGCCCGTGCAAAGGCGGATTATCTATGCCATGTCGGAGATCGGTTTGAAAGCAGGTTCAAAACATAAAAAATCAGCCAGGACAGTTGGTGATGTGCTTGGTAAATTTCATCCCCATGGTGATTCCGCATGTTATGAAGCCATGGTGTTAATGGCACAGCCGTTTTCCTTTCGATATCCATTTGTAGACGGGCAGGGAAACTGGGGGGCGCCGGATGATCCCAAGTCCTTTGCCGCCATGCGATATACGGAAGCCAGACTTTCCCCTTATGCGGAAACCGTATTGTCCGAAATCGGTCAGGGGGCGGTTGACTGGGCACCGAATTTTGACGGTACACTTGAGGAGCCGTCCGTATTGCCTGCCCGCCTGCCGAATGTTCTGTTAAACGGTGCATCAGGAATTGCTGTGGGGATGGCTACAGACATTCCTTCCCATAATCTTCGTGAAGTTGCCAATGCCTGCATCCATTTGTTGGATAATCCAAAGGCAACGCTTGAAGACCTTTGTAAACATATACAGGGCCCTGATTTTCCTACATTTGCTGAAATTATTACACCGCAAAATGATATCATTGAAATGTATCGTAACGGAACCGGCAGCCTTCGGATGCGGGCAGTATATTACCATGAGAACGGTGATATCATCATAACCGCCCTTCCGTACCAGGTTTGCGGATCGAAGATACTGGAACAGATTGCAATGCAGATGCAGAAAAAGAAGCTGCCCATGGTTGGCGATCTGCGTGATGAATCCGATCATGAAGAGCCCACACGCATAGTAATCGTACCCCGGTCGAATCGCGTTGACAGGGAATCATTAATGGCCCATTTGTTTGCAACAACCGATCTTGAACGCACCTACAGAGTGAACATGAATGTGATCGGCTTAAACGGCCGACCCCAGGTAAAAAACCTTGTAACTTTTCTTAACGAGTGGCTTGAATACCGAAAAAATATCGTCACCAGGCGTATGGAACATCGCCTGGAAAAGGTTGTCAGCAGACTCCATAGACTTGATGGTCTGCTTATTGTGTACCTTAATATTGATGAAGTCATAAAAATAATTCGTAAAGAAGAGAATCCCAAGCCGGTCCTGATGAAGCGTTTTAAACTGACAGATCAACAGGCAGAAGCCATT
Source organism: Desulfobacteraceae bacterium (assembly GCA_030618465.1). GTDB lineage: Bacteria > Desulfobacterota > Desulfobacteria > Desulfobacterales > SURF-7 > JAUXDD01. The sequence continues at coordinate 8,256 of JAUXDD010000082.1, forward strand.
CTTGAGCTAAAATTGAGGCATCTGGCAAAGCTTGAGGAGATGAAAATTCGGGGTGAGCAGGAAGAACTTTCAAAAGAGCGGGATTTTTTGGAAAAAACACTGAATTCTTCCAGGCGTTTAAAAACGCTTATCAAAAAAGAAATTGCCTCGGATGCTGAGAAACATGGTGATGATAGACGGTCTGCCATTGTTGAACGCATGGAAGCACAGGCATTATCACAGGCAGACATTATTCCGATAGAACCTGTAACTGTGATTTTATCACAAAAAGGCTGGGTTCGATCAGCAAAGGGACATGACATTGATACATCCAAACTCATTTTTAAATCAGGTGATAAGCTGCAAACAATTGCCAGGGGAAGAAGCAATCAGCTTGCAGTATTTCTCGATTCAACCGGTCGAAGCTATTCCCTGCCTGCCCATGATCTTCCTTCTGCAAGGGGCCATGGCGAGCCATTATCCGGTCGCCTGAACCTGGCTCCGGGGGCAAAGGTCGTTTCTGTTCTTATGGACAATCCGGAGCAGCCGCTGCTTTTTGCCAGTGATGCAGGATACGGGTTTGTTGGAAAACTTTCTGAATTGTTCAGCAAAAACAGAAACGGGAAATTGATTTTAAACCTGCCGGCCAATGCCTTACCGTTGCCTCCTGTCCGGGTAAATAAACTTGATACTGATTTTATTGCAGCTGTCAGCAATGAGGGGCGTATGCTGATTTTCCCCATTAAAAACCTTCCCCGGCTTTCACGGGGAAAGGGAAATAAAATAATGAATATTCCGTCATCACAATCAATGTCCAGGGAGGAATTTATATCAGACATCATTGTTCTGCCTATCGGCAGTAACCTCGTCATTCATGCCGGCAAACGGAGTCTTACCCTGAAACCGGGAACGATTGCCGAATATGTGGGTGAGCGGGGGCGACGAGGTAGAAAACTGCCGCGTGGTTTTCAGAATGTGGATCGGGTGGAAGTTGTGGAGCCGGAGCAGATGGTGCTTGCCTGATTTACAAGGAGAGACATCTATGAAAATTAAGTATACATTAGATGATCAGATTGCAGTTATAACTATGGATGACGGAAAGGCAAATGCCATGGATTTCGTTTTTTTTGAAGAAATGGGAAATGCTCTTGATCAGGTTGAAAATGACGATGCAAAAATTCTGATTATAACCGGTCGCCCGGGTTTTTTTTCAGGGGGGCTTGATCTTAAAATGATGCCCACGATTTCTACAGTAGAACTTGATCTGTTTATTGAGACCTTTACAAAAACCATGCTCAGAATTTTTTTATTTCCTGTTCCAACCATAGCGGCATGCAGCGGGCATGTGATTGCGGGTGGCGCTATTCTTGCCTTTGCATGTGACCGTATTTATTCAACCAGCGGTCTTTATAAGATTCAAATGAATGAAGTTGCCATCGGCATGCCGGTTCCAAGCTGGATGCTTTTGATATCTGAATCTGCCGTTCCATCCCGGTGGATAACCGAAGCGATTCTGCACGCACATGTTTATTCTCCGAAAGAAGCGCTTGAACGGGATATTTTAGACGGGCTGGTGGATGAAGGTGATGATTTAATTGCCCATGTAAAATCGTCAGTCGGTGATCTTCTTAACCTGAACCTGGATGCGTATGCTGTTACAAAAAAGCGGATGCGAAGACAAATGGCCGATCATGTTCTTGCGCTTTTAAAAAATGAATTGCCGGGTAGTACCGGTCATTAATTCAGCACAAAGGTATAAAATAATTACATGATTTTGATGACAGGTAAACCCATGACAAAGTCTGAAGTGACACAGATAAAGATAGGCAGCCATAAAATCGGTTTTATCGGACTGAAAACTGTTTTTGACGAAATGGCGGCATTATTTGAAAACAAATCTGACGATATTGTATCGGAGGAGCTGGTACAACGGCTTTCCATAAACAACTATATCCCGGAAAAAGTAAAGGATAAGTATGGACGCGCTTTCACCTGTGAATTCAGAAAGTTTCTCGGCCAGCCTTTTCAGGAGGAAAAATCAGAAGGCATGGAGATCAAAATCCTTGGTGCCGGCTGCCCGCAATGTGATCGCCTTGAAAAGGATATGATGGATATCCTGACAGAAATAAATCTTTCCGCTGACCTTGAGCATGTGAGGGACCTCAAAGAAATCGCCGGATACGGTGTGATGGGGACACCGGCTCTGATTATTAACGGGAAGGTCATGTGTAAAGGGAAGGTGCCACGGAAAAACAAAATAATAAAATGGCTTGAGCAGGCCCGGGATGCATTATAAAACCGAACTTTCACCGGGTCGTAAAATTCTTTGCCGGGTCAGAGAGGAATGGTATTGAATTTATCCGGGCATTCTAGATTACGAATTTGACCTGCCGGATTTTTCAAAAATATACTTGATAATATCTTTTCTACTGATAATGCCAGCAAGCCGTCCATCCGACAGGATTGGCACCCTTCTGAAGCTGTTATCTACAAATGCTTTGAATATTTCCATCAGGTTATCGCTTTCGTCAAAACTCACCACATCTGTTGTCATGATACTCTTCACGGTTGTCTGTGAGGATGCCCTGTCCATCAACATTTTCAAAACGTCTTTTTCTGTAATAATTCCCTTTAGTTCCATGTCTTCATTGACGACAGGGATGCCCGTGATATTGTGATCCACAAGGAGCTTTATTACATGCTGCATTACCGTTTCTTCCATAACCGTAGTTAATTGCTTTGTCATGACATCTTTAGCTGTTGGCATACAATTTTCCCTCATCCAGTTTGAGCAGTTTTGTCGTCTGTGGCCTCATATGACTATAAAAAAAAGATAATTGTTTCCGAGTAATGGTTAATTCTACATCTATTTAAAAAAATTGTCAAAATGTCAAAAAAAACAATAGGGGGACACCTCAGTTATATTAGTCTAAGAACAATTAACCCATACTCGAAAAATGCAGTTCAAATCATTATTTATACTGGCCATTAATCAATCTCACAATTCTCAAAATAGTTATAAAGTATTTTGAGAATTAAAATTTTTATCTGATGCAGAAATTGGGAAAATTAGGCGTTTTCGTTCAGGCACTGGTTAGAATAAACCGGATACTACTGTTTTGCACTGTTCAAAAAATGGAAGTATTCCTGTATAAATTTTCCGGAAACGGTTTCCGCCACAGAAAATGACAACGCTCCATTTTCAAGGAAAAAACCGGAAAATGCAAAGAATACATTGCTGGAAAGACTGAAAAGCATGTCATTAATTAAATGACGATTGATTAAATCTCCAGAAACCCCATACAACCGGCATCTGATCGGTCGGTAGGGATACAGGATGCACTTTGAATCTCTGTTTGCCGGGCACAAGATGTTTTTTTTGCGATACGAATTAATAAAGGCGTCTTTAACTGAGCGGTCGTTATTTTTACATAAAGGGCGACAGAGATCTTTTACTTTTTTTGATATTTTAACCGCTTCCGCGATTACTTCCATCCGTGTTTCACTCATCAGTGTCTTATTGGTTTTGTTGATTAAATAAATGACTTCAATTAACTGCAGGTCAAAATATTCAAAGCAGCAATCTAGTGTTTCGCGTCCACAGCGGACACTCTTCTCAACAGTTTCTTCAATGCTTTTGATTTCTTCTTCTATTTTTCGGACCAATGCCTCATAATCGGCAAAATAAGAGCTTAAATCAACGGCCTGTCTGTTTTCAAGAGAGGGCTCCCTTATTTTTAATGTGCCTGTTTTTTGGCCGTATTGTTTCAACAGTTTCCACTGGTTGTAATTGGTCGGCATTGCCCGTGAATGCTGTAATGTTTTGGACGATAATTTTAAACTCATTCCTCTTCTAAGAAAGTATGACGAGACAAATGTTCCGGTCCTTCCGATTCCGTGACAACAGTGGACCAGCGTTTTTTTACCCAGGTAGATGGCCTCATCCAGCCAGGCAAGGGCATTTTCCATCTCATACATATCAGGGGCATGCTCGTCCGGAATGGGGAAATAATAAACCTCAAAGCCGGATTTTTTCTCTATTTCATGCAAATCACAAAATTCGGCACACAGGTTGATAATCGCATCAATGCCGTGTCCCCTGATCGCGTCAAGTTCAACATATGATGTGGGGGCATAACCCACAGCCAGATGATCGGTTATCCATGTAATCCGGTAGGCGGAATCAGCTGTGTTGGTTTTTAATAAGGGCTCTGTTAACCTTGATTGGATATTTAAGGATTTGAATAATTTTTT
>JAUXDD010000107.1 GCA_030618465.1 Desulfobacteraceae bacterium
AATACGGAATTATAGTTGTTGAGATCCCGGGAATAAAATTGTTTGAGCTGTTTTATCTGCTGATCGATGTTATCCCTGCTCCTGAGGGTGAAATCCTGCCCTGTCTTGACACGGCAGAAACCGCAATTATACAGGCATCCGTCAGATATGAGAACCGGGATAACTTCATAGTCCACATGCCGGGAATCAGGGGGGAGTACAGTGATATTCCCCTGAAGTATTTTGTGGAATTTTATGGAATTTAACTTTAATCGGGTTGCGTCATTTTTTAATACACGATTCAGGAATTTTTTCACGGGCGCCGGATAGTTTTCCAGCGGCAGGGACTGAATGAATCCCGGCAGTTCATTGAAGTGTTGTACAGATGATGTGACGGATCTGTTCTCAAAAGGGGTGTCACGGAAAACAGGGCTGCCTGAATATGAAAAATAGGGGAGGTAATATTCACCGATAAAACTGTATATGCCGTTATACCCGCCGGATGAATAAAATACCCAGTCATCGGCAACCGTTCGCTTCAGCCATTCATTGGGATGGGGCCAGTTTTTGTCGAGCCCTTTTAAATATTTGATTTCACCGTTCAGGTTGAATTGAAATATATGATCCGGTGTCTTTATTTCAGAATATCGGCCATATCGGACAGGATAACTTGCTTTCTGGTATTGCCCAACTCCGTGTTTGTTGAGGGTTACGGTAATGTCGGGACTGTCAAAACAATACGGTTCCATCTTCCTGTTGCCTTCAAAATGCCTGGATATTGAAACGTCATCAGTACATCATGCCCCGGGCATGTCAACATTTATCTTGTCCAGGGCAGCCAGTGTTGCCGCAACAGTGCCATATCCCGGGGCCGCCATCCAGCCTGCCAGGGGAACCATCAAAAGCAGTATGAATCCCATTCCCACACCGGTTGCCATACCCCGGTTGCCGCGCATGAATTTAAAGCTCTCTTTTACTGAAAATCGCTTCCTTTCCAGTGTAAAATCAACCAGGCCGAATCCGCCATAATAGGATTGAATAAGGAGTATCAAGCTGGTTGAAACAATAATACCTATTGCCGGAATGATGGAAAGAGTCCATGCGGAAAAAGTAAAAGCCAGCATTAAACCCAGATTTTTCACATTGATGATAAGGCTTCTGGCAATATCTTTAAACAGGTTTTGAAAATTAAAATCCGGCGGGGGAGTATTGCAAACAAGACATTCAACCCTTTCTGAAATATATCCCAGCAACGGTGAAAGAAGAATCAGAACAACCTGCTGGTATGTAATATACCCGATTAATACTATCAGTATCCACAAAAGGACGGCTACAATGATGACCATGGCATCGCCTTTTAGAAAGTTGGGAATCCAGTACTCGTTGATGTACCCGGATACATCCGTAAAATAAATTGATCCGAGAATGACGAGAAATAAAACATAACAGAAACTCATTATGCCCGGGATAAGCAGGTACGGCCACAGCTTATGTTTGAAGATAACACGATTTGCCTTGAAATAAATCAGGATGCCTTTGATGAATTCTGTAATTATCATGGTTTTGACTCTTTTTATGAAAGTTATTAATAAGACGGACCGGTTAAAAAAAATTGAAAAAATGTTAAGGATATGTTTTATCATATCAAGTGTAACGAAACAACAACCTTGATGGTTTCATAAATGGTGATCACCCAATATGTCTTTAGAATTGTTCATAAGTTACCGGTTCCTCAAAGCCAGGAAGAAAAAGGGCTTTATTTCGCTCATTACCATGTTGTCTACAGCCGGAGTTGCCGTGGGCGTAATGGTACTCATAGTTGTTATTGCCGTTATGTCAGGGTTTGATTCTGACCTGAAATCACGTCTTCTAGGGGTTGAACCCCATGTGTGGCTGATGCGTCACGGCGGTGCTCTGTCTGATTATTCCCGGGTGATTGAACAGCTGAAACACATCAAAGGAGTCAAAACAGCTGAACCGTTTATCTATTCACAGGTGATGCTTCGCGGAAAAAAGGGCGTGACCGGTGCGGCCATACGGGGTATCCCGATTGAAACAACCGAAAGAAACATTTCGTGTGTTGATAATATTTCCCTTCAGAATAAATACATCTCTCATGATTCTGGAAGCCCGGAAACACGCTTGCCCGGAATATTTTTAGGGAAAGGCCTGGCAGAAAAAATAGGGGGTGATGAAGGAGACGTGGTATATCTCACATCCTTCCGGAAAATGAGTTCAATCATAACGCATCTTCCGGAAATGCGGCCTTTTAAAGTAACAGGAATTTACGAGACCGGCCTGCATGAATATGATTCGTCCATGGCATACCTGCACATAAAGAATGCTCAGGATATCCTGAAAATGGGTGATGCGGCTTCCGGGATTGAAGTCTGGGTGGATGATATTTACAAAGCGGATGAGATAGCAGACAGGCTTGGGGATATTCTTGGTTATCCTTACTGGGCCAGAAGCTGGGTGTATATGAATAAAAATCTGTTTTCCATGCTCAAGCTTCAGAAAACGGTGATGTTTATTATTTTAATACTGATCATCCTGGTGGCCGCCTTCAACGTTGCCAGCGCATTGATAATGATGGTGATGGGAAAAACAAAGGATATTGCCATACTCAAGACCATGGGCGTCACGAATAAGAGCATACGAAAAATTTTTGTTTTTAAAGGAACAATTATTGGCGCTATTGGCACCGCAACAGGGTTGTTTGGTGGTTTTTCCCTGTGTACGCTGCTCAAGCGCTATCAATTTATTGAACTTCCAGCGGATGTCTATCTGTTTGCCACAACCCTTCCTGTAAAAGTGGAGGCACTGGATGTGTTAATGATTACTGTTGCCTCCATGTTGATTTGTTTTATGGCTACCCTTTATCCGGCCTACTATGCCTCCAGGCTTGATCCGGTGAAAGGGATACGGGTAGGGTAATCAGTTCAATTGCTCCGGGGCCAATTCCTTTTCCGCATATTTCCGGTAAAGTTTTTTTTCAACAAAAAAGTCATAAATATCAGGGTCAATATGGTTATCCGACTTCATTTTCTCCAGTATCACCAGGGCCTGTGAAAGCGGCATGGGTTTTTTGTAGGGCCTGTCTCTGGCTGTAAGTGCTTCAAAAATGTCAGCTATAGCCATAATTCTTGTTTGAAGCGGTAGTGCATCACCGGACTTTTTCTTTGGATATCCTGTGCCGTCAAGTTTTTCATGATGTCCGCCGGCATATTCCGGAACATTTGATAATGCCTTTGGAAACGGCAGTTTTTCAGTAATCTTTATTGTCATTAGTGCATGGTTTTCAATTATCTGTCTCTCATTATCAGTCAGTGTACCTTTTACTATACTTAAATTTTTTAGCTCATCGTCTGTTAAATAGGGATGATCTTCATCATTAAACGAATACGATTTCACTGCAATTTCTTTTAAGTGTGAAATGTCGTCGTCACTCATAAAACCAAAGGGGTTGTTACAATTAATAATAAATTGAAGATCATCATTTAATATTTTCAGTTTTTCTTCCATATCTCTTTCAAGCTGCATTAATTTTTTTTCATTATTTAAACTATTTTCAAAAATCAGCAGTTTTTTTTGCAGATATTCATTTTCAGTTAATTTGGAAATTAATTGAAATCGTGATTTAACATGTTCGATGCGGTCGGTTATGGTTTCAAGTTTAGTGCCTTTATTGATAACATGTTCAGGTGTTATAATTTTTCCCACATCATGCATCCATGATGCTATAAGAATTTCTTCAAGTTCGTCTTTATTGAAATATACATTTTTGAATACACCTTCATCTGTTTCATTAATACCTTCAGCAATTAACATGGTTAAATCAACCACCCGTTTAATATGCCCCGCTGTATACGGTGATTTTTCATCAATTACAGTCGCAATGCTCCTGATAAAGGAATAGAATAAATTTTTCAGGTCTTCAATCAACTGCGCATTTGTAAGTGCAACAGCTGCCTGTGAAGCAAGGGAGGCGATAAGGTCCACATAATCATTCGGAAATGGTATGACGTTGCCGGTTTCACTATCTTTTGCATTGAGAAGCTGCACTACGCCAATAATATTATTTTCATGGTTTCTCAAAGGGATGACAAGCATTGATACGGATCGATATCCGGTAGCAGCGTCATATTGACGGGGACCGGTGAAATCAAAATCTCCTGATTCATAAACATCAGAGATATTTACCGTTTTACCGGTCAGGGCAACATATGATGAAACATTGGAATTATTCGGCTCACCATTTTCAAAATATATCGGTACATCAGGCAGCGTTATTTCATTTCCACCTGTTCTGCCTATTTTCTCTCCCAGGGTATCGTTATGCAAAATTTTAAATTGAAGACGTTTTGCGTCATTACTTAAAATGTACAATGTGCCGGCATCCGCATTGATAAGTTCCTTGGCTTCTGTGATGATCATATCCAGCAGTTTGTTAATATCTTTTTCAGCAGACAGTGCCTGGCCGATTTTGGCATTTTGCCGAATATGTTTTATCTGATCTTCAGCATACAGGCTGACCTCATTAAGAACTACATTGAGAAGTTTATTCAGTTTTTTATCTGATGAATGCGCAGAGGACGTTAAAACTGGCTTTTGATCAGTATGGTCTGGTGAAGTCATAATTATCTCCAATATAATTTTTTACTCTATCATGGAACCGGATATATAACAATAGATATTTCATTATTATTAACTGTTATTCAATGCACTGTGCATCCTTTACGGGTATGGTATTTTGTGTTATAGACAATTACCAAATCTGATCAATAATTGAGGGGTATGGAATAATGTATATTGGGACAGGATATGATGTACATCGCCTTGTGACCGGAAGAAAACTGGTTTTAGGCGGTATAACTATCCCCTATGACAAGGGGCTGTCGGGGCATTCAGATGCAGATGTTCTTGTGCATGCATTTTGCGACGCACTGTTAGGGGCGGCCGGTCTTGGGGATATTGGAAAGCATTTCCCTGATACAGATCCCCGGTTTAAAGATATATACAGTATCGAGCTTCTTGAAAAAACATACGCCATGATCAGGAATAAAGGCATGTCTGTCATAAACGCGGACTCAATAATTTTTGCGGAAGCACCCAGACTTTCAGCGTATCGTGATGAAATGCAAAAAAATATTGCCGATACGATACAATCAGACCCTGAACGCATTAATATAAAAGCGACAACTACCGAAGGCCTGGGCATGATAGGAAAAGGAGAAGGAATTGGCGCAATGTGCGTTGTGCTTCTTGATAAGGACAGGAATTTCAGCTAATTAAATTATCATAGTAAGTTTAAAACTTGAATTCATTTGTACGGAAAAGCAACCATGTCTATTCGAATTTATAATACATTACGCGGTAAAAAAGAACCATTTGTGCCAATAGAACCCGGCAGGGTGAAGTTATATGTCTGCGGTCCCACGGTATATGATTCATGCCACATTGGCCATGCCCGGTCGGTTGTGGTGTTCGATGTAATTGTCCGCTACCTGAGATCTCAGAATTATAAAGTTACCTATATAAGAAATTTTACAGATGTGGATGATAAAATTATAGACAGGGCAAATCAACTGGGGATTGACTGCAAGGAACTTGCAGAGAAATACATAAATGAATTCCATGAAGATATGGGTGCCCTGCATGTGGAAAGGCCGGATGTTGAGCCCAGGGCGACCGAACATATTGACCAGATTGTCATGGTTATAAAAATACTGATTGACAAAGGGCTTGCTTACCGGGTTGACGGTGATGTCTATTTTTCCGTTGAATTATTTGAAGGGTACGGAAAACTTTCCGGACGAAAGCTTGAAGATATGGAAGCAGGCGCCAGGGTTGATGTGGATGAACGAAAACACAATCCATTTGATTTTGCTTTATGGAAATCATCGAAACCGGGAGAACCATTCTGGGAGAGTCCCTGGGGAAAGGGCAGACCGGGATGGCACATCGAATGTTCGGCTATGAGTTATGAACATCTGGGGGCACGGTTTGATATTCACGGTGGCGGCAAAGACCTTATTTTCCCACACCATGAAAATGAAATCGCCCAATCCCATGGGGCTTTTGGAGAAGGTTTCGCCAAATACTGGGTTCACAATGGTTTTGTGAATATCAACCAGGAAAAAATGTCCAAATCCCGTGGTAATTTTACAATGATAAAAGATGTGTTGAAAATCTGCCATCCTGAAGCCATGCGTCTTTTCCTGCTTTCAAATCATTACCGCAGCCCCATTGATTTTTCTGACAAATCAATGGATGAAGCAACCATTGGACTCGATAAAATGTATGCCCTGCTTCAACGAATTGATGAATCGTTCGAAGATCATACAAATGGAGCATCCGACTCCCGGTGCTGGCAGCGCTTTTGTGAAGCAATGAATGATGATTTCAATACGGCAAAAGGTATTGGTGTTATTTTTGAAACCATACGAAACACAAACCGGTTAATGGACGATATCAGTGGTGACATTTCTCCGGAAAACAAAGAAAAAATATTTTCAGCATACACAGATATTTTAAAATCAGGTTCTGTTCTTGGTATTCTCACAAAATCACCAGACACTTATTTTAACAAAAAGAAATCAGAAAGTCTTGAATCTAAATCCATTGATTCCGAAAAAATTGAAAAAATGATCCAGCAAAGAGCTGACGCCAGGAAGGCTAAAGACTGGGCCAAAGCTGACCGGGTAAGGGATGAGCTTGACAAAATGGGGATTGCCCTTGAAGACCGTTCGGATGGTACCATCTGGAATATTAAAGACTAATACTTATATTCATTCAATGAGTATATTAATATGAAAACTGCAGCTACAATTGCCATGTTCTGTGCCACCGGAGGACTTATTCGCTATTATCTTTCCGGATGGATATACAGTGTACTTGGTCGGGCATTTCCTTACGGCACTTTAGTGGTCAACATAATAGGTGCATATTGTATCGGTGTGATCATGGAGATTGGTCTGCGCAGCACCCTCATCCCAGGAACATTACGATTGGGATTGACCGTCGGCTTCCTGGGCGGATTAACCACTTTCTCAACATTCAGTTACGAAACATTCACCCTGATAGAAGACGGTCGGTTCTTGATAGCCTTCATCAATATTATGGCAAGTATGGCAGTGTGCCTGCTTTTTACCTGGGCAGGAATCATTACCGTTCGAACGATCATTTAAGGAGGATTGCCATGACAAAATTAGTTGGCGAAAATGTCCTGATGCGGATATTCATCGGTGAAAATGATCGATACAAGCACAGGCCACTGTATGAAGTACTGGTGGAGCTTTTTAGGAAAGGGGGCTTTGCCGGAGTCACTGTCCTGCGCGGTATAAGCGGTTTTGGCGCGCAAAGCGTGTATCATACACAGAAACTGCTGGCCATTTCATCCGATCTTCCACTTATCATTGAAGTGGTCGATACTCAGGAAAAGATTGATGTAATCATGCCCCGGATCGACGAAATAATGGGCGGCGGTATGATAACACTGGAAAAAGCTACGGTCATTCGATACAGCCACTATGCAAAGAAGTCTAAAAATTAATGACTTCATTTAAACTGACTTCAAATTTTACACCTGCAGGTGATCAGCCGACGGCCATTCAGGACTTAAGTAAAGGGATTATGGATGGCAAAAAGCACCAGGTTTTATTGGGTGTTACCGGTTCAGGTAAAACCTTTACAATGGCCAATGTCATTCAGGAAACAAACAGACCAACCCTGGTCATGGCCCCCAACAAAACACTCGCCGCCCAGCTATATAATGAGTTCCGTGCCCTGTTTCCTGAAAATGCGGTTGAGTATTTTGTCAGCTACTATGATTACTATCAGCCTGAAGCTTATATTCCCACAAGTGATACCTATATTCAGAAAGATTCTTCAATAAATGAAATAATAGATAAAATGAGGCATTCTGCCACACGGTCGGTCCTGTCACGCAGGGATGTGATTGTTGTTGCAAGTGTGTCGTGCATTTTCGGGCTTGGCGCGCCTGAAGACTACCTGGCAATGAGTGTGTCCCTTGAGAAGGATATGGAACTATCCCGTGATAAACTTCTCACCGATCTTGTTGCCATCCAGTATGAACGGAATGATTTTGATTTCCACAGGGGGGTTTTCAGGGTGAGGGGGGACAGGGTCGAACTGTTTCCGGCGTATGAGGAAAAACGGGCCATAAGAATTGAGTTTTTCGGTGATTGTATTGAAAGTATTTCAGAAATTGATCCCCTGAGAGGAACAGTTAATAAAAAAGTAGATCAGGCAACCATTTATCCGGCCAGCCATTATGTGACCCGGAAACGAACAAGGAAGCGAGTGATTGATGCGATTGTACAGGAGTTGAAAGACCGGGTTGATTTTTTCAGAAATGAGAACAGGCTGATCGAGGCTCAGCGCATAGAAGAGAGGACCATGTTTGATCTGGAAATGATGCAGGAAATCGGATACTGTACAGGCATAGAAAATTATTCCCGTCACATCACCGGAAGAAAAAAGGGAGAGCCACCCCCAACGCTCCTGGATTATTATCCGGATGATTTTTTGATTTTTATTGATGAAAGCCATATAGCCATTCCACAGGTAAGGGGAATGTACAAAGGTGACCGGTCACGAAAAGAGACACTTGTTCAATACGGCTTCAGGCTGCCATCTGCACTGGATAACAGGCCATTGAGATTTGAAGAGTTCAATGCAAGAACATCCCAGATGATTTATGTATCAGCGACACCTGCGGATTATGAAATCGAAAAGGGACGTCAATATATTGTTGAACAGATAGTAAGGCCCACCGGACTCACTGATCCCCGGATTCAGGTCAGGAAGGCAAAGAACCAGGTTGATGATCTTTTAGAGGAGATTCAAAAAAGAATAAAGCAGAAAGAAAGAATACTTGTAACAACCCTGACAAAACGTATGGCGGAAGATTTAACGGATTATTACTCTGATCTTGGAATAAAGGTGCGTTATCTGCACTCCGATATTAAAACAATAGAACGTATTGAGATCATAAACGATCTCCGATTGGGGGTGTTTGATGTCCTTATCGGGATAAATCTTCTGCGTGAAGGCCTGGATATACCGGAAGTTTCGCTCGTGGCCATACTTGATGCTGACAAGGAAGGATTTTTACGCTCAGAAAGATCGCTTGTTCAGACATGCGGCAGAGCTTCCAGAAATATAAACGGAAAAGTGTTTATGTATGCTGAAAAAATAACTAACTCAATGGAACGTGCTATCAGTGAAACAAACCGACGAAAAAAAATCCAGGAATCATACAATAAAAAACATAATATTACCCCTGTCAGCATCAAGAAAGACATCACTGCTGTTTTTGAATCATGGGATGAATATGACAGTGCCTCGGTAGAAATAGTTTCAGAAAAAAATGTTGAATATGAATCCCTGGAAAATTTTGAAGAACTGATAGAAAAGCTTGAAAAGGAAATGAAGCAGGCTGCAAAGAATCTTGAATTTGAAAAAGCTGCTGAGTTAAGAGATCGGTTACAGGAGTTAAAAAAAATTTTTATTTTATAAATGGAAACAATGCCAAAATTTAAAACAGATCAGACGTCGGTGAATTGATGTTTTGGCATTGCAATTATTTTCTGTTTTGCTATAAATAAAGTATCATTCATTTCATATTTTAAGGAGGGAAACCATGTCCATAAAAAAAATAGCCTGCTTTACTGATTTTTCAGAAAATTCATACAAATCTTTTCAGGCTGCGCTGGAATTGTCTGAAAAATATAATGCAAAACTTTATATTGTTCATGTATTGCCCCCTGTTGTGAATCCGTTACTTACAGATACTGAAATAATGGTTTCTGTTTCTTCGGAAAAATCACTGTTTTTAAATATTGAAGAGCGGATGCAGAATGAATATGGAGGCAGAATTAAAAGTACAATTGATTATGAACTGGTTGTTCGTGACGGGCATGTGTCATCTGAAATTTTGAATTTTCTTGAAGAACAGGATATCGATCTTGCAGTTATGGGATCATATGGATTAACCGGCATGGGCCTTGTTGTTTTTGGCAGCGTTGCAAAGCGGATTTCCCATAAAGCCCCATGCTCGGTCATGATTGTACGATAACAGGTATACCTTTAAAAACAAAT
>JAUXDD010000026.1 GCA_030618465.1 Desulfobacteraceae bacterium
TTCAGGGTGCAAGCACAGCCGATATGGTGATCATGACCATGAATGCCAGTGTCGGATATTGCGGTGCTTTTTTTGGGAGATTGATTAACCGGTGTGTAATGACTGACTTTCTTTGTCCCTTTTTGTTTCTTTATCGGTAGTATCCGACCTTCATGTACGGTACCCCAAATCTTAATATCTTTAATTTTTTCAGTTTCACCGATCAGATCACCATCGATGTACCTGTCTGCCAGGGTTTTGCCATCGGGAATGAAATAAAAGCGGAACGGAGTGTCGGCATCACCCAGAACAGCATTCTCCATATCTTGTAGTGGTTTAGAGAGAAAGCCACCCGGCTCACTTGCCAGGGTGACGCCGTTAGCATGCAGGTAATTTTCAGTAAATTTCAGTCCTTCCTGCATACGCTCAGGTCTCGCAATGACCGATCCAATTAATGACAGTGCCGCCATTGCGCCTTGCTCCCAGAAATGGCCTTCCTTCAGATTTGACTGCTCCTGGGCGCTTTTGTCCTGTTTAGCAAAGAATTTCCTGGTTAGGCCATACTTTTTCATTGCTACGGAGTTGAGGATAAATTCATGACACGAGCGATGCCAGACGATGATCGGGCGCGTGGAGCTGATTTTATCCAAGTCTGCCCTGGTCAGTTTGTTGTGGAAGTAGTGGTGAAAGCCCCAGGTTAACAGTAGCTCGTTCGGATCCTTGAGCTTGGCATTCGCTTCCCGCAGCCGCTTCAAATAGCCGTTCCGATCCCGCACAGCCGGAATGGTTCCTGAGGGAAGAACCCAGTCCTCAATCGAGATGATCTCGGATGTCATGGTTGCTGCCGACAGGAAAGGATGCAGATGCTGAGAAATAAAGCCCGCGATAATGATTTTGTCTGCAAACATCTTGTTAACAGTGTACGTTTGTCCACCGGCTGCCTGCTCAAGCTCCTTCAGTGATCCAACGGCGAGAATGCGATCACCAACCACAGCTACTGCATTAGCTGTGGGCTTATCTGGATTCATGGTGATGATCTTCTTTGCTGTGTAGATCGTTACTTTGGGAAGGGATTTAAAGGCTTTAACCCCCATATCCTGAAGTGTCGTTGATTCCGCCATGGCAACACCTGCCAGCATGACGAGGAGCAGGCTGGTTACTATGATCGATCTGATTGCTGTTCCTGTTTTCATTTTCTTTGCTCCTCACAATAACTAAGGTTATTGTTTAATATCCCCTTCGGGGAATGGGAGAAAACACCTCGCCTTTAGGCTAAGATTTCAAGTTATATTTTTAGCGGATTAAAATCATCATTGCGAAAAATATTGTATATTCTTTCATTAAGTCTGCAAGGTAACTGTTTTGGACATAAGAACACCTTCGAATTATATATACAAATAGATGCAAATAATATACATGTAGAATACATTTGATTTCAAGAACATTTTTATGGATAACGCCAATCTTGAGGAACGCCGGATAATGAACCAAGGTATCCAGTTAATTCAAAAAGTACCTCCCACCCAGTCGCCGGGAAAATATCAAACGCATGGGGCCTGTATGATATGCATGGTAATGTGTGGGAGTGGTGTCAGGACTGGTATGGAGGTTATCCATCAGGCAGTGTAACTGACCCTGAAGGACCTTCATCGGGCTCCGTCCCGGTGTTTCGTGGCGGCTGTTGGGACGACAGTGCGAGGGGCTGCCGGTCAGCGGATCGTGGCATCGTTTCGCCGGGCTTCACGAACGGCGGCCTCGGGTTTCGCCTTTCAGGACAGTTTTAAGATTCTGGAAGATTCTGGAAGATTCTGGGGTCGGGCCACAGTAACGTATTAAAAAATCAATAAAAGCTACCTGAAAACATCAGTGTTTCGGTCTTAATCGATCAATTTTCATGAAAAAACTGGCCGATTAAGAATGGTTGTTGTTGATTCCATAAAAATGAAAGAATCAGCTCTTTACAATTCCCATATATACTGATACGTAACAAATAAGCGTTGTTACGTATCAGTCCAATCTGTGATAGGAGTATCAATGGAATCCCTCGCAAAACTTATTTCAGCTTTATTCTCGTTGGTATGGTGTAGTATAGCTATAACGACATAGGAAGATATTAGAAATATAAATACAGGAATAGTTAAATGATCAAAAAGGTTGTCAGGATAAAAAATTTAGGTGATAAAAATCTAATTTCAGATGACTTGAAATACTGGTTAAATAAGTCATCTAACGAGAGGATAGCGGCAGTTGAATATTTGAGGAGACAATATCATGGAGGTACAGCAAGACTTCAAAGAGTTGCTAAAGTTATTCAACGCGCATAAAGTTAAGTACTTGATAGTGGGTGGTTATGCACTTGCGTTTCATGGTGCGCCCCGATATACAGGAGATATTGACATATTCGTGAAACCAGATGCAGAAAATGCAATACGCATTTTAAATGCCCTTAATGAATTTGGTTTTGGATCAGTTGGTTTAAAGGAAGAAGATTTAAAAACTCCCAATAAAGTTATTCAACTTGGATTTCCACCCGTGCGTATTGATATCATTACATCAATTTCCGGTGTCTCTTGGTATGATGCATTTAAAAAGCATGATAAAGGAGAATATGGCGACATTTCAGTTTGTTATATTGGGAAAAAACATTATATCATAAATAAAAGGGCTTCTGGGAGAAAGAAGGACCTCGCAGATTTAGAAGCAATTGGAGAAGAATAATTGAACCTCTTTGCCGAACAATACAATGGTTATAAGGGGCACAATGGACAACCAAACTATGTGATCGCCAGCGGAATAATTCTCTCATCATGATAACCACCCGGGCGAACACACGGATTCGCCCCTGCGATATTATGACCATTATAAAGTTTTTCTGTAAGCTCGTTTCTTATGCTTAGCGTTTTTAAGAGATAAACGGAATGGATAACAGACTGAAATTAAAATAAGAAGTGGCGGAAGTGCATGGGAATCGAACCCACCCGAGACGGTTTTAGCGCCTCACACCGGATTTGAAGTCCGGGAGCCTCACCAGTAAGCTGCGCACTTCCATTATTTATGCCGGATTGATACATTGTTCTTTATTTTCTGTCAATAATTTTGTAGGAATGCAACAGGCAATTTCATGTGGAATTTCAAACTATAAATAAACGTTTGTTGCTATTCAATCATCATCTCAGGTTTAATTTGTTTATTTAGTGTCTATCCAGAAATGGCTATTTTGTCCAAAGAACAGGATCACGGAATGATTAACAAAAACAGACTGGCAGAAACCTTTAAACAACTTGTTGAAATTGACAGTGTTTCCACTGAAGAAAAAATCATAGCCGGGGAAATTCAAAAAATCGTTGAGTCACTGGGGGCAAAGACCGCGTTTGATGATTCTTTGGAAAAAACAGGAAGCAACAGCGGAAATCTTTTTGTCTATTTTCCAGGCAATGTGGATGTTGCCCCCCTGCTTTTCAGCGGTCATATGGATACGGTTGAACCGGGCAAAGGCGTTAAACCGAATTTAACAGACGGCATATTTACCAGTGACGGCACCACCATCCTGGGTGCGGACGACAAAAGTGCGATTGCTATTTATATTGAGGTGTTGAAGACACTTGCGGAGAATGACCTGCCCCATGGCCCCATAGAAATTGTTCTTTCCACCTGTGAAGAAATCGGCCTGAGGGGGGCGAAGAATCTGGATTACAGCCTTATTTCTGCCACATTCGGGTATGTGCTGGATTCAACAGATACGGAAGGGATCGTTGTCCGTGCGCCGGCTGCAAATCGTATTGAAATAACCGTTTATGGAAAGGATGCCCATGCAGGTGCAAAACCGGAAGAGGGAATAAATGCTATTGTTCTTGCCGGCAAGGCCATTGCCGGGCTTACCCTGGGGCGCATTGACCATGAAACAACTTGCAATATCGGGATGATCGAAGGCGGTATTGCCACCAATATTGTGCCGAGCCTGGTTAATATTAAAGGGGAAGTCCGGAGCCATGATGAAGAAAAACTGAAAAAATGTACGGATGACATTGTGCGGGTATTTACAGATGTTATTGAAACGTATAAAAAAGAGGAAACTGCCGCTGGTGATCTTCCCCGTGTGGCCATACAGATCGATAATGATTTTCCCCGGACCCATGTGCCTGCAGATCACCCGGTGGTGACCCTGGCTCAAAAGGCGGCGGCCAGTCTCGGGCAAAAAATGGAAATTAAAATGACAGGCGGCGGGGCAGATGCCAATATTTTTTTTGGCAAAGGGATTCTTACCGGTGTGCTTGGTACCGGCATGCGGGATGTGCATACGGTTCGTGAAAATATTAAAGTGGATGATATGGCCAGGACAGCTGAACTGCTGCTGGAAATAATAAGAATTCATTCAACGGAAAGAGACAAATAAATCATGCTGGCATACTTTGACTGTTTTTCAGGTATCAGCGGCGACATGACCCTCGGGGCATTTATTGACCTGGGTGTTCCGGTTGACTGGTTGAAAACGTCCATTTCAGATATCCCCCTGTCCGGGTTTGATATTGAGGTTTCATCTGTTTCTCAAAACGGTATCCAGGCAAAAAATGTTTACGTTCGGATTACAGAGGATGCCCATTCAAGAAATTATGAAACCATAACAAACCTGATCGAAAACAGTCCATTGCCTTCAACCGTAAAGAAAACAAGCCTGGATATTTTTGAAAAGATTGCCGCGGCTGAATCAGAGATACACGGATGCCCGAAGGAAAAGGTGCATTTTCATGAGACCGGGGGCATTGATGCCATTGTGGATATTGTGGGAACAGCCCTGTGTGTGGAGTACCTGGGGATTGAAACTATTTCTGCCTCAACGATTCCCCTGGGATCGGGATTTGTCACATGCCGGCACGGAACGCTGCCT
Organism: Desulfobacteraceae bacterium; assembly: GCA_030618465.1. Lineage (GTDB taxonomy): Bacteria > Desulfobacterota > Desulfobacteria > Desulfobacterales > SURF-7 > JAUXDD01. The sequence goes on from JAUXDD010000026.1 coordinate 4,865, forward strand.
GTTCCGGCCCCGGCCACCATTGCAATCCTTCAGGATGTTCCGGTGGTTGGAACCGGTATTCCCCATGAGCTGGTGACACCCACGGGTGCGGCCATTATTACAACCCTTTCCGGATCCTTTGGCCCTGCCCCGGAAATGGTGGTTCAAAAAACCGGGTATGGAGCCGGCAAGCACAAACTGGAATCAAGACCCAATCTGCTGCGGATTATTACCGGGACCCTGCAGGAACTCAAAAAAGACAGGGTGGTTATTGTGGAAACCTGCATTGATGATATGAACCCGGAGGTTTTCGGTTTTCTCATGGATCGTCTTTTTGATGACGGGGCACTGGATGTTTACTGGCTGCCGGTTTTTATGAAGAAAAACAGGCCGGGCACCATGGTGCAGGTCCTTTGCGATGAAAACCGGCGGGAGGCTGTGGTTCATCGGATTTTATCTGAAACCACATCCCTGGGTGTGAGATATTATGAAGCCCACCGAAGCGTGCTTGAAAGAAAACAGATTGAAATAAATACCCGTTACGGAATGGTGAAGGCAAAGCAGATTGTCAGTCCCGACGGCAGTGCCCGGATTGTGCCTGAATATGAAGTGTGCAGAAAGATTGCCCTTGAAAAGAATGTCCCCCTGAAAATAGTATATGAAACCATTTTAAAAGAAGCTACACCCTGAACAAGTGTGGTTTTGATCAGGATGTGAATTTTTATCAATTTCTTGACAATAAACATGCCGGATTGTAGAAACAGGCCATGAATTTAAAAGAAAAGGTGGTCATGTTTTTCGGGACAGGGTTCCATGTGGGAAATATCCCTTTTGCTTCGGGAACATTCGGAACCCTGCCCGGTCTTGTTTTTTGTTTTTTCATTTCCTTTTTAAGTTTTCCGGTTGCGATTGTCTGTATTATTGGTTTTATTGCCGTTGCCATATGGATTGCAGATGAAGGGGAAAAAATTATAAAGAAAAAAGACCCGGGGTGTATTGTCATTGATGAAATCGCCGGGATAATGGTTACGCTTGTGGGAATTCCGTTTACGTTTACCTCTGTGGTTGCCGGTTTTTTTCTGTTCCGGTTTTTAGATATTTTAAAGCCGTTTCCGATCCGGTACCTGGAAAGAAATATTCCCGGGGGAGCCGGCATTGTCCTGGATGATGTGGCTGCTGGAATTGTTGGTAATATCATTTTAAGACTCGTTTTATAAAATGTTATGCGAACGTTTATTGCAATAAAGTTGCCGGAAAACATAATTTCCGCAATTGGCGGCGTTATTAACAGGATCAAACCATACGGATTTAATGAGCGTTTCTTTGTCCATAGACAGTTGACATGTGAGTGGGTATTACAACTATATTAAAAATATTGGGATGACAGGTACAGGAGGATATTTATGAACGGTGCTTTTTCAGACAAGACAAAAGCGGTAGATGCCGCAATCGGGCAAATCGAACGACAGTTTGGCAAAGGCTCTATAATGAAACTGGGAAGCAAGGAAGTAATAGATGTTCCTGTTATTTCAACCGGTTCCATTGCACTGGACAAGGCGCTTGGTATAGGGGGGCTTCCCAGGGGAAGAGTCATTGAAATATACGGCCCTGAATCTTCCGGAAAAACTACACTCGCCCTTCATGCGGTTGCAGAAGCCCAGAAAAAGGGGGGGATTGCGGCGTTTATTGATGCCGAGCATGCGCTGGATGTGGTATATGCAAAAAAACTGGGCGTCAACTGTGATGAACTCCTGGTTTCTCAGCCGGATACCGGCGAGCAGGCCCTTGAGATTACTGATATGCTGGTGCGAAGCGGGGCCATTGATATTCTGGTGATCGATTCGGTTGCAGCACTTGTCCCGCGGGCGGAAATTGAAGGTGAGATGGGCGATTCTCACATGGGGCTCCAGGCCAGGCTGATGTCCCAGGCATTACGGAAACTGACCGGAACCATCGGTAAAACCATGACATCTGTCATATTTATTAACCAGATTCGTATGAAAATCGGCGTTGTGTTTGGAAATCCGGAAACAACGACCGGGGGCAATGCACTCAAGTTCTATTCATCTGTCCGGTTGGAAATCCGGCGAAGTTCAGCGATTAAAGACGGGCAGGAAATCATTGGCAACCGGACAAAAGTGAAGGTAGTAAAAAATAAAATGGCTCCGCCATTTAAAAATGTGGAATTTGACATTATGTATGGTGAAGGGATTTCAAAAACCGGCGATCTTCTCGATGTGGGCGTGGATGCTGAAATCATTGAAAAAAGCGGTTCGTGGTATTCCTATGATGGTGAACGGATTGGACAGGGCCGTGAAAACGTAAAAAAATATTTTGGCGAAAATCCGGATATATATGACAAATTGTTAACCAGGGTCAGGGAGGCGGTAGGCCTTGAAAAAAAGGCAGCGGATACCGCAGGGGAAGTGCCGGCTGAAAGTAACTAGTTCCCATCCACGAATAGCTATTTCTTCGATTTCGGCGTCAGATGGGAAATTTTAATCCTCAAAATACTCTATGTATTCCTGCGGTTAAAATTTCCCATCTTCCTTGAACTCAAAAAAATATCTAATCGTGGACAGGAACTAACTAAGCGTAGAATTACGGAGTATTAAATGACAGGCAACGATGTACGCAGGCTTTTCCTTGAATATTTTGAAAAACACAGTCACAAGGTTGTACGAAGTTCTTCCCTTGTGCCCCATGATGATCCCACCCTTTTGTTTACCAATGCTGGGATGGTGCAGTTTAAACGGATTTTTATCGGTGAGGAAAAACGGGATTATGTAAAGGCCGCCACATCCCAGAAATGTGTGCGCGCCGGCGGAAAGCACAATGACCTGGAAAATGTGGGCTTTACAGCAAGGCATCATACTTTTTTCGAAATGCTGGGGAACTTTTCATTCGGGGATTATTTCAAGGAAAATGCGATCGAGTTTGCCTGGGACCTGCTTGTAAACGGTTATGGCCTGCCCGTGGATAAATTATGGGTATCCATTTTTCTTGATGATGATGAAGCCGCAGACCTGTGGGAAAAAAATGTTGGCGTAAAAAAAGACAGGATTATAAGGCTGGGGAAAAAGGATAATTTCTGGGCCATGGGCGATACCGGCCCCTGCGGTCCCTGCAGTGAAATCCACATAGACCGGGGCGAAAGCTTTGGCTGCGGGAAACCGGGCTGCAGGGTGGGATGCGACTGCGACCGGTACCTTGAAATCTGGAATCTGGTGTTCATGCAGTTTAACCGGGATGCATCCGGCAAACTGACACCCCTGCCAAAACCCAGTATTGATACGGGCATGGGGCTTGAGAGAGTTGCCTCGGTCGTTCAGGATGTGCCAACGAATTATGAGACCGATTTGTTTATGCCCATCATCGAAAAAGTTGAACTCCTGTGTGAAAAAAAGCTGGGGAAATTCCATGCGGACGATGTTGCAATGAAAGTCATCGCCGATCACAGCCGGGCGGCGGCATTTCTTATTGGTGACGGCGTGTTACCATCTAATGAAGGCAGGGGATATGTACTCAGGCGTATTATGCGAAGGGCCATCCGCTTTGGTCGGAATATCGGGCTGACCAAACCATTCCTCCATGAAACTGCCAGAACGGTTTTTGACATCATGGAGCCGGCCTATCCTGAATTAAAAGAGGCGCAGGCTTTTATCACCAATGTTATTGAAAACGAAGAAGTCCGTTTTTCAGAAACCCTGGATACCGGTCTTAATCTGCTAAATAACACCCTTGCGGAGTTAAAGGAAAAGGGAGAAAATATAGTGCCGGGGTCGGTTATTTTTAAACTCTATGATACATTCGGGTTCCCCGTGGATATCATAAGCGATGTGGTCAAAGATAAGGATATTTTTCTTGATACCGACGGGTTTAATAAAGCCATGGAGGAACAGCGGGAAAAATCACGATCCATAGCCACATTTTCAAGTATCAGCGAGGCTTACAGGAACCTGTCATCTGCCGGTGTGAAATCTGAGTTCGTTGGGTATGATACACTTTCCTGCGACTCAAACGTACTGGTTCTGGTAAAAGAAGAAAATGAAGTCGATGAAGCCGGCGAAAACGATACGGTTGAAGTGGTAACGGAAAAGACACCTTTTTATGGAGAATCCGGCGGACAGGTGGGGGACTGTGGAAGGATAACAGCCGCCGGGCTGGAAATGGAGGTTTCCGAAACTGTTAAGGACCCCACAGGTCTTTTTATTCACAAAGGAAAAATCAGGGCCGGGCGAATAAAAAAAGGGCAGTCCGTAACTCTGATTGTGGATGAAAAAAAACGGGGAGCAATTGCTTTAAACCATACGGCGACACACATTCTGCATGCGGCTCTTCGCAACATACTGGGTGATCATGTGAAACAGGGAGGTTCCATGGTATCTTCGGAACGACTGCGGTTTGATTTTACTCATTTTTCTTCGGTGGACAGGGAAACACTGGATACGATTGAAAATTATGTGAATGAAAAGATACGGGGAAACAGCACAGTTGCATGTGATGAGATGGATGCGGAAACGGCGTTTAAGACAGGTGCCACAGCTCTTTTTGAAGAAAAATACGGCGAAACCGTGAGGGTGATTTCCCTTTCCGATTTCAGTAAGGAATTTTGCGGGGGAACCCATACCAAAAGAACCGGTGATATCGGATTTTTCAAAATTTTAAGCGAAACAGGTATCGCCGCCGGTGTCCGCAGGATAGAAGCATTATCCGGTCGTCCGGCACTGGATCATATCCAAAAAGTTGTTAAAACCGTAAATGATACCGCCGGTCTTATTAAAGAAAATCCTGCTAAAATTGTTCAGAAAGTTGAAAGGCTTTTGAATGAAAACAAAAAACTTGAAAAACAGGTTGAGCAGTTAAAGGCAAAAATCGCCGTTAAATCCGCAGACACGATTGAAGAGGATGTGAAAGAGATAAACGGTGTAAAGGTGCTTGCGAAGAAAGTGAAGATTGATAAGCCGGCTGCTTTGCGCGATCTGGGGGACAAATTCAGGGACAGGATAAAATCCGGTGTGGTCGTTCTGGGTGCTGTATCCGGTAAGAAAGCGCTTCTTCAGGTTATCGTAACCAAAGACCTGACCGACCGGTTTCATGCCGGGGATATCGTTAAACAGGTGGCTGCTGAAGTGGGCGGCGGCGGCGGCGGTCGGCCAGATATGGCCCAGGCCGGCGGGCCAAAGCCGGAAAAACTGAATCAGGCCCTCGAGAAGGTTTATAAGATCATAAGTGAAAAATAATCCAAAACAGTATCCGCAATGCCATATCTGCATACAATTTTGAGGCAGTTTTTTAATGTTGTTCGGCGTGAAAACCTTCACAGGATTGCGTTTGTGATTCTGCTGGTTCTTTTTGCCGGAAGTACGGCATTTGTCTATTTTGAAAAGAATGTGAATTTTTCCGAAGCCCTCTGGTGGTCCATTGTTACCATGACAACTGTGGGCTACGGCGACATTTCTCCTGTAACCATCGGCGGCAGACTGGTGGGAATAGGGGTGATGCTCATCGGCATCGGTTTTCTGAGCGTATTAACCGCAACCATTGCCAGTGTATTTATTGAACACAGACTTCTGGAGAATAAGGGTATGAAATCAGCCGACGTATCAGGTCATTTTTTAATATGCGGATGGAATTTCAGGGGAAAAGAGATTGTCTCGGAACTCCGGGCAGATCCGAAATGCAGCAACAGCCCCATTGTTGTTGTTGCCGATATGGACGAAAAGCCGGTGGATAGTCCTGACATTAATTTTGTCAGGGGGGATATTAACCCTGAAACTCTGAAAAAAGCAAACCTGGGCAATGCTCAGGCCGTCATTATTCTTTCGGATGATAACCTGGATGTGTATTCACGGGATGCAAAAACCATTTTAAGCACCATGACGATTAAAAACGAGTGCCCGGATATATATACCTGTGTGGAGTTGATAGATTCGGATAACCTGTACCACTGTCAGGTGGCAAAGGCCGATGAAATAATTGTTTTGGGTGAGCTCAGTACCAATCTTCTGGTACAGGCGGCCCTTGATCATGGGGTGACACGCATGATCAGTGAGCTTGTCAGCAATAGATATGGTATGGAGCTTTACAAAATCGATTTGCCGTCTTATCTTATCGGGAAAACATTTTTTGAGGTCATGTGTGGCTTAAAAAAAGACCATGACATCCTCTGCCTGGGAATCGAAGACAAATCCGGGAAAAATTTAACGACAAACCCTGAGAATGAATACAGGCTTAAAGAAGAAGATCATTTGATTACTATTTCTTTAAAAAGACCGGAACTATAGCTCAGACAGACGCTTTAATCATAAAAATTAGGAGGCGGGTATGCAGGAAAAATTTGAAATGGTAAAACAGTATCTTTATGAAATGGATGTGGCCATTATCAGTGAAGATACAGAAGAAGAACTTGTGGTGGTGGATGACGAGGAAAACGGGATTAAAAACCTTATTATTGACTGTGAGGCGCCGATAGTTGTCCTGGAACAGGTTATCATGAAGGTTCCTTCTGATACAAAGGACATGTTCAAGCGGCTTTTACAAATGAATCGCAGTCTTGTACATGGTGCATTTGTTCTGGATGAAAATGCGGAGTTCATAATTTTTCGGGATACACTGCAGCTTGAAAACCTGGACAGGAACGAACTTGAGGGGTCCATCCATGCACTGGGCCTAGCTTTGTCGGAAAATGGAGCTGAACTGCTGGAGTTCGCAGTGTAACTAAATCTGTTTCTAATTTAAACAACCACCTTCAATGTTAAGGAGGCACGAAGATATGTCGATATTTAAACGAATTTTCAAGATAGGCCAGTCCCATGCCCATGATGCTATAGACAAAATGGAAGACCCCATTAAAATGACAGAACAGGGTATCCGGGATTTAAAACAGGATCTGCAAAAAGCCATGACCAGCCTGGCTGAAGTTAAGGGAATCGCTATCCGGACCCGAAAAGATGCAGATAATAATAAAAAACTGGCAGCCGATTATGAACGAAAAGCCATGCTGCTGCTACAGAAAATGCAGAGTGGTGAGCTTGATTCCCAGGATGCGGAACGACTGGCCACGGAAGCGCTTTCAAAAAAAGAAGAAAGTGCAAAAGAAGCGGTACGACTTTCCCAGGAGGCAGAACACCACGGAACAATGGCCGGAACCCTTCAGGCAAACGTCAATAAGCTGAAATCAACCATATCCACCTATGAAAATGATCTGATTACGTTAAAAGCACGCGCACGAACAGCAGCATCCACAAAGAAAATCAATCAGCAGATAGCCAAAGTGGATTCCAACGGAACCATTTCCATGCTGGAAAAGATGAAGGCCAAAGTGGAAGAGGATGAATCCCTTGCGATTGCTTACGGAGAAATGGCAAATGCTGACAAATCAGTGGATGATGAAATAAATCTGGCACTGGAAAGCGGACAGAGCGCAGTTCCTTCAGCAAGTCTGCTTGAACTTAAGAAAAAGATGGGTCTCGAATAAAATGGTGGCAAGATGGTCTGGAAAAAATTTTTTAAAAAGAAAACACCCAAAGGGCTTGATCCACTGAAGGACCTTATTTTGCAAAATCTCAAAACCGGTTATTATGTGGATTATGACATGAAAACCTGGGAAGTCACTACATCCAGCTATTATGACTGGGGGGGCAGGGAGTACACCTATGAATGGCAGTTAAGATCTGCTGACGATACTGTCTATCTTGAACGGGAACCGGATGATGAGGATTACTGGAGCATCTCCAGGAAAATTTCTATTAACCGGCTTGATCCGGGTATCAGGGAGTCCATAAAGAAACAGGGTGATCCGCCGGATGAGATTACGCACGAAAATACCATCTATTATCTTGACGAGTCAGGCGGCGGTCATTTTTATCTGGATGGGAAGGAACCCGGAAAAAAAATGCTGAAATGGGATTATGCGGATGATTCCGGCAACCGGTTTATTTCCGTTGAACAGTGGGGAGAGGAAACATTTGAGGCATCCACCGGCATGTCCGTGGAAGAGTACCAGTTTACAGATATTCTTCCATCAGAAAAAAATGAAAATTAATCTGATATATATGACTGCGGGCAGCAGGGATGAAGCCGAATCAATCGGCAGGGAGCTTGTTGTTTCAAAGCTGGCCGCATGTGTAAATGTTATTGATAATATGAACTCTATATATTTCTGGGAAGGTAAAATTCAGAACGACAGTGAAACCGTCCTGATTGCCAAAACTGTAGATTCGCTTGTTCCTGAACTGATTGAAAGAGTGAAATCCCTGCACAGCTATGACTGCCCCTGTATTCTCAGCCTGCCGGTTTCAGATGGAAACCCGGATTTTCTTGACTGGATAGCAGATGAGGTAAATCCATCGGTTGATTGATTTGCGGGTCAATTCAGAAATAAATTTTTCGTTAAATCCAGCGTTGTCTGGATTCCCGTTTTCACGGGAATGACACTTGGGAAGCACCTCGCCATACCTGCGAAGGCAGGTATCCAGTTACTGAGTATCCATTTGAGAAAATTTTTATTCTCACCGAGAATTGCTGATTTTTCTTTGTTCTGTTTGACTAAAAGCTGAGTTTCGGTTACACTACACAAATATATTGTTAAAGAGGGATATATCTCTTGACATTATTGATGCCTTAATTTATTAAAAAAGACCTTATTAACCAAATATACTTAAAAAAATTCAACAAACGATAGACCCTCAGATAAGACAGACTCTAAGTAATAGGACAATGAATGCGCAGTTTAAAGTGCGACGGACAGTACTAATGTGTGGGTGTTAATTATCTGTATGACTATAGCTCTAAAAATAAAATTAGTGGTATACATGCATTACTTGAGTGCCCTGTGTGTGACATTTTTTGTCACCGGCCTAACAGGATTTGTTAAATAGTTGCAGTTTTTTTATTATTAAATACCGTGCCAGGTTTAACGCTTATGTTTATATGGAATAAATACAATTAGTTGAATTAAATACCATCTTTTTCGGATTTATGGCACCGTCTTTGCGTAAAGGACAGTAAGTGAATTTTCCATTTAATAAATTTAATTGGGTCATTAATATGGAGGATGTGCTGTTTAAATAAAGGGTCTGTCAGAAAATATGTTTCTTTTTTCAAAGAATTATTAACAAACAAAAAATGGAGGTTTCAACATGCTTAGAAAATTAAGAGGTGCAAATCAGAAAGGTTTTACACTTATTGAGTTGATGATTGTTATCGCAATCATTGGTATCCTTGCCGCTATTGCCATTCCTAACTTTATTTCCTATCGTAACAAGGCTTACTGCTCACAGGCTGAATCAGATGCAAACAACATTGCGGCGACGATTGCCGATTATTTTTCAGAACCCCAGAATGTAGAGCTTACTTCAGTTCCCGCTAACCTATTATATTATACTCCAACATCCACTTTTGATCTGTCCGGTGCTAATATGGCGATAGTTAATTCAGACAACGTTGACAATATTACCATCACCGTTTCGGATGCCAGTGGAAGGTGTCCCAGATTGGGTGGCGGCTGGACAGAAACCACCTATTCAATAACCATGGAATAATGGCTGTTATCTGTTAAACTTAATGCCCGGTAAAGGGAAAACATTTTTCCTTTGCCGGGTTTTACGGATTATTCTGCACCAGGTTCATTTATAATCCTTCCGGGCTGATATAATTCTAAGTATCTGTGTCCGATTTATATGAAAAAAAAGATATTTTTTTAACCAAAAATAATTTCCGGAAATACTTCATCAATAAGCATGCCTGGATATTGATCTGTGTTTTTCTCGCCTTAACTACGTATGCTGTATACTCCCAGGTTCACACCTATTCGTTTGTCCTATACGATGACTATTCATATGTAAAAAAGAATCCACATATAGTAAACGGTTTCAATCCAGACAGCATTTCATGGGCATTTACTTCCGGTCATGCAAGCAACTGGCATCCCATCACCTGGCTGTCACACATGCTGGATGTTCAATTCTTTGGGATAAATCCGGGGAAATACCATTTAACCAGCCTTTTTTTCCACATTGCAAATACGATCCTGCTGTTTCTTGTATTCAGGAAGATGACGGGTAATCTTTTGAAAAGCGGTTTTGTTGCCGCCCTGTTTGCACTGCATCCGATGCATGTGGAATCTGTGGTATGGATAGCAGAACGCAAAGATGTATTAAGTACTTTTTTCTGGATGCTGACAATGTTCAGCTATGTCATGTATACACGGCGCCCCGGGATCAAAAGATATATCCCGGTTGTTATTTTTTATATTATGGGGCTCATGTCAAAACCCATGCTTGTGACCCTGCCGTTTGTTTTGCTTCTTATGGACTTCTGGCCTCTTGAACGTATCGGCTATACTGTTGCATCCAATAATACTACGGGAAAAAGCTATGACCTGAAGGAGTCTGCATCGCTTATTGTCTGTGAGAAAATACCTCTACTGGTTTTTGCTGCCATATCCTGTTTTGTAACTATTCGTGTCCAGTCAGGCGGGAAAGCCGTTGGGTCACTGGACGTATTCCCAATTACAGACAGGCTCTTTAATGCTCTGATTTCCTATGTGGGATATATTGGGAAAATGATCTGGCCTGTTAATCTCTGTGTAATTTATCCCTATCCGGCTGTCGTATCAGGTCTTCTCGCTGTAGTAGCCTGCCTGCTTCTGTTATTAATTTCCATATCCGCAATACGCACAGCAAAATTGTATCCATGGTTCATAACAGGATGGTTGTGGTATCTTGGAACTCTTTTTCCTGTTATCGGGCTTGTACAGATCGGTTCACAGTCCATGGCAGACAGGTACACATATGTCCCCTTTATCGGGCTGTTTGTCATTATGGCATGGGGTGTCCCGGAAATCATGGCAAAATACCGATGGCAAAAGTTAACCCGTGTTTTTTTATTCACCGTGCTTATCCCGGCGATGATGGCGGTTTCATGGTTCCAGGTACGCCACTGGAAAGACAGTATTGCTCTGTTTGAACGTGCCATTAATGTTACAACTGACAATTATGTGGCTCACAGTAATCTTGGTATTGCATATGCAGAAATTGGCAGTATTGAAAAAGCGATCTGTCACTACAATAAAACCCTTGAACTTTATCCTGATTTTATTTCCACCCATAATAATCTGGGGATTGCACTTTCAAGTACGGGCAGATATGACGAAGCGATTGAACATTATTTTAAGGCGTTGCAGATCGACCCCGGTTATGCCACAGCTCACCGGAACCTGTGCAATGCAATGGCTGCACTCGATAATTTTGAACACCTGTTGAGTCGTTATTTAATGACATTTCAGAATTATCCCGGCCAGGAAATTGCGCTCTATAAACTGGGTATTGCCCTTTCTGAACACGGCAGGATGAGCGAAGCAATAAATTTTTATTTCCAGGCACTGGCTGTCAATCCTGATATGCCTTATGTGCATAACAATATCGGTACGATACTTGCTTCACAGGGAAAGCTTTATGAGGCAGTAAAGCATTATTCAGAAGCAATACAAATATACCCTGATTTTGCCCGGGCGCATAAAAACATGGGAGTTGCCCTTATTCGCATTGGAAAAATCGACGAGGCAATTTCTCATTTTAAAAAAGCACTGGTAATTATTCCTGACGATGCAGATGCAGACAGAAACCTGAAGATGGCTTTAACATTTCAGGGCAAGATCAATACCGCTGCTGTCGAGTTCCAAAAAACCCTTGCGATAAACCCTCGGGACCCTTTGCTGCATAAAAAACTTAAATATGGTATAATAAAAAAAAAGGAGCTGAACCAGGCTATTCATTATCTGCAAAAGGCACTGTCACGACAGCCGGGATTTAATCGGGATGCGTTGGACATGGATAACCTGACTATTGTTAAAACTGTAAAAAAAGAATATGATAACTCACTTTTTTTATTCAGGAAGATAAGCGAGCAAACACCTGATAACGCCGCCGCCTACTATAATATCGCCTGTATTCATGCAAGGCATAACCGGATTAAAGAATCTGTGACAGCTCTTGAAAAAGCAGTAAATAAAGGTTTTGAGCATATAAATTTTCTCAAGACAGACACGGATCTGGATAACATTCGTAATACGTCATTCTATAAGCAACTGGGTATTGACCATACAGATGATTAAAAGAATTGTTTTATTATTTATCATCATATTCATATCGGTACTGGCTGGAATACTGCCGGATAAAAGCACTGTTGCTGAACTTTTCAAGCATACCGGTTATTATTTTGTTTTGCTTACTTCTTTTTTGTGGGTGCTCCTGCTCACCAGACTTTATTTTAATAAACTCAAAACCATACTGACGCGACACTATGTGGGGCTTTTACTGTCAGCCGTTTTAATGGTATTGATATTCAGCATATCACCGCCCAGATTCAAAGTTCTTGCCGATGAGGTAAATCTGGTCGGCGTATCCATGTCAATGTATCAAAGTAAAACAGCAACTCTTCCCCTGAAAGGTTTTAACAGGGATTATAAAAAACCTGACTATACAGGCAAAATTGATAAGAAACCCTTACTCTTTCCGCTGCTGACTTCATTTTTCCATACGATTACAGGATACAGTGCATATAATGGTTTTTTGGTTAATTTTTTTGCAGGAATGTTGATCCTCTTTGCCCTGTATATTTTTATCCATAATTATTTTTCCATATATTATGCCGTTCTCTCCGTCCTGTTGCTTGCCAGCATGCCCTGCTTTGTTTTATGGGTCACATCGAGCGGTTGTGAAACGATCAATTTACTGTTTATCATTGTAACATTTTTTATGTTAGGCAAGGTTATTGAATGTAGAACCGCTGAACACGCAGAACTGCTTTTCCTTACACTGGCATTGTTGGCGCAGTGCAGATTTGAATCCATTGCATTTACTATAGCTATCGTCCTGTTAATACCTTTTCTATATAAGAAAAAAATTATATCAAATTTTACCTTCGTCACTTATTTAATTCCAATATTATATATACCGCTTGTCTGGCAGCCACGATTATATGCAGATATTCCTGATATTAACCAGATGAACCTGAGCCTTGCCGGGCAACAGCTCGTTCATACACCTAATCTTTATAAATCATTTTCTTTGACGAATTTACTGGCAAATACGAACCAAAACCTTTTTGTTTTTCTGGGGTTTGATCCCCACCTGGGATTTACACCGGTAATAGCAATACTCGCTATCTTCGGACTGTATATGCTGAGTAAAAAAGCTGTTTGCAAATTTAACGAATCCAGTATGCAATTCAAGTATATGGGAGCATTTGGGATTATCGCATTTAGTATGCTCTATGGTATTCTTTTCTCATTTTACATGGGGAATCTGACCCTGTCTACACAGAATCGTTTTGCCATGGCGTTTATACCCTGCATGGTGTTTCCCGCGATCTATTTTTTATATACCCTTTCCCGCAACTATGACTATTCCAGGAAAGCATGCATTGCCGTATTTTTGATTTTTCACCTTCTTTATTTCTGGCCATATGGGTCACGGCAGTTGTTTATTAACGAAAAAACCTTTACCTATGAATATAACAAAGTTTTGAAATATATTGAGTCAAGTTATGGTGGTAACAGGAATATAGTGGTTATTTCAGACAGACCCAATTATTATTTAATTCACTATTACGGTTCAGTTGACTTCGCCTATGCAAACACCCATAAGGATCAAATTATCAACAACCTCATTAAAGAATTCGACCATGTCCTTGTACTTCAGAGATATTTTTATACAGGAAACACACACAAGACAAATAACCATATGAATAGTGTTTATAAATTAAAAGAGCTTGAACGATTTAAAATAACCCCGAAAATGTTTATTAGACTATCCGAAGTAAAAAATGGCTGGAGTAAAATGGCTGGAGTAAAATGGATTTAGAATTTCAACGTAAAGTAGACAGGTATTTCGGGCAATTTCTCTGCCGGATATTCTCAATAATAAACAGGGTATGCAAAAAGGCTGAAGTAAAAAAGACGCCTGAAAAAATATTGGTTATTCTTATTTCAGAAATGGGCAGCCTTGTCCTTGCTCATCCCATGTTTGCAGCAATAAAAAAAAAATATTCCCATGCTTCCATTCACGTACTGGTGTTTGAAAAGAACAGGGAGATCCTTGAGCTTTTACCTGATTTACCGGCAATAAACATTCTTACTATAAACAACGTCTCATTGTATCAGTTTATTAAGGATACAGTGAAAACGATATTCAAACTTCGCAGGCTAAAGTTTGATATCGTCATTGATTGTGAACTGTTTGCAAGAATAAGCAGCATTTTTTCATTTATGGCCAATGCCACGGTTCGGGCAGGATTCCATCCCTACACCCAGGAGGGGCTCTATAGAGGTAACTTCATCAATCGGCCTGTATTATACAATCCTTATCAACATATTTCTCATCAGTTTCTCAACCTGGTTAATGCCATTAACTCAACTTCCGTTCCAAAAGTAAAACGTAAAGTATCGGATGCTCATGAATTCGAAATTCCAGTTATAAATATTGATCAGACAGAAATACGTTTGATGGAAAAACGATTAACAGAGAATTTTGGCACAGATCTATCGAGAAAAATTATTCTTTTAAATCCGAGTGGTGGTATTTTATCCATACGGGCCTGGCCGATAAATTATTATTTCAGGTTGGCGCAGGAGTTGATTTCAAAAGGATATACGGTGGGTATCACAGGCTTGCAATCAGATAAACCATTGGCAGATAAAATTATTTCTTATTGTAATGATGAAAATTGTATTGATCTGACAGGCTTTACTAAAAAAATACGGGAGATGCTGGTTCTTTTCAAAATTTCATCATTATTAATCACAAATGACGGTGGCCCGGGGCATTTTTCGGCACTGACACGGACTCCGGCCATCGTGCTATATGGCCCTGAAACCCCCCTTCTCTATGGGACATTGAATAAATTTGCAGTGAATATGTATACCGGTCTGTCATGTTCACCGTGTCTTACTGCATATAATCATCGTAACTCTCCTTGTGATGGCGATAATCAGTGTTTGAAACAGATCGCGCCTGAATCAGTGATTGCAAAGGCAATGGGAATGATGACGATTCATACAAAAAATTAATTGATATATATGCGTACAAACGAACTCCTATACAAATGGGTGACACTTCTATTCGTCTGTTTTCCTCCTTTAGTCGTTTTATTTATTATTACCCGCTATTCTGTAAATATCCCTTATCTTGACCACTGGGATGGTTTTCTGGATGTTTATTGTGCAATGGAGGACAATGGCCTTGAGTTTTCACACTTTTGGAGACAGCAAAATGAGCATCGTCTTATTTTTCCAAAAATAATTATGCTTGTTCTTGCAGCATTTACGCACTGGAATGTTATTTGCGAACAGTATTTTAGTTTATTTACACAAGCTTGTACCCTGCTTCTGATCTTTTTTATGTCAAAAAAAACTCTCCTTCCTGCGGAAAATCCTTTGTCAAACTTTTTCAAGATCGTTACAAGTCTTATGATGTTTTCCATGGTTCAATACAAAAATTGGGCATGGGGGTGGCCATTTCACATTTTTCTTAATGTTTTTGCTGTCTGTTTTACATGCAGTGTCATGGCGCACTGGAAAGGAAACTGGAAAGGTCTTCTCTTGCTGACCGCCGGAACTCTGGTTGCTACATATTCATATGCAAGCGGGATTGTACTTTGGGGCATCGTATTTATCTGGCTGTTATTTTCAGATTCCGGCAGAAGAAGACCTTTATTTGTTTTATTCTGGATTGTGATGGCTTGTATCGTTTTTTTTTCTTATATGTATCATTATGAAAAACCGGCTTATCATCCCAGCCTGATGACAATTATTGAACATCCCTTAATTTTTTTAGCTTATTTTTTTTCATTTATCGGTTCACCTTTTGGGATGGGTTTTGTTCAACCGGCTTCAATTCTGTTCGGTATTTTTGGGGTCGCTGTTCTTTTTTGCCTTGTTTTTTTCGCCTATATCCAAGGGCATCATGATATGTTTAAAAGATCGTTTCCATGGTTCGGGATCATTTCATATGTTATTTTATGCGCATGCATCACAGGTATCGGAAGAAGCAGCCTTGGCGTATCGCAGGCTCTTGCCAGCAGGTATACAACGATTTCAATTTTATTCTGGATTTCCCTTTTTGTCATGGCATTATCGTATATTCCTGTTTTTTTACGCCACAACAAATCGTTATGCCGAAAATATACATCGGCAATTATTACATTAATACTTTTCTTTCTGGTATCTTTTTACGCAATGTCATATGAATATGGGGTTTCATATTTTAAAAAGCATAATTTTCTTTTAACGCGCTTACATTCGTTACTTCAATACAATCGTCATTATGGTTCTGACAGCATGTTGACCTTACTTCATCCATCAAAGGACTATCTGCTTAACTCAATAAATATTTTACGGCAAAGAAAGATCGGGCCGTTTTACAATGAAATATCAAATTCAGATGGAATATATATATCAGGTTCATATGCCGGTACCTTAGGAAATTTGCATGCCAAATCATGGATGCAGGGTGATGTTACAAAAATTGACAGTAACACACAAATATCATTTCAGATTGACGCCCCTGCTTCCGGATTATATCAATTCTCAGCAATAATTGGATTTTCACCAAAGCTTGGATTTGTTTCTTTCAAAATAGATGATATGACTGTCGGTAAAACGGATTGCAAAACTATCAACAGCAGGAATCTGTCCCAAAAACTAAGACGAGTGAATTATGGAGCCGTTTCTCTTTCAAAAGGATCCCATAAACTTACAGTATTATGTAATAATGACCCGATTGTGATCGGAGCATTGACATTTAAACAATCTATGCAAAATACAGATGTATCGAGAAAATATTAATGACAAATTCAGTTAAATATCAGATTGATCCAATCACTCCGATATTTATGGCCATCATTATACCAATACTTTTACTTGCTCCTTTTTTATCAAAAGCTTTCCATATGGACGATACTCTGTTCTTATGGACAGCGAACCACATCCTTACTGATCCACTTGATTTCTATGGTTTTAATGCCAACTGGTACGGTTTTGAAATGCCCATGTCCTGGATCAATAAAAATCCTCCTCTTGCATCATATTATATTGCATTGTTTGCCATGCTGTTTGGTTTTAATGAAATAGTGCTTCACATTGCATTCCTTGTCCCTGCGGTCAGCGTCAGTCTGGGAACTTATTACCTGGCAAAATTGTTTTGTTCCCGGCCGCATATGGCTGCTTTAACAGCCGTAATTAC
>JAUXDD010000101.1 GCA_030618465.1 Desulfobacteraceae bacterium
AAGGCGGCGGTCTTGAAAACCGTTGAGTGTCAAAGCTCCGTGGGTTCGAATCCTACCTCCTCCGCCATTATACACGGAGAGATGGCCGAGCTGGCTGAAGGCGCTCGCCTGCTAAGCGAGTGATTGGGGAAACCTGGTCCGAGAGTTCGAATCTCTCTCTCTCCGCCATTATCAAGGCTTAAGGCCGATTTAAGAGCTTCTTAAATCGGCCTTTATTATTTAACAGATCACTATTACCGTCACCCAGGATAAAATAAATACTGTATTTTTCACCGTCTTTCTGCTATACTGTAGAACAAGTTAAAGTGATACTTCTTGCAAGTCTCTGGTTTTCCCTGTCTGCCGAAACCGGATCCTATAAAATATACAATTTGCTGGGTTAAAACATACTGTCGTCAAAATGATATAAAAGAGATTTCTTATGGCAAATGCAATTCAAGAACATGTGGTTGATTACATTGGCAATGAAGTTAATGTTAATTTAAAGGCCGTTAATCACCTGGAAGATATTATTACCAATAATGATGAAATGCATTCAATTTTTCAACATATACAGTCTGTGGCACCCACTTCACAGGCCATTTTGATTACCGGTGAAACAGGTGTTGGTAAAGAATTAATTGCAAAATCAATTCATAAAATAAGCAACAAAAAAGGAAAAATGATAACGGTCAATGTTGCAGGGTTAGACGACAATGTTTTTTCCGATACGCTTTTCGGTCATGTGAAAGGCGCTTACACAGGTGCGGAAAATGCAAGGTCAGGGCTTATTGAAAAATCATCCGGCGGGACGTTATTTCTCGACGAAATTGGTGATTTGAGCCAGACATCTCAGATAAAGCTGCTGCGACTTCTCCAGGAAGGCGAGTATATGCCCCTGGGACAGGATGATATCAAATACTCGAATGCACGTATCATTACAGCCACCAATGAAGATCTGTGGTCTCTTCAACGATCCGGAAAATTTCGGCAGGATCTCAATTACCGGCTCAGGACCCATCATATCCATATACCGCCGTTACGGGAACGTAAGGATGATATTTCTTTACTGGCCAATCACTTCCTTAATAAAGCTTCAAATGAACTGAATAAGAAAAAACCCACTTCACCCAGGGAACTGATTTCTCTCCTCAGTACCTATTCTTTCCCGGGAAACATCAGAGAGCTGGAATCCATCATATTTGATGCTGTCAGCAGACATAAGTCCAGAATTCTTTCCCTTGATACATTCAAAAGCCATATAGACAAAGTACGTGGCACACTGTCGGACATAACGGATATGGAACATGATGATTCTCTTCTGGTCTCCTTTTCAAGCGAGCTGCCCACGATAAAACAGGCCACAGAATTACTTGTTACTGAAGCAATACAGCGGGCGGACAACAATCAGACGATTGCCGCAAAAATGCTTGGCATATCCAGGCAGGCACTTGGAAAACGCTTGAAGAACCGCAATTTATAGTTTCCCCCTGAAAATCACATGGGATCGCCCCATGGGACTCATCAATTCTCTAAAATCAATTATCGCAACTAACCCGTAAAAAATCGAAAACCTCCCTCTCCCTTTGACGGGAGAGGGTCGGGGTCAATGTTGTTGACTTAAGGAATTCTGTCAATTTTTAAAATCCCCCTCGATCCCCATTTTCAAAGGGGGAAGTATTGCTCCCCCCTTTGAAAAGGGGGGCCGGGGGGGATTTTGCGGCCTTCAAAATAATGATCACAAAATGATTCAAATAAGACTTTTTCTTAAGTCAACAACATTGATCCCGGCCATCTCCCGTCAAGGGAGAGGGAGATTTTCGATTTTTTACGAAATCATCCGAATGAATATTGGTCTGAATTTGTGTTAAAACGGATGGAAGACCGGGTAACGTAAAGTGTGTGTGCGAAAAAGTATGTTTATCAATTTCTATCGGACCAGGCCTGTCCATTTACAATTACTTCGAAGATAGGTTTTTTTTCGTTATCTTCGCCCATGAATCACGAAGCGTTACTATCCTGTTGAATACCAGTGCCTTTTCTGAAGAATCAACTGGATCAGGATAAAAGTAACCGAGCCTTTCAAACTGGAATCTGGTATCCGGCGTTGCATGTGCAAGGCCTGGTTCCAGTTTGCATTCTGTAAGGGTTTCAAGGGAGTCAGGATTTAAATATTCTGTGAAATCGGAACCGTCACTATCAGGATTTTCCTTATTGAACAGGCGCTCATACAACCGTACGTCCGCATTTACACAATGGGCCGCAGATGCCCAGTGAATGGTTCCCTTTACTTTACGGCCGTCAGGGGTTGATCCACCCCTGGATTCCGGGTCATAGGTACAGTGGACTTCAATCACGTCACCGGTTTGTTCATCCTTTATGATCCGTTCGCAGGTAATGTAATATGCATACCGAAGACGCACTTCCCGGCCGGGTGCCAGTCGGAAAAATTTTTTTGGAGGATCTTCCAGAAAATCATCCCTTTCAATATAGATTTCGCGTGAAAATGGAATTTTTCGCGTCCCCATGTCAGGGTTTTGGGGGTGGTTCAACGCATCCAGTTCTTCGGTCTGATCTTCCGGGTAATTGTCAATAATAACTTTAAGCGGTCGTAATACAGCCAGTACACGGGGTGCCTGTTCGTTCAAATTTTCCCGGATGCTGTATTCGAGCAGGCCGATATCCACCACACTTTTCTTTTTGGCCACGCTGATCCGTTCACAAAAGTTCCTGATGGACTCCGGTGTATACCCCCGTCTGCGAATGCCCGATATTGTTGGCATCCTTGGATCATCCCAGCTGCTGACACGGTCTTCCTCTACAAGTCTTAACAGCTTTCGTTTACTGGTAATGGAAAAACTCAGATTCAGGCGGGCAAATTCAATTTGCTGCGGATGGCAGTCAACATTTAATTCGTCAAGAAACCAGTCATACAGGGGGCGGTGATCTTCAAATTCAAGTGTACAGAGGGAGTGGGTGATTCCTTCAATTGAATCGGAAAGACAGTGGGTAAAATCATACATGGGGTAAATGCACCACGTGTCGCCGGTCCGGTGATGCGATGTTTTTTTGATGCGGTAAATTGCCGGATCACGCATGTTCAGGTTGGGAGAGGTCATGTCAATTTTTGCCCGCAGAACATGGGTGCCGTCTTCAAATTCTCCTTTTCTCATGCGTTCAAACAGGTCAAGATTTTCTTCAACTGATCGTGTGCGATACGGGCTGTCTGTCCCGGTTTCTGTTAGAGTGCCGCGATATTTTTTTACTTCTTCTGCTGTCAGGCTGCAGACATATGCTTTGCCCATTTTAATCAGTTCAACTGCAAACTGATAGAGCTTTTCAAAATAGTCAGACGCATAATGGAGCCGATCTCCCCAGTCAAATCCAAGCCACCTCACGTCCTGTTTTATGGATTCCACATATTCCACCTCCTCCTTGCTGGGATTGGTGTCATCAAACCGAAGGTTGCAGAGACCGCCCCTGTTTTCAGCAGCGATACCAAAGTTCAGGCAGATGGACTTCGCATGGCCGATATGGAGATAGCCATTGGGTTCGGGCGGAAACCGGGTAACAATCCGGCCGTTGTTTTTATCTTCCGATAGATCCCGGGCAACAATCGTTCGGATAAAATTAGATGGGGGTGCGGAATCGGTATTTGGCATATCTGCGCAAACCTTTCATACTTTTTATACAGGTTGTATTTTCAATATCTTTAATTCAATACAGAACTTGTATTTCTATCATACACCGTTGAGGAAAGTAAATGCCTAAATGGGCTGCGGGCTGCAGTTGTGAATTATCCACATGGGTGGTGAAATATAAAATCAATTTTTATTTTGCATGCACCGTTATTGTTTGTTATAGGGAGTAGTTATTTATTATACATTGGTGAAATAGCAGGAGGCTGACATGGCTTTGAGTAAGGAACTCCTTGATATTCTTGCATGTCCGAAGTGCAAGGGGGATATTAATGTAAATGACAAAGGTGACGGGCTTATCTGTGATACATGTAAACTCATGTATGAAATCAGGGATGATATTCCAATCATGCTTATTGATGAGGCCACACCGATTGAGGGTTGATTAAAACAGGGCGAGGATCTGAATCGTGAGCCAACCTGAAGACCCCGGACCGGCAAAGCTGATTATCGGGCTTATCATGAAGGATAAGAAAATTCTAAAGCCCCTGGCAAAAGAACTGTCCGATATATATGGTCCTGTTGATATGGTTAGTTCCTGGTTTTTGTTCGACTATACGGATTATTATGAACCTGAAATGGGCAGTCCGCTGTTCAGGCGGATGCTGGCTTTTCAGGATCTGATAGAGCAGTCCGCACTGGCTGATATTAAAAACAGGACGAACGCGATTGAGAAAAAATTTTCAGAGAACAGCAGCCGCAACGTAAACATTGATCCGGGTTTTTTACTCCCGGAACGCTTTGTGCTTGCAACCGGGAAGAATTTTACCCACAGAATATATATTGGAAAGAGAATTTACGCAGACCTGACGCTGATTTTTCAAAAAGGGGCGTTCCGCAAATTACCATGGACATATCCTGATTATGCAGATATGAACATGCAGCGATTTCTTGAGCAGGTACGCAGTAAATTTTTAACAGATGTGAGAATAAAAAATTAAAAAATTGCGCAAATGAACCATTTGCTGCCTTTTTTTAAATACGGGGAAATTTTATATGATCAAAAGCATGACCGCGTATGCCATTGCGGGAAAAATAGAAAATGAATTTGAAGTCACCGTTGAAATTCGATCCTATAACAGCCGATTCCTGGATATAAAAGTTCGTATTCCAAGGGAATTCAGCATACTCGAGGAAAAGGTGAAAAGCCTGATCCCCGGGCGGATGGAGAGGGGCCGGATCGAAATAATCCTGCGGATGACCGATATATCTGAAGATGCATATGAATTTGAAATAAATGAGCTTAAGGCGGCGGCGCTTTACAAGGCGTTGTCCGGCCTGAAAGACAGCCTGCATATGGATACGGAAATACCTTTAGACCTTCTGGCGCGAAGTGAAGGGATTATAAAACCGGTAGAGACTGAAAAAAATATGGCCCGGGACTGGCCGGTTATTGAGACGTGTATTCATGAGGCAATTGACGCACTCAATATAATGCGTATTAAAGAAGGTGAATTTCTTGCTGCGGACATTTTCAGCCGCCTGGATCATATTAAGCAGTGCATTGATATCATTGAAAAGGAATCACATGGCCTTACGGCTTTGTACCAGAAAAGGTTAAAGGATCGAATAGCTGTATTAACAAAGGATATGGTTGATATAGATTCGGACAGAATCGCACAGGAAGCCGCTTTTTTATCTGATAAAAGTGATATATCTGAAGAAATTGTACGGGTGAGAAGCCATATCAGGCAGTTCAAGGAAATTGTGGCGTCAGATGAATCCGCGGGCAGGAAACTTAACTTTCTGCTCCAGGAATTTGTGCGGGAATTTAATACCATCGGGTCAAAAACCACCAATGCCGGTGTGGCGCACATAGTTGTGGATGCCAAATCTGAACTTGAAAAAATCAGGGAACAGGTACAGAATATAGAATAATGTTATCAGTTTATATTATCAGGGGGAAATATGGAACAGAGTCTTTTAACAATTGGTTTTGGCAGTAGCGTAGTAGCCGACAGGGTGGTTGCCATTGTGTCACCCAATTCAGCTCCCATGAAACGACTTAAAGATGAAGCCAAAAAGGAGAAACGCCTCGTTGATGCCACACATGGACGCAGAACCCGTTCAATAATTGTTCTGGATAGTAACCATATTGTTCTCTCGGCGATTCAGGCAGAAACAATATCTCAGCGCTATGCCACACTTAAAGAAACCAAGTAGTTTGCCATGAATGCCCCCGCGCCAAATATGAAAAAGGGCAATCTGTTTATTCTGTCCGCTCCGTCAGGTGCCGGGAAAAGCACACTTTGCAAAGCAGTTCTAAAACAATATAACGATATTTTATACTCCATATCGCATACCACAAGAAAACCCCGACAAGATGAACAGGACGGTGTCGACTACTATTTTATTACGGAAGATGATTTTCTTGAGAAAATTAATCACGGTAAATGTGCTGAATGGGCAGAGGTACACGGCAACTATTACGGCACTTCAGCAGATTTTATTGACAAACAAAAAGCTTCAGGGTGTGACATCCTTCTGGATATTGATGTCCAGGGCGCCAGGCAGATTCTTGAGCGATATCCGGATTCAATAACGATTTTTATCATGCCGCCTTCACTGGATGCCTTGAAACAGCGTATGCAATCAAGAGGTATGGATTCAGAAGATGTTATTGGTGGGCGAATGGCCAATGCGGAAAAGGAAATGACCCAAAGGAATCAGTACCGGCATGTCATTGTTAACGACACGCTGGCTGACGCTGTTACTGAAATACTGGCCGTTATTGGTAAATACCGTAAATAAGAAGATAAAAATTGCACATCAAAAAAAACAAAACAGAAGTTCTTTATGGAATTCATCCTGTGCTGGAGGCATTGAAAGCCGGCAGAAGAGAAATCTACGAAATATTCACGGTAAAAGATAAACTTTCCAAGCGTGTCATACCTGTAATAAAACTTGCAGAAAAATATGATATACCTGTGTCAAACGTTAAACCTTCATTGCTTAGATCAATGGCCGGTTCTGATATGCACCAGGGGATCGGGGCCAGGGTTGATGGGTATCCGGTGGTGGAATTTTCAGAAATATTAAAAATACAAGCCGTTGATCAAGGCTGCCCTCTGTTATTACTGGATACCATTGAAGACCCCCATAATCTCGGGGCCTTAATCAGGACAGCCCTTTGTGCGGGGATTACCGGTATAATTATTCCAAAGGACCGGTCTGCCTCACCCACGCCTGCTGTATCAAAAGCGTCTGCAGGTGCACTTGAACATGTACAACTCTCCCGGGTAACCAACCTGGTAAATACGATTAAAGCCCTGAAGGAAGAAGGGCTCTGGATTGCAGGTCTTGATAGTCAGGGGGACAGCTCCTTGTATGACTGTGATCTGGCTGCTTCCGTTGCCATTGTTGTGGGGGGAGAAGGTAAGGGAATTCGTCCGCTTGTTAAAAAACAGTGTGATATTTTGATAGCCATACCCCAGACAGGTCCGGTCAACTCATTAAATGCTTCTGTGGCAGGGGCTGTTGTTATGTATGAGGCATACCGGCAGAGAACCTGCGGATGATACAGCTGCCCGGACAACCTCACTCAATTACCGCGCCGGTGCTGTTTCTTATAGATGCTTTTAAAAAGGCGCTTTTCCCTGATATGTGCCTGGTATGTGGCGCTTTTTTTCACTTGCAGGAGTATAAACAAGATGGGTTAAGGGGTTGGAATAATGAAAAAACGGATGCCGTGTTGAATAGGCAATGGCATGCACACCAGTTTAACAGGAGCCCCGGTATTTTTTTTGAAAATTTGATGAGACCGTTTTTATGCCCCGCCTGTTCAGAAACATATTCATCTGTTGAATCACCGATCTGTTCAACATGCGGTGTCATATTTAACAGCAGGGAAGGGGATGATCATGTCTGCGGCGACTGCCTGAAGTCACCAAAGAAATATCGGACCGCACGGGCAGCCGGAATATACGACCAGTCCCTGATGGCGTTGATTCATCGTTTCAAGTACAATGGAAAAATTCAACTGGCACGTCCCCTTGGCGCATTGCTTTTTGCAGCGTTTGTTCATTCATACGGTAAGGACAATGTCGATTTTATAGTACCTGTACCGCTTCATTCGGGAAAACTCAGGGAGCGGGGATTTAACCAGTCTTTTCTTCTTGTCAGGGAATGGCATATTTTTGCGGACTCCCAGCGTATAAATGTGCCGCCTTTCAAAATTGACAGACATTCGCTTGTAAGAAGCAGGCGAACTGAGTCACAGGCCGGCCTTGGCAGGGAAGGGCGGATTTCAAACATCAAAGGGGCTTTCAGCCTGAGAAATTCTTCAAAAGTGAATGGCAGGAACATTCTGCTTGTTGATGATGTTTATACAACAGGCGCGACTGCCGGTGAATGTGCTGACGTGCTGTTAAGCGGCGGGGCAAAACAGGTGAGTGTTCTGACCCTGGCACGGGCTATGTAAGAAACTTAATGTAAACCATCAAATTGGTTAAAATGTATTAGTTCATATTTTCAAGTTCGTTTAATTTCTCTTTTAAATCTTCAATAACGCGTTCATTATGCGCCTCGATTTCAGTATCTAAATCTTTTCTTTTCTTCTGAACGTCTTCATTATTCTTTTCATATGCTTCGAGTCTGTGGTTGTATGCTTCCCGGTCTTCCTTTGTCTTTATCGCCTCTTTTTCTTTGGTAAGGGTCTCATATTCTTCCATTAAAATAGATGACCTGGCGTTCACCGAATCATTTTTTTTGCGGAGCGTTTCTTCCTCTTTTACCAGGTTTCTGTGTACGGTTTCCTGGTACTGTTTTTTTGATTTTTTATTGACTTCACCTTCCTTTGTTTTTTCAGGTTCCCCGATTTCAATGAATTCTTCTTCTGTATCAGGTATTTGACCGACTATTTTTTTTGGAATTGCTGCGGGACCGGTTTCAATTTCTTTAACTGTTTCTACAGGTTGCGGGAGTGCTTTTTCCCCGGCAGGTCTGTTAACTATGTTATATCCCATGAGAGTAATAATAAAAATGGCAAATACCACATAAAATATTTTTAAGGCTGTTTTAGCAGGTGCTGTTTCAGCGATGGTTTCCAATACTGCAGCACGTTCTTCATTTGCTGCTTCGGCCATTGCTGCCAGGGTCTTTTCAAAGTAAATACCACACTGGGAGCATTCAGTTTCATGGGGTTTTTTTTCTTTGCCGCAACCCGGGCAATCGGGGAGCATATTCAGGGGCAGATCCCAGTATTCACATTTTTCACCTTCCGCCCAGATCTGATGCCAGTCTGCCTGAAAGGATTCATTCCAATTTTCATCATCCTTCCATATGGTGCCACCTTTGTAACAGATTCCACTCCTATTATTATCAACAAGGATGGCGGTGGTGATAAAATTGTGGGTTTTTAACTGTAATTTCCTGGCTTTCCATTTAATCATGTTACTACCTTTTTTATTCTATTTTCTCATTCCCGGCAGATTCATTTTCTTCTTCTTCTTCTTCCGCGGCGTCTTCATCCTCTTCAGTCAATTCATTTTCTGCTTCTTCTTCCGCGGCGTCTTCATCCTCTTCAGACAATTCATTTTCTTCTTCGTCTTCCGCGGCGTCTTCATCCTCTTCGGTCAATTCATTTTCTTCTTCTTCTTCCGCGGCGTCTTCATCCTCTTCAGACAATTCATTTTCTTCTTCTTCTTCCGCGGCGTCTTCATCCTCTTCAGACAATTCATTTTTTTCTTCTTCTTCCGCGGCGTCTTCATCCTCTTCAGTTAATTCACTTTCTGATTCCGGTACTTCTTTTTTCCCCTCAACGGGTACATTGGCATCCTCAAGCCGTTTCTTAATTTCTTCTTTTGATTTAATATTGTATGTGTTTATTTTTTTATTCAGGGCAGCGGCATTTTTATTATATTCTTTTTGCTGAGCAGGTGTTTTGACAGCCTCCTTTTCTTTGAGGAGTTGTTCTTTTTTCTTAATTATTTCCTTGTATTCAGTATTTAGTAAATGGTCTGAATAACGGCCATGTTCTTTGTCACTGCCTCCACGGATTTCATCACCTTCAGCCGATAAATCGGTTTGTTTTTCATTCTTCCGCACGGGATCAGCTGGTTGAGAATCCTGATAATAGTTTAAATTGAGTCGTTGCTTTTCAGGAACCATCGACAGGTCATCCGTGAAATGGATATTGCCGTTTTCATCAACGTATTTGTAAGTTTCTGCCATGGCAAAGCCGGTTGTCAGAAAAAAGGTCAGTGATGTGAATGCGATGCAAATTTTTTTTATCATTCGAAAGTCCTTTTTTTAAATTCCAGGCACCATACAGGAGTTTTATGGGAGATGGCATAAAATCCATTCGAATTGTAAATGAATGCTACAGGCATATGCTTTGATTCGACTGTCAGGTGCTGTTGTTAACTATGTTTTTAAGAAATGTGATCTATCCTTATATTTATATAATTTATTGTCCGGTAAGTCAAGCCGTAACATGCTGTGATTTAAGATGAAAAATATTTGGCGGACAATTATCTGAAAAATTTATTTTGTTAAAATTGATATTTTATGTATAGTAATTCAATTTAATACAACATAGTACGAACCGGCAATTTTTTTTTTACAGAGAAGAATAAGTATTATGAAATTATTTAAATGCATTATTGTTTTGTTTTCAGTTTTATTAATAGGTTCATGCGGGCCAAAGCAGATTATTCCTGAATTTCATCTTGGAGAAGATCCGGGAGACAAAATTTTTGAAAAAGCGGAAACGAAATTTTATGAGAAATCGTACGATGAAGCCCTTGATCTGTTTAATGATTATCTGA
>JAUXDD010000219.1 GCA_030618465.1 Desulfobacteraceae bacterium
CCCTGGGAACCCTGCGGACCGACATCACCTGTAAGACCCTGAATACCCTGGGAACCCTGCGGACCGGTATCACCCGTGAGACCCTGAATACCCTGCGGGCCTATGTCTCCTTTTGAACCGGTGAGACCTATGGTAATATCAATTGAATCATTATTAATATTTTTTTTCATTTTCCATTTCTTGTTGCTTCCGGCCACAACAAGGCGAAATGTTCCCTCCTCAAGGGTGCCAGGCAGATTTGCCTCAATATAATCGTCTGTACATTCAGTCACTTCCAGGATTTCTTCCTCCAGCATGACCTTGGCATTATCCCCGAAATTATGCCCGTAAATATACAACTTTCTGTTTTCCAGATTTGCTGCTGCGCTTGTAATCTCAAGGAATTTATGTCGGACTGAATGAAATGCTTCTGCAGAATTTGTTGATAATGCGGTACAGGTATAAATGATTAACAAAATAAGCTTGAAGGCATATTTTCGCATATCTGTATCTCCTTAATATAGATATTAAAAAAGTTAGTTATTTTCAAAATCAGCAATAACTATGCCCAAATCATTTACACAATACTTTTTCATGATATTTCAACACAATAATAAAATTACTGGATTATTTCTCCCGTTAAAGCGACCATACATTTCTGTCAATTGAATAACCAGCAATAAAATCGTATTACGAGTAACACACTGTTTCCACAGGGGACATGTTTTGAATTACAATAGAATCATATAACCGTAATAAGTATTTCAATATGGTAATACGAATTACATTTATGTAATTATTGTCCTCTGTAACCGTTTAATATTCCCTCCTGACAGATCAAATTAATTATCACCGGAAGATATAGAAATCCGGATGCCGAACATGCGGTACGGTTCCATTCCCTCTGTGTAAAACAGGGGGACAGTCCCCTGTTTTTTTCTCTGTGATAGAAAAATTTTAAATGGACGCTCGCTGTTTGACTTTGTATCCTGATCTGCGTATAATAGGAACAAAAAGGGTTGAGACTGAGTTGAATTGACAGGATTATGAAATAATACTGTCAGCTCAAACAAAACTTATGCCGTTAGTATAAGGAGGAGTACATTATGTCAAAAACAAGATTAAACATAAGCACTGATGAGGACCTTGCAGATTTTATCAGGATTTATGCTGCGGAAAACCGTACTACTGTTGCTGATATTTTCAACCAGTATATTTTATTTTTAAAACGCAAGTCAGAAGGTAAAAGCGTTGAGAAAATATTGTCAAATCCGGTATTTTATAGGAGTATGGAGGAATCTCAGGCAAAACTTCAGAACGGAACTGCCAAGTGGTATTCATATGACGATGTTTTTGGTGCCTGATGGAATTAAAATTTGAAAAAGCTTTTTTGAAATCCCTTAAGAAGCATTCTTCAATCAAAAAACAGGTTCAAAAAAAGGTCGATATGATCATTGAGAATCCTGTTACAATGGGTGAGCCGTTAAAAAATAATCTGCAAGGCTTTTATTCATGTCCTGTTAAAAGAAACTTTATAATCATTTATCTTTATTGTGATGTCTGCAGAAAGAAGAATGATGATGTAGTTGTAAAGTGTCTGGATTGCTCTGAAACTGATAATCAAACAATTAAGTTTATTCTTCTTGGGCCGCATGATGATGCTTATGGTTTATAAAAATCTATTTAGCCCTGCACTTTATTTCTTTCAGGCATTGAGTAAATAGTAAACCGCATTTTTGAGAGGCATTTTTACTCCTCTTTCACCACCATCCAATATCCGCCTTTAAGCGACCCAATTCTTTTTATCAATCCTTTTTCCTGATACGCACAAATCCGGTACCGTATTTTTCAAGTTCTTTCTGCATTTTTTGAATACCGCTTCCCCAGGCTTCGATGAGTTTCAATGCCTTGAAAATTGGAGCTATGGCGCGCTTTCTGATTTCAGAACGGCCTGTGCCGAGTTTTTCCGGCGACATTGTGTCGGGTAGGGAACCAGGGCTTGTAACTTCAAGCATGTCATCAAAAATGGTTAAAATTCTTATGATAATTTATCTCAGACCAGCTGGGAAAGAAAAGTTTCTACCGGTACCTTGACAGTTTTTTTTGTTTTAAAACAGTCTTTTTCAATAAACAGGCTTTCAAAATGTATTTGAAAGGCATGATCAATCCGTAACAAATTCTTGAAATAGTCCAGAGAGGGACTTAATCGTTTACTTTCTTTTGACTTTACTTCGACAATAAACCACGGTTTTTTATCACGCGATACAAGAAAATCCACCTCTCTTTTCATTTTATCCCGCATGAAAAAGAGATCATATTCGCCAAGTCCCATATCCGTCCACATATGAACTGCCTTCAGCAAATGCGATGCGACGAAATTTTCAGCACGAGCTCCCGGATCTGTTATATGGCTCCAGTCCCATAAATATATTTTTGGTTGTTTCCGAAGGGTTTTTGGAATGTTTTGAAAAAAAGGGCGCACCCTGAAGCAATAGTACATGGATTCGAGGGTTTCAATCCATTTTTTTACTGTATTTACAGCTATCTGGATTTCATTTGACAGTGCGCTGTAATTAACAAGCTGTCCGGCATTTTCTTTTAATATTTCTGATAAAATTTCCAGTTGCGCAATATTGCCAATGTTTGTCAGGTCGCGGATGTCCTCGTTAAAAAACTGCTCGGTTCTCAATTTTTTCCATTTATTATAAAACCGTTTACTGCCGGTCAAAAAGGGTTCAGGAAAACCCCCGAACTCTAAAAGCTGCTCGATTACATCCTTATGAATTTTTTTTGGCTGCCGAATTTCTGAAGAACCGGGACTTTTATGAGCAATCTCGCCTACTGAAACAGGATGCATCCGGTATAAAAAATATCGTCCCATCAGACTGTCCCCGCCGCGTTTGTATACATTTAAACGGGCGCTTCCTGTAACCAGAATTTTGAATTCATGTTCATATTTATCGAAAAAGCCTTTAAGAAACTGCTTCCATTGCGGGTATTTGTGAATTTCATCAAATACAAGCCGCTTGTCCGATGCATCAAGGCCGTTCAGGTTGAAATGGTCTAAAACCGAATTGCTTCCTCTTAATATCGCCCGTCTGTCAGTCTGGTCGTCCCAGTTAATATAGGTGCACGCTTTTTCAGCTCTTGCAGTGGTGGTTTTGCCTACCTGGCGGGGCCCGCATAAAAAAGCCATTTGACGATTGGATGAAAAGTGGTCTTCTAAAATTGATTCATATACCCGTTTCAATTTATCTCCTTCCTGTTCATATTTAATACGTCTTCAGCTTACTTTTTAATATCGGCAAAATCAAGAACTATTTTAAACGTCACTGCAAAACGGTACAGACTATTTTGCATAATACTGCAAAACAGTCTTTGGCGAAAATATAATAATGAGAGAATTATTCCGTATAAACAAAAGTCAAGGCATAACCACCCGGGCAGACACATGGATCTGCCCCTACCGGGTATATCCGGATCATACATGCATTCCTGAAGAAATTTCCACGCTGTCAGTCCCCGTGAAATCATTAATATGATTTTTGTGGCTATATTTTGCCCAATTCTACTTAACGGCTTTATAAATTGAATTATTCGTATTACAAAGTGGCCGATTTGTTCTGGAATAGGTGGCCGGAATCAAGCGGAATATCCACCAGGGGATGATGTTAAATGACGAATAGAAACCCAGAGCCAGGGGGCCTGGGTAAGTGCCTAATGTTAAAGAAGAGAATGCAAATAAATTTATATTGACAATTTATTAGAATGTGCTATATTTTATCCATAAATACGAATAAAGGGGTATTTTATGACACGTAAGACATTAGGGAAAGAGGGTCTGCCATTATCCCTGAAACATAAAATAATAACCGTAGGACAAAACATAAGACTTGCCCGGAAAAGACGTAAACTGACAATGCAGGATATGGCCGGACGCATGTTTGTCACCCGCAAGACACTTAACAGACTTGAATCCGGCGATCCCGGTGTCAGCTTCAGTGTGCTGGCATCAGCGCTTTTAGCTCTCGGACTTGAAGATGATCTGGAAAAAATTGCTGATCCTGAAGCTGACCGTACCGGAAATATTATTGACAGGGAAAAATATGATAATAAACAGAGAGTAAGAAAAGATAAAAAAATTGATATGGATTTTTAATGAGCAAAAAAAATGAAACATATGTATTTATTAATTTGAGCAGGGAATGGGTTCCCTGTGGTTATCTGACAATTAATGAAGACAACCGGAACATACTTTCAACCTTTGAATACGGGAATAAATATCTTCAAAGAAAAGATGCTATATCGATAGATCCTGTTCAACTGCCGCTTGGGAAAAATATTTTCAGATCCACACAGCAATCACCGCTGTTTGGCGCCATACGTGATACATCACCTGACGCCTGGGGCCGGCATCTCCTTGACAGGGCAGCTGCCCCGCAATCACCGGGTGAATTTGAATATTTGACCGCGCTTCCCGTTGAAGACAGAATCGGCGCCCTTGGGTTCGGGGAATCTCTTGCACAGGGCCCCGGAACGATTAATCCCGGATGGTCGAATTATCCTCCGCACGGGACACAACTCCGGCTTGACGACATGATTAAAGCTGCGGACCAAATTGAAAAAGCCGAAGAGCTTGCACCTCAATATAGAAGATTCCTTATCCGTGGTTCCTCTCTTGGCGGCGCCCAGCCAAAGGCCCCCACAATGCATGAAGGAAAACACTGGATAGCCAAATTCGGCAGGCAATA
This sequence comes from Desulfobacteraceae bacterium, assembly GCA_030618465.1. Classification (GTDB taxonomy): domain Bacteria; phylum Desulfobacterota; class Desulfobacteria; order Desulfobacterales; family SURF-7; genus JAUXDD01. Next base: position 4,731 of record JAUXDD010000219.1, read on the forward strand.
TGAAGCATGGAATACATGCCGAATTGAGAATGCAAATATGAAACTCGCAAAAGAGTGCGGGATAGATGTTCCTGAAACAAAAACTATTTCTGTCTCAGGACGGGATGTCTTTCTTATCTTGCGTTTTGACAGGGACAATGCAGGTAACAGGATACCATTTATTTCTGCAGCCTCGCTTCTTGGGACAAACAATATAAATGAAGGTTCCTATCAGGATATCGCTGCACAGATGAGAAAATACTGTGCAGAAAATTTTATACGGAGTGATCTTGAACAATTATTTCGCAGGATGACATATAATATTTTGTGCAATAATTTTGATGATCATTTGCGCAATCATGGATTTATTTATATTCAAGGGCTGGGCTGGAAACTATCGCCGGCCTATGACATCGTTCCGCAGCCGGATATGGGGCCGGAAGTGCCAAGGCTTTTAACTCTGGGTGTTGGAATGAACGGCAGCAGGGAGGCCAGCCTTGCAAACGCTCTGTCTTCGTGCGGTGTTTTTGGGCTGACGAAAGAAGAGGGTAAAAAAATTATTGGGGAGATAAAAAATATTTTCCTTTCAAAATGGGAGAATATTTTTACAAAATCAAATGTCTCGAAAAAAGATTTTCCTGCACTTGCTGAAGCCTTTGTAAATCATTTGCCCTGAGTCACAAAA
>JAUXDD010000156.1 GCA_030618465.1 Desulfobacteraceae bacterium
GGGGGATTTAACGGCTTTCATTAAAATGAAAAAAACACAATTCAAATGAACTTTTTTCTTAAGTCAACAACATTGAGGGCCGGGGTGAGGGTGAATAAAAAATGGAGTCATCCTTATTTACTTAGCCAAACCATCCATCTCAGCAAATTCTGAACCTTTGCGGAAAAAATCTACAACACCTTCAACATCAACGGAATCGCCACAAACGTACCCAGGGAACTCCCGATATTGGTAAATACAACAACCAGAAGGATCCGTGTCACCTTATTTCTCCAGAATCCCTTTACAGAGAGGATGTCTTCGGACAATCTCTCAAAATCCCTGACCTTTGGCTTGCGGGCAAACGCCTCAACCAGGCCGGATACCCAGCCTGCGGCAATCATGGCGTTTAATGATGTTAACGGGGCGGCAAGAACAGATGATAAAATTGTCACCGGATGGGCCATGGCAATAATTGCCCCAAGGCCTGCCAGTACTCCGTTTGCCAGCAGCCACCAGACGATCATATCTGCACCTGCATCTGATCCTCCGTGAAAAAAGCCGTAAACAAAAATAGCCAGAATCACCAGGGGCAGCCCCCATTTAAATACCAGTGATGACTTCCCCTTTGGCGGCAACACTTCCAGGGCTTTAATATCAATCGTTTCTTCCCAGTATGTTTTTATTCCCGGCACATGGCCTGCACCGACAACGGCAACGATCTTTTTCCCGGGTGCTGTTTTGATCTTATGGGCAAGGTATTTGTCTCGTTCATCGATCAGTATCTCCCTTAACGCTGGATGGGTTTTTTCAACTTCCGCAAGAAGGGTCTGAAGCATGTCCTGCTCCTTCATCTTTTCAATATCTTCTTCCGTGATATCATCCACTTCTCCCATAGACAGCAGCAACTGAAACATGAGCTTGAGTTTTTCCCACAGTCCCATCAACCGCCAGACCCGTGACAGGGTAATGCGTATTTCACGATCTGCCAGATGGATATCCGCCCCCACCGATTCAGCTGATTTTATGGCCTGGATCATCTCCTGTCCGGGTTTGATGTCAAATTTTTCAGCAATTCGTTTCTGGAAAGATGCCAGGAGGAGGTTTGAAAGCAGGAGAAACACCTTTTTCTCTTTTATGACCTTTATAATGTCCATCTCTTTCCACCTGTCTTTCTGGCTGATGGACTGAAACCTGGGTTCACACAGTTCCACACAGACCGTATCCGGCTTTTCCCCATCAATTACAGTGGCAACCAGATCGGCACTTTCTTTTGATACATGCGCTGTGCCAAGAAGTATGACATCTTTGTCATCAACCGTGAGATGATGAACCATGGCATTATTTTCGATGCTTGTGTTATTTTCCATTAAAAACCAATTCCTTTTTATTAGTTGTCAGGTACGCATAGATGATTTACGTAAACATGGCAAGAAAAAATACTCCTTTCAAAATGCATATTTGATGGTTAATTAAAAATCTTCATATGCAGGGCGGCACTATATGACCCCGCATTTTTGTTATTATTTCCTGTATATCTGCGACTAACAAATCTATTCCTTTCCATCTTGCCATAAAAGCCATTGTCAGGTATACATCCCCAATGAAAAAAAAACCGCCCATAGCTGTTGTCGGTATGTCCGGCATCTTCCCGGGTGCGCCTGATATTGGAACATACTGGCACAACATTATTAATAAGGTCGACGCCATCTGTGAGATCCCGGAGCACCGGTGGGGTGTTGATCCGGATGTCATGGTTGATCCCGGTTCTGTGCCGGACAAAGCCTGTTCAAAAAATGCCGGTCTCATCCATACGGCATTGAACCTGGATGGAATTAACATTGATCCGGACCTTCTGAACGAACTGGACCCCCTGTACCAGCTGGTCCTTTGCGCGGGCAGGGATGCGTTTTTTCCATGCCGGGCATCCTCCATAGACAAAAAAAACACCGGTGTGGTGCTGGCTGCCATCGCCCTTCCCACTGATACCGCGTCATTGATCACCAGAGAAATACTGGGCACCGCGTTTGAAGAAAACCTGCTGAAAAAGCTGGGGCAGGATATTCCCAAAGGCGACATCCCATCCATTTCAAAAAATATGGCCTATGCGGCACGGGTCACCAGCCTGCCGGGGACAATTCTTACGAAAGCCCTGGGGCTGGGGCTGGGCAGTTTTACCCTGGATGCAGCCTGTTCATCATCGTTATACGCGGTCAAACTGGCCTGTGATGAACTGCATTATCACCGGGCAGACATGATGATCGCCGGTGGGGTATCACGGCCCGAATGCCTGTATACGCAGGTGGGATTCACCCAGCTCCAGGCACTGTCGCCATCCGGCAGGTGCGCGCCGTTTGACAAACGCGCAGACGGTCTTGTGGTGGGAGAAGGCGCAGGCATCCTCGTGTTAAAGCGATTGGAAGATGCACTGCGGGACAATAATGATATTTACGGTCTGCTCCACGGGGTGGGCATTTCCAATGATATTGGCGGCAATCTGCTGACCCCCAGGCAGGAAGGCCAGGTCAGGGCCATGCGGAGTGCCTATACCCTTTCCGGCTGGTCGCCTTTTGATATTGACCATGTGGAATGTCACGGAACGGGCACACCTGTAGGAGATATGGTAGAACTGTCAAGCCTGAGAACACTCTGGGGAGAATCCGGCTGGACTGAAGAACAGTGCGCCATCGGGTCTGTGAAATCCATGATCGGTCATCTGCTCACAGGAGCCGGTGCGGCAGGGATGGTAAAAACGCTCCTTGCCCTGAAACATAAAATCCTGCCCCCCTCTTTGAATTTTACAAATCCTGCTGAAAACAGCCCCCTGATCAACAGTCCGTTCCGGGTACAGACCGAAGCAGCTGAATGGGCCCCACAGGAAAAAACCGGGTCCAGGAAAGCAGCGGTCAGTGCATTCGGGTTTGGTGGAATCAACGGTCATCTGCTCATAGAAGAGTGGCAGCCAGAAAAAAGAAAATCCTATCCGGTGACTACAGACAACCTGCCGGAAGAAAGAAAAGATGCGCCGGCCTCAACGCCGGCGACACTTATTACCGAAGCACTGCCGCCTGTTGCCATTGTCGGGATGGGAACTGCTTTCGGAACGCTGCAGTCCCTGTATGATTTCCAGCAGGTCGTACTAAACGGCAAAACCGTATTTGAAGATATCCCCAAAAACCGGTGGAAAGGAAATAACCGTACAGCTGAAAGCATTCTCGAAAGCCGAATGGAAGCCGGCAGTTTTCTGGACCACGTATCCGTGACCATTGGTGAATTCCGCATTCCCCCCAGCGAAATCGAAGACATGCTGCCCCAGCACCTTCTGATGCTCAATATTGCCGCCCAGGCGATGAAAAATGCCGGTATTTCCCCGATACCGGTCGCCCCGGACACCATTGACCGGATTCGCGCCGGCATTGTCATCGGCATGGAGTTTGACTATGAAGCCACCAACTTCAACCTGCGATGGAACCTTGCCAGCTTGCTTCCCGGGTGGAATGAAAAATACAACCTGAATCTTGATGAACATCAGACCGAAGCGTGGCTTGAATCTCTACAGGATTCCTGCTGCCCGCCCCTCACAGCCACACGGGTAACCGGCGCGCTGGGCGGTATTATCGCCAGCCGGATTGCAAAGGAATTCAAGTTCGGCGGTCCCGGTTTTGTTGTTTCCTGCGAAGAGGCAGCCGGTCTTAAGGCCCTTGAAATCGGTGTGCGATCCCTTCAGCAGGATGAAACAGACCTGTTTCTCGCCGGGGCGGTTGATCTTTCCGGCGATGTCAGAAATATTGTGCTCACCGATGCTGTCAAATCGTTTTCCCGTCAAAATAAATCCCGGCCCTTTGATATATCGGCTGACGGCCCGATGCCTGGCGAAGGCTCGGCAGCTGTTGTCCTGAAACGACTTGATGATGCAATAAAAAACAAAGACCGGATATATGCTGTAATAAAAGGAATAGGCAAAGCAGGCACCGGTTACAGTGATGATCCATCCACAGCCGCGTCCGGTTTTCAGGATGCCTATCGCCACTCTCTGGCAAACGCATTCAAAGATGCCCGTGTATCGCCGTCATCTGTCAGTTTTATTGAAACCAGCGGAAACGGTGATACAGAAGACGACCATTGCGAGGCAGAAGCACTGGTGAATTTCTTTGAAGATAAAAACAGACCTGCCACTTTTCCATCGGTTGCCGTTGGGTCCGTAAAGGCGAACATTGGAACCACAGGAGCTGTATCCGGCCTGGCATCCCTTATTAAAACCGGCCTGTGTCTGTACCAGGAAATCATTCCGCCCCTGGCCGGCTTTACCGAGCCTGTGTACAAATGGCCGGAAAATGTATTTCACTTCCCGTATTTCCCCCATTACTGGGTGCGGGACAGATTAGAAGGCCCGAGAAGCGCGTGCGTAAGTTCTGTAACAACCGACGGAAACTGCATGCATGTTGTACTGGAAGGGTTTGATTATACCGCCCTGGATAAAATACCCGAAAATATTGTAAGAGAAAGAAAAAGGCCCCTCGGACTGAAATCTTCAGGCCTGTTTGTGGTTGAAGGCAACAGCATAAAAGAGTTGATTAAAGGGCTTGACGATCTTCTCCAGTATGCACGGGAGTATGCAGACACACATCAGACGATAGAGCTTACAGCCAGAAACTGGTACCTGAAAAACAGGCCTGGCATAAAACCGGATATAAAACCGGATATAAAGAAAGCGTATGCGGTTTCCATTGTTGCCGGCGATGCGGTGACACTGGGAAAATGGATCGCAGAGGCTAAAATTGCCGTTTCATCAGATACCCCCCGGAAAATAACCGGGCACGGAGGTGTTAAATATTCACCGTCCCCAATTGGCGCTTCCGGGGAAACAGCCTTTGTATTTCCAGGCTCTGGCAATCACTACATTGGCATGGGGAGAAGCACAGGCACAACATGGCCGGAAATTCTCCGCAAGATGGATGAAGACACAGAGCAGTTGAAAACCCAGATACTGCCGGGTTGTTATGTCCCCTGGCGTACATCATGGGAAACCGGATGGGAAAAAAAGGCCCGGGAAAAACTCATCTCTGACCCCCTGTTTATGATCTTTGGCCAGGTTGCCCACGGCGGGCTTGCATCCGGGCTTGTAAAACATTTTTCCATCAAACCGGATGCGGTTATCGGGTACAGCCTGGGAGAAACCGCCGGCCTTTTTGCCATGGGCGCATGGCCGGAACGCGGGGCCATGCTCAAACGAATGGAAAATTCCAGCCTGTTTCGAACGGAACTGGCCGGCCCCTGCAATGCTGCCAGAAAGGTCTGGAACGTGCCTGCAGAAGAAGATGTGGACTGGCAGGTGGCGGTGGTTAACCGTCCGGCAAATAAAGTCAAACATATCATCCAAAATTTTCCGGCAGCATTTCTGTTGATTGTCAACAGCCCCGAGGAATGCGTCATCGGCGGCAGGGGTAAACAGATTGAAGGTGTCATTAAAAGACTGGGATGCGATTCCTTTTTTCTTGACGGGGTGATAACGGTTCACTGCAATGCCATTGTCCCTGTGCGGGATGCGTACAAAAAACTCCATGTGTTTCCCACAACTCAGCCCGAAAACATCCGGTTTTACAGCTGTGCGCTGGGAAAATCCCGTGAACTGACGACTGAAAGTGCGGCAACATCGATTATCAACCAGGCACTTTCAGGGTTTGACTTCACTGAAACCATACGGCGTGCTTATAAGGACGGCGTCCGGATTTTTCTTGAAATGGGTCCCCATTCATCCTGTACGCGCATGATTACCGGTACCCTGGGCGATCTGCCCCATTTGGCGGTTTCCGCATGTGCCAGGGGTGAAGATGATTATCTGACCATGATTAAATTGCTGGGCGCGCTGATTGCTGAACGTGTACCTGTTGACCTTGACCGGCTTTATGGTGACGCCGCCTATTCAAAGCAGATGATTGAATCATTTGAAAAACCGGACAGGGTCAGTGAGACCGGAAAAATGATTATCCTTCCTGTGGGAGGAAAATCATTTTCCCCTGCCCTGCCCATGAAACCGGCATTCAGGCCAAAACCGAAACCAATACGAAAAATAGCATCGGAAATCATGCCGCCTTATCCTGATACAGGCAAGGTGGATGCGTCACCCCCCGTATATAAGAAAACGGATGTATCAGATATATCCCTGGTCATCCCGGACTCCGGACTGGTGGAAACCATGGCCCGAACCATAAAAGCGACATCAGAAGCCCACCAGGCATTTCTGGATTTTTCAACCGATCTGTCAAAAACTTATGAAAAGTCATTTGAATTCCAGTCCAGGCTGCTGAAAACCATTATAGCTTCCGGATATAAGCCGACCGATCATGCAGAAAAAACACCTGCGCCCATGTTTTCCCGTGACATGTGCATGGAGTTTGCTGTTGGATCACTGGCAACGGTTCTGGGACCCGAATTTGCCGAAGTGGATACATATCCCGTTCGGGTGCGCCTTCCGGATACACCCCTTATGCTCGTGGACAGAATACTGACTGTTAAAGGGGAAAAGGGCTCCCTGGGTTCCGGACGCATTATCACCGAACATGATGTTCTCCCGGGTGCATGGTATTTAGACGGCGGGAAAACACCGGTATGCATTTCCATAGAAGCAGGCCAGGCTGATCTTTTTCTCTGTTCGTATCTTGGCATTGATCTGGCTGTAAAAGGCAGACGTACCTATCGGCTGCTGGATGCGGTCGCCACATTTCATGGCAGCCTGCCCGAGCCGGGTGATGTGATCCGGTATGAAATTGAAATTGAAAAATTCATCCGCCAGGGAGAGACCTATCTGTTCTTTTTCCATTTTGACGGATTCATTGAAAATACCCATATCATCAGCATGAAAAACGGTTGCGCCGGTTTTTTCACCAGTGAAGAGGTAAAAAACTCCGGTGGAATTATATTAACAAAAGAAGATCAACAGCCGGCCCGGGGAAAACGCGCACCGGACTGGATTGATCCGGTGCCGGTTACAAAGCAGCGTTTTGATGATGCGGCAGTTGACGCATTAAGGGCGGGAGACCTTGAAAAGGCGTTTGGCCGCTATTTTGCCGGGATCACCCTGACTGAATCCTTACAACTCCCCGGCGGCCGCATGAAGCTCATCCACCGGATTCTTGAGCTTGACCCATCCGGCGGCCGATATGGTCTTGGCCGGATTCGTGCGGAAGCTGACATTCGGCCCGATGACTGGTTCCTTACCTGCCATTTTGTGGATGACATGGTCATGCCCGGCACATTGATGTATGAATGCTGCGAACATACGCTCCGGGTGTTTATGCTGCGCATGGGCTGGGTAACGGATAAAAAAGATGTATGTTTTGAGCCGGTGATCGGAGTTGAGAGCATTTTAAAATGCCGGGGGCCAGTGACACCCGAAACCAGGCATGTTGTATATGAAGTGGAAATCAGCGAGATCGGATATAA
>JAUXDD010000132.1 GCA_030618465.1 Desulfobacteraceae bacterium
AAATCAAGGGTCTTTAGATGTTTGCCCAGAAGCTCCGCGCTTGATCCCGGACGGGGAAAAAGCCAGGACGGCCTGAAGTCTGTTGCCACGAAGTACATGCCATCTACCCGGGTCAGAACCACATTGTCATATCCAAGAGCACCGAAAATATCCGGCAGCGTCGGAGCATAGCCGAAGTCATCCGTAAGATACGCTGTTTGAGGCTCCTGGGTCATTTTGTTTTGACGAAGCCATTCCTGCCCGATGAGGTAATCGCGGATAAGCGCTTCCGCGTCGGGCACAGCAGTATCCGGAGTAGTCATACCGCTGCCCGAAATCCGCATCCTGCCCTGGTTGATAAGATCCCTCAGGATGTCCTGTTTTTCCGGGTTCCGGTCCCAGAACATCTTAAGAAAAAAGATGCACTCAATAGAAAAAATTCGCCCTGGCTCTTTTTCAAGCACTTCGATTGCAGCGTTCAGGATGTGACGGATTCGTCGTTCGTAGTACTGCTCGGATGTTAAAAGCCAGTTCGGGTCCCAGTGGCTGGACTCGGCAAAGATTAACACACGTTGTGCGCCATCAGGAACACCAAGCCGCGCTCTTATCTCTTTTTCTTTGTTAGTCATTTTTTTTACCTTGTAAACTTTACAAAACCGGCCCGTGTGAATAACGCCTTGTTCATGCCTTTTTTGTGTTCACTATAAAAAGCGCCCTCTCTACGACCGTGTACATATACACATCCATGGTCGCGCTTTAAATCCACAATAACCAAGGCGGTTCTATCCTCTATGGTACGGAAACTACTGTCCTGAGTTTCATAACCCCTGATATTAAGATAGCACCCTTTCCAAAGCTCACCATTAATATCGGTTATTCTTTTATAGACAGGAAGGAATGTTTTCTTTGCCACCCAGCCCTGACAAGGCCCGTACCGGTAGTTGGAATTGGTACTTATCGATTCGATTACATAGACTTTTTCTTTTATCCAGACAGTTTCAGGTGTATGCCATGGCGCACCATTCCACTCTGGTGTTTCACAACCCAGTATTATCTTCTCACCGGTCTTTGCGTACCCCAGAAAAATCTCTCCCTTTTCGTTTTTAACCGCTTTCCCCGGTCTGCTGGTGTAGTATGGCACCAGTCCATCCTTTTCTTTGATGAATGTATACTTTCCTTCTTCATAAGCGGTCCTGGGACCGCCGGCCCAGAAGTCATCCGGACCTGCGACCAAAGAATTAAGCGGTGTTTCAGATCCTGCCAAACGATGCGACATACGCTTAATTCTACCCAATGACGGCACATAGAGATACCGGATGCCTCGCTTCAGCGGATCCATATGATACAGCGCCAGTGATCCCGTGCCTGACATTTCAAAAGGCTTCTTGAATACGGATATGATACCGTGATCATATTTATCTTTTGGATCAAACACCATAAGCTGATTTTCAACCTCATAAGTTTTCTCAATTCCCCTCCGGTTAATCCCATACCAGAATTGAATCTGGTGTGTGGGAAAGGTGATGAAATCTGTCTGGTTGAAGTTGTGTAAAAGCTGTGCGGGTATAGTCGGGTCGTTAATATCCGGCTCAGGAAACGGAAATCCTCTGACTTCAGTCGGGTGCGGGTTCTTTTTGCCTGTTTTTAAATCAATAAGGATATTATTCTCACCAATTTTATATCTTCCCGTATTGGTTTTTTCTTTAAATTCGGGCCGAAGAAATTTTTCAGGATCGTATGTGAGCTTACCGATTTTCATTGTCAGATCGCCCTCTTTTACCCACTTAACAATGTAATCCGGAACCAGCCCCTCGATTTTCTGATAGTTACTTTTATCGATAACATCTCCGGGCACAACTTCCGCCCAACCAGTACCGGCTGCCAGTATGGCCGTTGCCAGAACGGCCGTTACCAGGACTGCCCTGGATAGAACAACTGCTGTTAATTTTACCGATATTTTCATGCTGCAAACTCCTTTCGTTCCGACATAAAGTTAAAAGCTATAGGAAATGGCAAATTTAATCTCATCCTTGCAATCAAGGTTTCCTTTCAATCCGTCATATGTGGCAGCAGTCGTAAAAAAACCACTGATTTCAAACATGAACGCCCCCTTCATCAGTAATAAACTGGGGATAAACGACCAGGCTTTTGGCTCGACCTCGTAAAATACGAGTATCTGCGGTGTCAAAAAGCCGTTCAAATAATCGGTCCTTGCCAATAACGAAAAGTTGGTAAGATATTCATTTTCGTAAAGTGTTTCACCGTTGGGGCCATTCCACGGCAGCAGCAGGGTTTCCGGTTCCCAGTCCATAATCTTGCTTTGCATATACTCAAACATCAGCATGATCTCTTTTTTGGAATTAATAAAATCTACGGAAATATTTTTATCCAGGCCGATACCCCATTCCCAGACATCATATTTCTTGATTTCATCCGCACTGAGACTAAACGGCAGGGCTGCTTCCCCAAGATCCGAACCCAGATACCCGGCAATATCTTCACCGGTAATCCCGTCTAGAGGGGGCAGGAGGGGGTCTCGCACCAGTATTTCATCGAACAGATCCGGAATACTGCCACCCGTCAACTTGGGAACATCCTTAAACAGGGCAGCCTCACCACGAACCACCATATCGATGGAATTAATCAGATAATTAAAGCTTGTGGCAAAGGTTTCGACGTCATCATATGTTTCAATGACCGGTAATTTTTGATCGCCAAGTATACCCTCCAGTATGGCCGGCAGATCTTCTAGATCAAAATCGGGATCTGATAGTAAGTCCTCTATAAACTGGTTCATATCAATGTCATCCCAGTTCATCCGGTCCAGGTCAAGGGTCGGCATCAGCATTGTTGAATAGACACGGTAATACATAAAATTCAACTCCAGGTCACCGACCAGAGAACCGACTTTGACACCATATCGATCAGACTCGATATCATCTTCAATCAAATCTGAAAACTGGACAAGGGTGCCAATCGGATCAGGATTATCAGGGGTGTTTCGATAGGTAGGCGGAATCAGGGGGGTCCCCATGGGTACCCGTTCGCCCGTGGTATTATCTATCTTTCCAGGTACAAAAAAGCCCTCGATTGAAAGTGAGGCTATGGGCCCCACATCCTGAAAAGCCAGATTCGCCCGTACCATATCAAGCGGTATATATCTTTCAAGCACATCCACATCTAAAGACGAATTGTCCTGAGGGCATATGTCCACAATACTGATAAAACCCATCTCTCCCCAGGCCAGTTTCTGCCGCCCGAGACGCAAAAAGAAATCACTCCAGGTCAGATCCACATAGCCCATAAAAAGCCCCACATCCGATTTAAAATCGTCAATTTCATCCCCATTGGAAAGACCGTACCATTCACGTGTTTCTTCATCAGAAAACACATCCGGTCCGTAATCATACACACCATCGTAAAAAGCCCGCAGCTGAAGAAAATACTCTATTTGCAGCGGTGCATCCGGAAGCAATCCTCCGGTAGGAACATTAAACTCACCCAGATCGTGTTTAAAATCAAGAAACAGCAGATTTCGCTGAGACGTCATGTCTCCTTTTTCAATGGGAACCTGATTGTTGTCCGGCGTATCGGTAGTCCGGAATGAAGCCTGTGATTTTATCCTGCCCATAAGATTCCACTTACCGGCTTTTTTATCTGACAATAAAGCCCCGGCAAAATTCGGAAAACAAAAAACAGACAGTGCGATTATCAGTAACAGCCCCGCGCCTTTTCTCGCTCTCATTTACACTCCTTTCCAAGGGTAATATTTTGACCTTTCTATTCAGAACATTGTTTTAACCAGCCGGCTACGGCCGGAATGAATATCACAGCAGCAATGGCCTCCAGCAGAACTGTCAGTCCCAGTACAAGCATCATCGTACTCTGAAACTTCATGCCGATAAAAAACCATGGCAGGGAAGCGGCAAATATTATAATACCTGTAAACATCACATCTTCGCCTGTTTTTCCAAATCTGTTTTCTCGTGCGTTTCCATGGTTATAACTGCGTAATCCGTTATGGACCCCGAAAACCTGGCCGAGCAGAAGATATCCGAATACAGGCCCGAATCCTATGGCCACAGCAGAAGCAGGAACAACCGGCAGGCTGACCGGCATTCCCGCAATTGTCATCCCTATCCATAAAACCGCCTGTGCAACTGCAACAGGAATAGATACGAGCACGCCCAAAAGTACGGAACCGGTTGCAAGGGTGCCAAAGATCACACAGCCAAAAAATGCGGCAATCAGAACTTTTGTGTACGTATCCCTGGTACCGTCGTTAAGCATCTTTGTCATGCCCAGCAATCCCCCTCCCGGATAAAACTCCACTTTATCGGACGGATGATTGTCTATATACGCCTGTATCCTGGAAGCATATGTGTCTATATGCCCCGCATCCTTTTCAGGGAAAAAAGGTGAAATGGTTGCCTGCGTATAGGTTTTATCTATAAAGCTTTCAACACCTCCCTGAGCCACCACCATCCCTCCCAGCCCCTCAACCTGCGCCTTTTTTTCCGGAATCACCTGCCATTTGGGATTGCCGTCCATCAAGGTGGTACGTACTATTTTAATCATCATATCAAACGCGATACTGTCTTTTGCGCCGCCCTGATTTTTCAGATAATCGGAAAAATCGCCAATGGCATTTAGCGCATCCGGGTCTGTAATGCCGCCCTTTTCTTTTGCCTTGACATAAACAAGGAGTTGATAAGGCCCCATAAATTTCTTCGCAAGCCGGGAGAAACACTGATTCCATGGGTGATTGTTTCTGATATAAGATGATCCCGGGGCATTGTCACCCACTTCAAGGTTTGCAACACAGAAACAGCCGATTGCAATAATTACAGCCAGGACAGCCGGAATCACATATTTCCCTTTGCCCCCGGAAAGCAGCATCAGATGATTCACCATGGATTGGCATGCCCCGTCCTTAACGTCTGTTTTGATTACTTTTGATACCGGAAAAAAGGAGATCAAAATGGGGTTAATCAGGATCACAGCGGCAAACGTGCCAACCATCCAGAAAAGGCCAAAAACGCCGAGGTCTTTAATCATCGGGACATCAACAGCATACAGGCTTAATGTAACCAGCCCGACAGTCAGTATGGATACCATAACCGGCGTACTCCCATATGTAGCGGCAATAGCCAGATTTTTGTCTTTTATTTTTTCGTTCAGACGATAATACTGTTTCAGGGTTAAAACGCTGAATGCCAGGGACAGCAAGCCCATGGCCAGGGGGAAAAGAAGGGCCATGGGATTGAATTCGACACCGCACCATCCAAAAATTCCAAGCCCCCACAGTATAGAAATAATCATTGCAACAACGGGGATAAAAATACCCGGAAATGTTCGAAAATAGAATGCTGAAAGGGCAATAACAAAAAACAGCATCGTTCCTGCGGCAATCGGAATATCCCGTTTTCCCATTTCGGTCATCTGCGCCATCAGGATTTCCATACCCATAAAATAAAAGGTGTGATTTGCATCATCTTCTTTTAATTTCAGATCACTGATGCGTTTAAGGAGGTTGTCCTGAAAAGCACCGGTTTGCTGTTTTTTATAGTCCTTAAAAGAAAGCGTTTCCTTTTCCGCATCCGTAAGCTGCTGATAGGCATTTTCCATCTTCTGATCAATATCTGAAAGCTTTGCCGTAATCATAACTGCCGTATGATCATACGAAACATAACGGCCGATACCCATTGCATTAACGGCAACTTTACGTTTCAACAACTCAAATTCGGCACTGGTTTCCGGCCATTTTTTACCTAAAATCGGCGCCGATCTGAAACCGTCAACACTGTTGTTCATGTGATCAACACCACGGGTTAAAGATGTAATGCCGGATGGCATAATTCCATCAATACTCATCAAACCACGAGTAATCCGGTCAATTTTGTCAATGGTTTTTGTATTGTATATATCGCCGTTTTTTACTTCAAGTACCCCCACAACCATGGACGGTTCCGGGGCCATTTTTTTAATAGCATTGATGGCAGGTAGAAACTTATGCCCGGTCGGATACATTGTCTCCAGGGGTTCTTTCGCCATTTTAATGTCCGTTAAGTGAACGCAGAAAAAAACAGTCAGGCCCAAAAGCACACTCAACATTACAAATCGATGCTTCAGAATAAAATTGGCATCACATGCTCCAGGGGAAAATTTAACTTGTTTTTCATTTCCGCTCATTTCTCTCCCCCGCTCATTACATGTTGCTGCCATTTAAATGTGTCATCGTTAAAAGTCCCGACTGTGCCGTTCTGCCCCACAACCAGTCCATTAACTTTGCCGTTGTTTCCTTTTTTAAGATCAACGCCGCTCAGCCATGTTTGGGTCACTTTTTCAGGCACATTGACTGTTTGCCAGGTTTCCCCGCTGTCTGATGTCCGGACAATATATCCGCCGGAACCGGCAGCAATCCCAATACCATTTACAACATCAATGCAATAAAATTCAGGTTCAGTTAAGCCGGTAATTGCTTCTTTCCAGGTTTTTCCCTGATCTCCGGAATAAATAACAGTACCGTCAAGGCCGGCAGCATAAAGCGTTTCCGAATCATATGCCAATGCATATAATATTTTTCCTTCCATCATCTCTTCGTCATACAAAGGTGACTTGCAGTCTATCCAGGTCATGCCGGCATCGTTTGTCATAAAAACCCTGCCCCTCTCGCCGGCAATACAAACTTTTTTTGCATCAAGCATAACAACAGCAAGCAAATTCAACTCTTCGTCAAAATCAGGATTTGCTTTGAATGGCGATTTTGTCCAGGTTTCCCCGCCGTCTGCCGTCATTAAAACCGTCGAGCCCGAACCAACAGCACAGCCGTTTTTTGTATCGTAAAAATTAACGGAAAGAAGGTAAGCTTTAACTCCGGAAGATTGTGTCACCCATGTGGGCCCGCCATCGGCAGAATGAAGAATCACTCCGTTCTGCCCGACGATCCAGCCGTTTTTATCATCCGGGAAACTGACTGCGGCCAGTGCCTTTTTAGTATTGCTGAAAACTGTTTTCCAGGTTTGGGCGTGATCATGTGAAAGGTAAATTTTACCTCTTTCGCCGACAATGATAAAATCACTGTCAGAAATTACAGATGCTGAAAATAAATTGCCGTAAACATTTATTTCACGGTCTTCTCCGGCATAAGATCCGACTATCATGCATGTAAAATATGCCGGGACAAGAACTGACAACAATACCAGGGTGCTTAATCTTGACGACATAAAGCCTCCAAAAAAAAACTAAGGTGATTAAGGTGATTAAGATTAAGAAAGGTAACTCCTGTTTCTTGTCGAGAACATATATACAAAGCAAAATTGTAAGTCAACATCAAAATTACCCCCCCCTATAATACTTTTGTAAAACACAAATCCTCCCTGTCTTTCCCATTGCTTTCACATTAAGATGAAAAGACAGTCAGTACCAGAAGCTGAACAATGCGGACACGCATTCATTAGTAAACGAACTTCAATCCCGTGAAATTCGCGTACTGGGGTCTTCAAGCATAGGCCTTGAAAACCATACCCCCTAAAACATGAGTCAGGCCATTGATTATGCTGTCAGCCATCATACGGATTTTCACAGTTCATGCTGCATACATTATTCTTTTAATTTCATTAGATTCGATGATTCGGTTGCCTGGTTGATTTTCTTTTGCAACCTGTACCATGGCGCCGGCCACAGCATGTGCCTGTATGGGTTTAAATTTTCTCGGAATGGCAAAGGATATAAACCGGCTGAGAAATCCGGCAATTGATTCCCCCAGCCTGAATTCGTTTCGGTGGCCAAGGAGAAAGGAAGGGCGGAATATACTGACCGCCCGGTATCCAATGCCCTGAACAGCGTCTTCCACTTCGCCCTTGACCCGGTTGTAGAAAAACGGGGATGTTGAATGGGCGCCAACAGATGAAACCAGCAGGAAGTGTTCGGCCCCGTTTTCTAAAGCGGTTTTCCCCATTTCATACGGGTATGTAAAATCAACCCTGTAAAATGCATCCCGGTTTCCGGCTTTTTTTATGGTTGTCCCCAGGGCGCAAATAACCTGATTGGCCCTGGCCAGATCCCTGAAGTTGTCTTTGTCGTCAAAATCAATGATATGGGGTTCAAGTTTAGGATGATTAATGCTTTCAGGCAAAGGTCTGCGGGTCAGGGTTACAAGTTTCCCACAGAACGGATCTTCCAAAAGAAGTTTCAAGCATTCCCCACCCACAAGACCGGTGGCACCAATTAGTAATACAGTTTTTTTATCCATCTTTTCACCATAGTATACAGATGCAATCAATACCATCCAGCACCATGTGAATCAATAGCCCGATACCCACCAGTCGTGTTCCTGGAAGGAATGCCAGAGCTGCATATAAACCGATTGCAGCATACGAATGAAGCGGATGAAACCCGATACTGCACCGATTTGGATCAAAAACAGGATCGGCCAGCAGATGATCCAGGTCCACGACCATTGTGGCAACCATGATAAGCCAGGCACGTTTCCATTGCTCGCCAAACTTGTATCGGGCCACAATACCCGGAACAATAAAATGAAGCGCTAAATGAAAAATTATACGGCACATAAACTATTTGAATATCCAGTCGATCCTGTTAATCCTGTCAAAAAAAA
>JAUXDD010000076.1 GCA_030618465.1 Desulfobacteraceae bacterium
CCTGATAGTTTTTGCCAACCTGAGCCGTTATATTTTTTAAACCGCAGGGAACGCAGAGCACCGCAGATTTTTTTTGTTTTTCCCAGCGTATCTCAGCGTCCTCTGCGGTAGACCCTGATAGTTTTTGCCAACTTGAGCAGTTTATTTTTTTAAACCGCAGGGAACGCAGAGAACCGCAGAGTTTTTTTGTTTTTCCCAGCGCATCTCAGCGTCCTCTGCGGTTATCCTTTTATAGAAACATTAACTCACTTCAATCTCACTCACTCCCCCGGACACGGGCCTGACCTCAATTTTTGCCGGAATTCTCTCCTTCAGCGCTTCCACATGGGAAATGATACCAATGGTTTTGCCGGAAGCGTTCAGGGTGTCAAGGGCGCACAGGGCGGTTTCAAGGGTTTCCGGATCAAGGGTGCCGAATCCTTCGTCCAGGAACAGGGATTCTATGGTGGTGCGGCTGCTGCTTAAATCAGACAATCCAAGGGCCAGGGCAAGGCTGATCAAAAAACTTTCACCGCCGGACAGGTTGTCTGTTGGTCGGACCTGGTCGCCATAAAATGTGTCCATCACTTCGATGGCAAGATCGGATGTTTCACTCCGTTTCAACACATAACGCCGGTTGAGCATTTCAAGATAAATATTGGCTTTTTCCATAAGGGTCTCAAGGGTGAGCCCCTGTGCGAATTTTCTGAACTTTGCACCGTCAGCAGCGCCGATCAGACCGTTTAGGTCGTTCCATCGTTTGGATTCTTTTGCCTGTAGTGCTTCCTCATCCACTTTTTTTTGGTGATCTCGTTTTCTTTTTTCATTATCCTCAAGTTGTGCCCGGATAGCGCCTGCATTGCTGATGAGTTCTGCTTTTTGTTTTTCTGTCGCGTCGGCTCTGGAAACAACAGATTCCATACTTTCTTCGGTTAACGGCTTCTCGATGGCTTTTTCCAGTTTTTCCTGACTGTCTTTTTTTAATGATAGACTTTCTGTTTTTCGTTTTTCAATATCTGCCTTTAATCGCTGGAGTCGTTTTTGTTCATCATCAGGAAGAGAGGCTTCAAGAAAGTTTTTCTCGTCGGAAAAGCCTGATTTTTCCAGTTCCATAGTGAACTGTTCAGTTGCGGCGGTGATACTTTCCTGAGTCTCTTGAAGGTCTGAACCCGCCTGTTTCAGGGTTTCCTGTTTTGCCGCAAGCTGTTTTATTGTTTCTGTCATGGCTGCATCAAGTTCCTTCAGGTCATTTTCAAAATCCTGGGTTTTTGATTTCAAATCAGCCTGCACTTTTTGGGGGTCTTTGTCGCCAAAAAGCGTTTTTCTTCTGTCTGTCAACTGGGCAATATCTTTTTCAATGGATTGAACATTCTGTTTTTCGTTTTCAAGCTGGTTAGTCTCATTATCAATGGTGGTATTGATAACTGCCAGTTTTTCCTTTAAAGGGATGATGGTTTCTTTGAGCGTGTTTAGTGTTTCTGTTTGTTTTTGAAATGAAGCTGAACGCTTTTGCAGCCTATCAATCAGCGTTTTGCTGTCTGCGTCTTCCGTTATCTCTTCGCCATACGGTGTAAAAATTTTGTTCAATCCGGATATCTCATTGTTAAAGCTGATTTTCAGGACTTCAGACTCATGTGCAAGACGGTCGGCTTTTTCTTCAAGTTTGTTTATCTGATGTGCAGTCTCATCACAGGCTGATTTTTCATCAGAAATCTTTTTTGTCTGAGCAAGGATGGTATCCGTTAGTTTGGCGATGGTGTTGTTCGTTTTTTTGATCTCTTTAATCGTTCCGGTTATCTGGTTGAGATCGTTTGAAATTGTTTTCAGTTTACTTTCCAGACTTTCCCATTGATCGGGAAACACTTCTAAATTCGTACCTTCAAGCATTTTTTTATATTCAGAATTCAGATTTGCAATATTGCTTTGATCTTCGCCGATGGTTTTTTCATTCAGTTGTTTTTCTGTGGAAAGTTCGGTTATGTTTTTTTCAACGTTCTGGAGCTTTTTTTGAATGGTTTCTAATTCTTTCCTGCATTCTTTTAAACGGGCTGCTGTAATTCCTGTTTCTGGTGAATGTGCTGCCCATGGATGGTCTGTGGAGCCGCAAAGGGGACAATGCTCACCTTTCACCAGTTCCTGTCGTCGTTCTTCCAGACTTTTGATGGCATCTTCCAGTTCTTTTGCCGCTTCCAGATTTGTTATTTCCTTTTCTTTGTCATCTTTTTTTTGGGTCAGTTCCTTTTTGGATTCGTCTGCTTTATAAAGGTTCTTTTCCAGTTTCTGAATACTATTGACGAGAGTTTTTATTTTTTCATCAGCATCGGTAATCTGCATGCCTTTTTCCCGGAGTTTTTCAATGTCCTGTTGTTGTTTTTTTAAACGGGTTTCCCTGCCCTCAAAAAAAGCCGGGTCTTTTCCTGTTGACAGGGTTGTGAGCTTTTCCGAAAGTTCTTCCTTTTCGCGATTTTTTTTCGAAAGCAGTGATTCCGCCTGTTTTAAACCAGCCATGGCTTTCTTATGATGCTTCGCCACAAGTTCCTGCTCTTTTTTACATGCTTCTATCTCATCCTGTTTGTCTGTTTTCTTTTTGGACAGATCCTTCAGAACAGAAATTTTTTCTTTAAGTAACGGAAGATCTTTTATCAGATCATTATCAACCTCATGATCGGAAATATATTTTCGGCTTGTTTCAATATCTTTTTCGGTCTTTGTGATCTCTTTTCCTGTTTGTCCTTTTTCCTTTTCAGCACATTTCAGCCTTTTATTGATTTCAGAGAGGGTTCTCGACTGTTCTTTTAATGTCTCTTTTTCTTTTTCGATCAGACCGTCCTGTTTGACAGTTTCTGTAATTTTGTCATGGATGATCTCTTTTTCTTTTTTAAATGTTTCAAACGCCTGTACTTTAACTTTTTTCTCCTGTTCTTTTTCCTCCAGGTCTGCGTTTAAGACGGGTATCTTTTTTTCAGCATCAGAGATTTTCATTTTTAAGATTCCTGCATGATTTCGAAATCCCTGGAGGATGGCATAAGGTTCTTTCAGGGGGACGGTTTTCATGCTTCTGTCAAGTCTTTGAAAATCAGTTTTTGATATGTTTATCTCTTCTTCGAGTTTTTGCAGCTTTTCATCGCACGCTGCAATTGCGGCTTTATAGCCGGCAACATTTTCCAGATATTTTTTTTCTTCCGAGATTTTTACAAGGGTCTTTTCGAGTTCTTTTATCTGCGAGCTGATTTGGAAAAGTTTTTCTTTTTTTTCAGTAACTGTATCTTCCGGCAGAAGACTGAAACTATCCAACACGGCATTAAGTTTTTCAAGTTTCTGTTTTTCCTCTTTGTCCCTGTTGAAAACGGATTTTGAAATCTCCGTATAGATTTCCGTGCCTGTCATCTTTTCAAGAAGAACGGCCCGGTCATCTTCTCCAGACTGGAGAAATGCCGTGAAATTTCCCTGGGCAAGCATGATGGATCTTGAAAAACGGGCAAAATCAAGTCCAGTCAGTTCTTCAACTGCTGGACGGACATTAGAGGGATTAGTGGCAATAATCGTACCGGTATCCACATCCACCAGTTCCATCTTTGTCGGTTGAAAATTACCATCAGGTTTTCTCCTTGCCCGGTAAAGTTCGTAATAGGATCGGTATGTTTTCTCATTGATGTTAAATGTGACTTCCGCCCGACACTCTCCTGTATTGCGGGTCATGAGTTGTTCCAGCTCTTTTTTATTTGGAAGGCGCGGTGTTTCCCCATATAGTGCCACACAGATAGCATCAAGGATACTTGTCTTTCCGGCTCCGGTAGGGCCGGTTATCAGGAACAAACCGGAATCCGCCAGGGGGGATTTTTCAAAATTGATATCAAAATTCCCTTTGAGGGAGTTTATATTTTGAAAGGTCAGTTTTAGAATTCTCATGAAGTTCCTTTTGATGGCGTCGTTAAAAGTCTTTATCTACTGCGTTATAGTGTTTGGCCAGATATTTGAGATACTATACGTATATCTTCATGCCTTTCCAAACACTATGCCTTGTATATAAAAATTTTAACTTAGCCATCAACTACACTTTTATTTACTGAATTCCGGATTTCATTAAAAGCATGTACCAGCTCCTCTTTCATATCCGCTTCAATCGTTGTTTCCTTTTCCATCCGTTTTTGAAACACGGTTTCCGGTGTATAATTTTCAAGGGTTTCTGATGGACTGGTTTTTCTCAGCTGTCTGTCCCGGGAGCTTCTGAAATTTTTTATGGCAAGTATATCTAACGTAAGTTCCTCTGCCAGTTTGTTTATGGTGCTTTCAATGTCCGGTCGCCAGGTTTCCTCCATAACGGAAACTTCCACCCAGATCGTCTCGTCCGGTGTTTCGTGTCTGAGTGCTTTCAACTGATCCATCACCTCATCAAGACTGCCTTTCACTGCCCTTAGTTTTTGAAATTCAGGTATGGCGATGGTTGTTATGGCAGGTTTTTCATTACCTTCGGCAAATGCCGCGCATACAACCTGTTTTTCATTCCCGGCTTCGCTGAAACTCAATGGTATGGGTGCTCCAGAGTATCGGATATGGCTGCATCCGCCAACTTTCTGCGGCCGGTGCAAATGCCCCAGGGCAACGTAGTTAAATTCCTCCGGGAATATGGACACTGAAACATGGCCCAGGGAGCCCACGTGTATTTCACGGATACCGTCGTCTTCACTTACCTGGCCGCCTTCTGTGAAGAGATGGCCTGTTGTGATGATCGGGATGTTTTTATCCGTCAGGCCGGTCCTTTTCTTTACAGCTGCATCCTTTACAGCCGCATAGTGGTTTTTTATTCCGTCAATAAGCGCAAGACTTTTTTCCCTGTAACTTTCGCCGGGAAGGGATTTCCGGATATCCCTGTCCCTTAAAAATGGCACCGCGCAGATGATACCTGCCGGTTCCCCGGAATCATTGGTTGCCATTATGATGTCATCGGAAATATCGTCGGAAATACCGCCTGTTACATGGATATTGAGGGCTTCAAGAATACTTTTGGGCGCATTGAGCGTTGACACTGAATCATGGTTCCCGCCAACTATAATTACTTTACATGACGTTGTTGAAGATACACGACCCAGGAAGCTGTAATACATTTTCAACGCATAGTTCGGGGGGGTGATTGTATCAAAAATATCTCCGGCAACAATCAGAACATCTGCCGATTCTTTTTTTATCAGCTCAAGCAGCCAGTCAAGAAATCGTTCATGTTCCGTTTTCCTGTCTTTAAACATAAAATTCTGGCCAAGATGCCAGTCTGATGTATGAAAAATTTTCATTTGGTGTAATTTTCAAACAGACTATTGTTGGGTTACGCAAAAAAACAATAATTATATTTTTTATATCCGTATACGCTGATTACCCGCAAACCAATATTCAACGGTGGCTTAAACCAATCTACTGTATTTTAGATGTAATAATTCGCAATCAGAAAAAGTTAAATAGTGTATTTCATGATAACAGTCAAGTTTTTAAAAGGATTATAGCCAGTTACTTCATGGAATTTCAGCTAATATGGCCCAGTAAATATTCCATTGAGTTTCTGTTAATAAAGTTTTATGAATACTAAAAAATTAAAATAAAAACGTTGAACCCATTGGAGAAATTGAATGCCGCCATTAGAACAATGCAAAAAAGACAAATTACATTCCCGAAAGATCGAAGTCGACACATATGAATGTGATGAAAACCATTTAATCGTTGAAGGTCGGTTAACTGACAATCGGTATAAAACGTCTTACACCATGTCCGGTAAAAAAAGACCTCCGAAAGTGATCCATGATATGATCCTCCGGTTGAAAGTAGAGATGGGAACCATGATTATCACTGATCTTGAAGTTGAACTGCCCTCAGTTCCGGAAGAGGAATGCCCGGAAGGCGCCAGATCCATCGAGACGATAAAAGGCATGGCAATTTCCGGCGGTTTTACCCCCAAAATAAAAAAAAGGCTCAAGGGAATAAAGGGATGTTCCCACCTGACAACGCTTCTGCTTTCAATGGCCCCTGCCGCTGTCCAGGCCAGTTTTGCATATAGGGCAAAAGAACCTTTTCCAGACCTGCCGGTGGAAATGATCAAACAGTTTTTGGGGGACTCATGCTATGTGTGGCGAATGGACGGGCCGTTGATTAAAGAACTTGATGAGATGTCTGATAAATGAATTCCCTGCATGTTATATTCGAACTATAAAGGTACCCAACGGAAAATTTTCAATCGCCAATATTTATTTACAACGTATTCTTTTTCCGCAGCCATTCCTCAAGCCGGCTCATCCCTTCCTCAATACTTACTTTCGGCCTGTATCCCAGATCTCTTTTGGCCGCGCTGATATCAAACCAGTGGGCAGTGGCCAGTTCGTTGGCCACAAAACGGGTCATCTTCGGTTCACTTTTGATCCCGCATACCATGTAAATAAATTCAAGCATCGCACCGATACACCACATCAGCCTGTGTGGTAACGACCGGGTGATGGGGTCAAGGCCGGCCGCGTTTAAAATACGGTTAATCATTTCCCACACAGGAATCGGTTCGTCCTGGCTGATGAAGTAGATATTGCCTGACAGTCCGGGATTTGCTTCCAGGTTGTCTGCAGCCAGGATGTGGGCATCAGCAGCATTGTCGATGTAGATGGTATCCACGAGGTTGTCCCGGTTGCCCACTTTGACCAGTTTTTTGGCCCGTGCGATGATCCGGGGAACCAGGTGGTTGTCTTCCGGTCCCCAGATTAGATGGGGGCGCAGAATAATAGTTTTCAGGCTTTCGCTGGATGCGGCCACAACTTTTTTTTCAGCCATGGCTTTTGTTTTTGTGTAGTGGGTATGATGTTTTTCAGGATAGGGCACGGATTCATTCACACCTTCCATATCGGTTCCGTCAAATATCACGCTGGGTGAACTGGTGTGAACCAGTATGGGGACATGATGCTTCCGGCCGGCCTGAATCACATTTTCCGTTCCAGCCACATTGGTATTAAAATAGTCGGAATAATTCCCCCATACACCGGGTTTGGCTGCCACATGAAAAACAATATCCATGCCGCTGCAGGCATTTGTGACAGCCTCGGGATCGCAGATATCGCCCTGAACCTGTATTACCCCCATGGATTCAAGTTCCGGGTATGATTGCCGGCAAAAACTGGTGACAGCATCGCCTCTTTTTATTAAACGTTTTACAACGGCTTTACCCAGGAAACCCCCGCCGCCGGTAACCAGGACATTCCGGGGAGATTTACAAGTCATTCAGCCAGCCATTCAGTTTCTTTTCTGCCCAGATGGTGAGTTTTTCACGAAAAATTTTTGAATTGTGTCGGATATCCACCGGAAAGGAGTTATGGAATAATACGGTTTTTATGTCTCTGGTTAACTCATTTTCTTTTGCAAGGTTGAGGAGTTCTTCTATCAGTTCAGCTTTGCTTTTTTCATTTTTCGCAGCCAGTTCAATGCAGATAACCGGTTTCTTTTTTTCTTTGGAGCCAACACCCACAAGGGCACTTCGAAATACACCCGGGTGGGTGTTGAATATGGCTTCACAGGGTATCGTGTAAATAGTTTTCTTTTTTGTGATAACACGATGGCTTTTTCTTCCGCAGAACCATATCCTGCCGCTGTTATCCATCCATCCAAGGTCGCCCATCCGGTGCCAGACATCGCCATTGTCTTTTATTTTTGAAAGCATATCATGCCTGGGTTGGCCAAAGTACCCTTTTGTCACCAGGTCGCCTTTTACGGTAATTTCACCCATTTCATGCCTGGGTACCACCAGATCTTCTGACCAGGTGGTGATGGGGTCGTCGCTGATTTTTATAAGGCTTACCTCAATGGGTTTGATGGGTCGGCCGATGCATGTGCCAAAGCCGTGTTTGCCCAGTTTGCCTGTTGCAGACAGGATTTCCCTGCTGCTAATGGATATAACGGGCATGGCTTCAGTGGCACCATAGGGTGTATGAATTTCGGCATCTTTGTTTAACATGGAAGAAAATCGCTTGATGGCATCAAAGGAAACCGGTGCGCCCGCGGAAACCACCCTTTTTAATGAGGGTAGTCTGACCCTGTTCTGTTTGCCATAGGTGCCCACCCGGTTTAAAAGTGCCGGCGACCCAAACATATTTGTGACACCGTGGTTAATAACGGCCTCAATGATGCGTTTGGGGTTGACAGATGCCGGTCTGGTGGGGTTCATATCCGGTATGACGGCTGTCATGCCGAGTGCTGGATCAAACAGGGCAAAAAGAGGAAACGTGGGCAGATCAATTTCATCTTTGCCGATTTTAAAATGGGATTGGATTCGGCGGATCTGTGCGTCAAATATACCATGGGTGTACACAACCCCCTTTGCCGGACCGGTACTACCGGTTGTAAACAGTATGGCGGCAGTTTCATCCCTCAGGGTATCAACTGTTTTAAATTCTGCCCATGGGGTTTTTCGGACCTGGTTCAATGTCAGACCTCCCCAGAAAAGGCGCCTGCCCACGGTAATAAATATTTCAACTGTTTTGAAATATTGGGGGCAAAAGGTCCGAAGGGCATGGGCTTTAGGGATGCCGATAAATGCTTTCGGTTTGCTTTCCTTAAGGCATTTGAGCATGCGTCCGATGCCCATACCGGGATCAACCATCACAGGAATGGCACCCACTTTAAACAGCGCAAATGTTAACGAAAAAAATTCCAGGCTGGGTGTGACCATCAGGATGGTTCGTGTGCCGTGCCGGATTCCGGATAGTTCCAGACCGGTGGCCAGACAATCCGATTCCATGTCCAGTTGACGAAAGGTAAGGTGGGTATACGCAACCCTTCCATTAGCGTCTCTTCTTTCAGGATATACAACAGCTCTTTTGTATGGCTGCTGCTGAGCCATTTTTTTCAAGTGAGATGAAATGTTAAAATATTTGCTGTTCACAGATGTTATGGTTTGCTTCAAAGTCGTAAGTCCATTCATCAAGCCACAAAGTGGCGCTCCTCATTTCAGGCACTATTTAAACTTATTCATCATTTTATCAGCCATTTTTCGTATTTAATTCAGATATGATTTCCGGAGCATTATTGCCTGACAATCCTTTCATTTTAAAACAAATTGTTCAAGGGAAAATTTATAAATCACCACAGTTTTTCCAAAAACATAACTGAAATCATATATCTTCCGTTGTAAAATTTCTGATACGGGATACGAGTTGCGCATGCGAGATATAATTGGATTTCATATCTTTTAATTGAGAATACCGCATCCCGTTTCTCGCATCTGGTTATTCATGAATAAAAATCTATTATTTGAGAGGATGTTTTTTTATGAATTCTTTTACCAGCGGAACAATCCGTTCCGGCACATCCTCAAGCACATAATGGTTGGCATCTTCATAAGCATGGACTTCGGCATCCGGGAAGCGGCGTTTCCATTCATCAAGATAGTCAGTATCAAAAACAAAATCACGGATTCCCCAGCATATGAGCATGGGGATGCCTGAAAGTTTATAAAGATTATCATCAATATGCTTTATCAAACGATAGCTCGGGTCTTTTTCAGTAAGCGGAATATCCTGGACAAACTTCAGGGTTGCCGTCCTGTTTTTCCAGCTGTTGTATGGTGCTGTAAGCCCAGCCTTTACATCATTTGACAGTCCCATGGAAGACGCCATAAAAAGGGCAGCTCGTGCGAATATGTTCAGCCCGAGTACTGCCGGTCCGGCAAACAGGCTGATATTACGGATAAGCCACAGCCGTAATGGAATTTTTTTGTTCCCGGGTGGAAGAAATGCCGATGTATTGGTGATGACAATACGTCCCACTTTGTCCGGGTGCTTTACCGCCCATGCCATTCCAATGGCACCGCCCCAGTCGTGAAGCACAAGGGTTATCCGCTGTTTTAAATCAAGTGAATCCATCAGTGTTTCAAAATCATCCACACGGTTTTTAAACCGGTAACCATACGTTTTCGGGTCAGGTTTGTCGGAAAGTCCGCACCCGATATGATCCACAGCAATGGCCCGATACTGCGGGGAAAGTTCCCTGATAAGCGAACGATAGTAAAATGACCAGGTCGGGTTCCCATGTACCATAATCACCGGTTCCCCCGAACCTTCATCGATGTAATGGTATTTCAGCCCGTTTATGTTCAGGTAATGAGACGCAAACGGGTACAGATGTTTGAATGGAGATGTGTCTATATCGGTTTCCATATATTGAATATCACCATTGCACAGCCAGCATAATACAGTTCAATCCGCTGCCGATACCGAAAAGACCGATAAGGTCATTACCTTCAAAAAAATCACGTTCAGCGGCAACGGCGGCAGTGAGGGGAAGGGAAACCGTCCCCATATTTCCTAGAAACTTGAATGTTGTAAAATCTTTTTCTTCATCAATGCCCACGGCATCCAGTATGGATCGCTGATGGGATGATCCCACCTGGTGACAGATAATTTTATCCGGTTGATCGTCGGTTAATGAAAATTTTTTCTTAAATGCCGCAAATGTTTCCGTACCCAGGACAACACCATTAATGAGGACCCCCACAGAGTCGGTTTCCATAACATTTAACCCGGTGGCCGGTATGCCGGTATCCGGTCCCCAGATACACAACTTGTGATGTTCGGGCGCGCTTTTAACCACGCCTCCGAGCAGCGGGTGCCCTGTCTTTGAAAATGATCCGTCTGTTAAAATAACCGCCACGGCACCGGAGCCGCCGGTAAGGGTGGCAACGGTTTTTTTAAAGATGTCCATGCTTTTTGATTCAAGAATGCGGTTAATGGTTGTGTCTACAATCTGGCGGGCAGATTCGCAGGACACAATCATTCCCGCTTTTATCTGCCCCAGTTCGATGGCACTGGCCACATGAATCATTCCGTTCAGCACCCCCAGACATGCGTTTGATATGTCATAGATCTGGGTATCCGGTCCCAGTCCAAGCCCGTGGGATACCGCACAGGCTGTGGCCGGTTCAAGATTGTCCCGGCAAACACCACCGTAAATCAGCATGCCAATATCATTCGGTGTGATGCCGGATGCGTCAATGGCCTTTTCACCTGCCATGATGGCGCCCTTATTCATTTGAAAACCCGGGTCCCAGAACCTGCGCTCACTGATACCGGTAAGGGCTTCCAGTTGGCCCTTTTTTAAATGAAGTACATCATAAAGCGGTGCCAGCCTTTTTTCAAGGTCATCGGATGTCACCACATTCGGCGGCAGTTCATAGCCGAATGATTCAATAAAAACTTTTGAATATAACATAAAATACCTGAGTGAAATATCATTAACCAATTAAAATGGAACCATCCGGATTCCGAAATTCTCCATTTTATATATATAAATCCCGTCAACTTTCAAGTACCCATCTGCAAAAAGCTGTGGATCAGGCTCATCGTTTACTGCTGTTATTGCCGCTTCAACCTCGATCCGGCTGTTTTCCTGAATAATCTGGCCGCGGTACGTCCAGGAATGCTTTTTGCCTGTTACCAGTGCAAACCGGTGATTTTCAGCCAGATGCTCCCAGCGCTGCCGTGCGGCAAATTTTA
The DNA here is from genome assembly GCA_030618465.1 of Desulfobacteraceae bacterium. Classification (GTDB taxonomy): domain Bacteria; phylum Desulfobacterota; class Desulfobacteria; order Desulfobacterales; family SURF-7; genus JAUXDD01. The sequence continues at coordinate 11,490 of JAUXDD010000076.1, forward strand.
GCAGCTGAATAAATGATTCAATGCCAAGCGAGCCCGGGCATACCGGGTCCTGAAAAAAATGGGCTTTGAAAAACCACTCATCCGGGTCCACTTTTTTTATTCCACGAATAAAACCAAGCCCGTTGGGGCCGCCGTTTGGAACATACGCTTCAATACGGTCAATCATGCGAAGCGCCTTTGCCGGCATGGCAGCTGCCGGTGCCGGCTCTGCATTTGTATCTCCGGGAAAAAGAGGTGATTCATCATGAAATGTATATGATATGCCCCTTTCAAGTTCATCAACACCCGGGCGGTATGCCTGCTTTTCCGCATCGGTGATGCCTTTTTGCCGCGCCAGGGATTCTGTTGTAAAAAATCCGAAATAGGTGTCCCCCTGGTAGAGCATGTCATTACCCTCTAAAACTTGAAATTCATAATTTTCAATGATCATATCGCCTGCACCGGAGCTTTTTGTCATCCTGGTACGGACAGTAAGGGTGGTTTCGCAGGCTACAATTTCTTTGAGTAAAACGGCAGTCCCTCCCAGGTTTCTGAACTTGAGATCGTTTTTACTTTTCAGGGCAGACCCCATCCAGGCTGCCATCCAGCCGCATGGCTGAAGCGCAATTTCCATGATGATTGCGGTGGGCATGACCGGAAGGCGGTCTGCCTTGAAATACCAGTCATCCGGATGAATATCAACCTCTGCTTCCACCCATCCGTCGGGTTTTAACACCCACTGTTCCGGTTCGGCCTTTATGACCCTGTCCATGAGGAGATAGGGCGGGTTGGGAAGACGCGCTATAAATCGATGCGTATCAAATTCCCTGTATTTGTCGCCAAATGCCTTTGATGGTTTCCCCAGAGCAAATTCAATCAGGTGATCCCGGTCAAACCGGGTCGTTTTATTGCCGGTATCCGTATCCGGGGTCATATCTTTTGCCTGGTTTTTTGCCGGGTCGTTTACCTGATTATCTACCTCATTTAACAGGCCGTTGCTTTTCCTGTTTTTCCAGAACGATTCAATTTCCCCGCGGGTTAAATTACTTATTTTCAGGGACATGTTCCTGAACATGACGATCCGGTCTTCATCCGCATACATGAGGGCATCGGCAATGGCATAGGGTTCGGGATTATATCCGATCTCGCTGATTTCCACTTCATATACAACATGCCTGGTTTCGGGCGTCACCGGTCCCCGGCATTTTAAAATGCTCTCAACCCCGATCACCGGCTCAAAACATACATCTTTTTTATCAGTTATCCAGCCCATGCGCAGCATAAATACCCGGAGCGTATGTTCGCAGCATTCATACATCAATGTGCCGGGCATGACCATGTCATCCACAAAATGGCAGGTAAGGAACCAGTCATCGGGCCGGATGTCAGCTTCCGCACGAATCCGGCCAAGACCATATCGGCCGCCGGATGGGTCAAGCTCAAGAACCCGGTGGATGAGCTTCATGCGGCCGCCGGGGA
>JAUXDD010000217.1 GCA_030618465.1 Desulfobacteraceae bacterium
CTCCCCGAAACAAACACCTGTTTTAAAAAGCCCCTTGAACCTGAGCGGTTGACTGCAACAAGCCCTTATCAAATCCCTGGCAGTATATTGACAACAATTGAAAATTGTCAATATGAACCATCACCTGACATGACAAATGGGGAGTTCATTTATTTTGGAGGTACTTGACCCGCCGGGATAAAAGGGGTATACCTCCTCACACCATATAAGGAAGCGTAAAATGGCAAAACTGACAAAAGAAGACCTTATAAAAATCAAGAAAGACACCGCCAGGAAAATGTCGCTGAGATACGAGAGTGCATCCGTCAAAATCAGGGTTCATATGGGCGCGTGCGGTATCGCTGCAGGGGCAAGAGACGTCATGGCCGCACTGATGACGGAAATGGCTCAAACGGCCAGACAGGATATTCGGCTTTTCACCTCAGGATGCATCGACATGTGCAGCAGCGAGCCAAATGTAACAATTGAAATCGAAAATGAACCGCCTGTGGTTTACAAAAAGATGAGTCCGGAAAAAACACGCCGGGTATTTCAAAAGCATGTTTTGACGGGTGAGGTGCAGACGGATTTTATTTAGCGCTTTTTGCCTTAAAGGAGATAAAGAACACCATGAGTGACAGCAGCAGTATCACCATAAACGGAAATAAATTCTCATTTGACAGCGGGGAGACCCTTCTTGATGTGGCCGTTCGCAACCACATTGATATTCCGACCCTCTGTCACCTGAAGGGGGCAACGCCGACAGGTGCATGCAGGGTCTGCGTGGTCGAAGTCGAAGGCGCTAAAAGCCTTGTGGAATCATGTGCCACGCCTGCTTCTAACGATATGATCATCCAGACCGAATCACCAAAAGTAATCGCGTCCCGCAAGATGACGCTTCAACTCCTCCTGTCATCCGGCAACCACAATTGTGCAATTCGAGGCAGTGACAGCGGAGACTGGACGGATTTTCAAATCAGAGTGCAGCAGGAGGACGGCAGCACCGATTTATGCCCTGCATGGGGGGACTGCAGACTCCAGGACCTGGCCTACAGGTATCAGGTGTCTGGCGATCATTATCCCGGCGATGAAGATCTGTCTCCTATGGAAAGGGTCAACCCCTTTATCATCCGTGACTTTTCAAGGTGCATATTGTGCGGAAAATGCGTTGCGGCCTGCAATGAAATTCAGGTGAATGAAGCCATCGATTTTGGATACCGGGGTGCATCAACCAAAATAATCACCGCCGGCGACAGGCCGTTAAAAGATTCAGACTGTGTTTTTTGCGGGGAATGTATTCAGGTCTGCCCGGTGGCTGCACTCGTCGAAAAGGACGCGAGATATGACGCAAGGCCCTGGGATCTGAAAAAGGTCAAAACAACCTGCACGTACTGCGGCGTAGGCTGCCAGATACTGCTGCATGTAAAAGACAACAGGGTGATCAAGGTAACGGGCGTTGAAGACGCTGAGCCCAATTTTGGCAGCCTCTGTGTGAAGGGGCGGTTTGGCTTTCATTTTATTCATTCCCCCGAACGCCTGACATCGCCCCTGATCAAAGAAAACGGTGAATTCAGGGAAGCCTCCTGGGAGGAGGCAATCGGCCTGGTGGCTGAAAAACTCACCCACATAAGAGACAGTTCCGGACCTGACAGCATCGGGGTCCTGACATCCGCAAGGATCTCCAATGAAGAGAACTACATTGCCCAGAAATTTACCCGTGCTGTGTTAAAAACGAACAATATCGATCATTGCGCCCGTCTCTGACATTCCTCAACAGTGGCCGGTCTGGCCGCGGCATTCGGAAGCGGAGCAATGACAAATACTATTGGTGATATTGCAGAGGCGGATGTTTTTCTTGCCACAGGCACCAATACCACGGAAAATCATCCGGTGCTTTCAAGCTTTGTAAAAAGAGCCGTCAAGTTCAACAATGCCAAACTCATTGTTGTGGATCCCAGGCGGATCAAACTGACCGAGCATGCGGAGATGTTCCTGAGACCCAACCTGGGAACCGATGTGGCATGGATTAACAGCCTGATGCATGTCATCATTAAAGAAGACCTGTATGACAAAAAATTTGTTGATACCCGTACAAACGGATTTGAAGAGTTGAAAAAGATTGTTGAAAAATTTACACCCGATTTTGTGGAAAGCATTACCGGAATTTTGTCGGAAGATATTATTGCTGCTGCAAAAATGTACGCGGGGGCAGAAAAAGGATGCATCCTGTACTGCATGGGAATCACCCAGCATACCACCGGTACGGACAATGTAAAATCACTTGCCAACCTGGCCATGCTCTGCGGCAACCTGGGCATTCGCGGCGGCGGTGTCAATCCATTGAGAGGCCAGAATAATGTGCAGGGTGCTTGTGATATGAGTGGGCTTCCCAATGTTTTTACGGGGTATCAGCCGGTCACTAATAAAGATTTTCTGAAAAAACACGAAGAAAAATGGGGCGTCACCGGCATGTCAGACCAACCCGGCCTGACTGTCACTGCCATGGTGCCCAAAGCTCATGATGGTGAAATAAAGGCCATTTATATTATCGGGGAAAATCCCCTTGTTTCTGATCCTGACCTGAATCATGCAGAAGAATGCCTGTCCCGTCTGGACCTTCTTGTTGTCCAGGATATCTTTTTAACGGAAACCGCTAAAATGGCGGATGTGGTGTTTCCGTCTGTCTGCTTTGCTGAAAAAGACGGTACCTTTTCCAATACGGAACGACGGGTTCAGCGGATCAGGAAGGCAGTGGAACCGCCCGGAGAAGCAAAAGACGACTGGTGGATTACCTGTGAGATTGCCAAACGAATGGGGTATGACATGACATACGAAAATGCAGAAGAAATTTTTAAAGAAATTTCCGAGCTGACACCATCGTATGGCGGTATTAATTATCCCCGTATCGAGCACGAAGGTATCCACTGGCCATGCCCGGATGAAAACCATCCCGGCACGCCGATTCTGCATATCGGTCAGTTTCCCATCGGCAAGGGAAATTTTCATGCCATCGACTATATTCCGCCTGCTGAGAAGACCGATGATGAATACCCCCTGTATCTGACAACAGGCCGGGTCATTTATCACTATCATACCGGTACCATGACCCGGAAAACAGCCGGGTTAAACGAGCGGTCACCGGAAAGCTTTGTGGAAATATCATCGGATGATGCGGCTGCATACAACCTTGAAGACGGCACCATAGTAAACATTGCATCCAGGAGAGGACGCATAAAAGCAAGGGTGGCTGTTTCAGAAAAGGCCGTGAACGGAACTGTGTTTATTCCCTTTCACTTTGCCGAAGCGGCTGCCAATAAACTCACTAATGCGGCCCTTGATCCGGTTTCCAGTATACCGGAGTATAAGGTGTGTGCGGTGAAGGTGGAAAGCTGATGGGGTTTCTTATCCGTTGAATCCAGACAGGAAATATTCAGTCACGATGTTATTCTGGAATTAATTAAAAAATACATAAAAATTATTGAAAAGCTTCGGGAAAGATCTAATTAATTCAGGCGGCAAATAATGAAAAATATTAAAATCCTGTTATATCCATTAATGATGCTGTTAATTTCTTCCTCCATTTATGCTCAGGACAAAATGACTATTGATAATGATTATCAAAATTCTGAGAGTGATTGGCGATTTATCATCAGTCCCTATGCCTGGCTTGCCGGCCAGGCGACGGACGCTGGTGGAGCAAAGATGCGGCAATCATTTAAAGATCTGGCATCACTGACTAATTCTGGATTTCAGTTGAAGGCAACTGTCATCTATAAGAAATGGTTAGTAACTGCCGATGGGACCTATGCAAATTTAGGTTCATCAGTTGATCAGGGCCCTTTATCAGTTGATCTCGATATTAAACAGTATATTCTCGATTTTAAATTAGAATATCTGGTTTATTCAGATATTGATATGGACGACGAGGCAGAAGTCATTAGAGGCTGGGATTTTGGAATAAATGCGGGGGGGAAGTATTGGAAAAATGATATAACGTTTGATTACATATTGCAAATAGGTGATCAATCTGAAGAGGGAGGATTTAACGAACTGCAAACCTGGTGGGATCCTATGCTGGGAGTGAATGTAAGGCTCTATTTGAGCGATTGGGTTATGGCAGGTGTATCTGCAAACTGGGGTGGCTTTGGTATTGGTAATGCGAGCAAATTTGCATGGGACTTTACCTATGTGAATACTTTTAAGGTCTCAGACCTGATCTCCGTTACTGCCGGTTACAGACAATTTAAATATACCCGCGTAGATGGAGAAGGTGACGATAAGCTGGAAACAACTGTTACTGCTTTTGGACCCCTGTTAGGAGTCTCATTTATTTTTTAAAATGATAGTTTCACAGTAAACGAAAAATAAACCTTAAGGAGAATAAGTAAAATGAAAGTTACTATTACAAAAGAGTGTATGGGAGACAGAAACTGTAACGACCTTTGCCCGGAGATATTTCAGTACGATGAGGATCAACTAAAATCCACAATTAAAATGGATGAGATCCCGGAACACCTGAAGGATAAAGTTCGTCAGGCAGCGGCGGAGTGTGGCGCTGAAGCAATTGAGATAGAAGAGTAGTAACCATTCATAGGGTTGATGCAGCCTGAGAAATTATATATTTTTTCATGGCAGAGCCGCCTGGCTCTGCCTTTGCCCCCAGGACAAGGTTTTCAAACTTAGAATAAAAGCAGGTTATTATGATAAAATTTAGAGAGAGTAAGACAGCCTCGAATCTTCATGCTTCTTTTGCAGCAGAAACACAGGCCAGAACCAGGTATGACTTTTTTGCAACCAAAGCCAAAGAAGAGGGATTTATCCATATTGCGAAGATACTTACTGAAACTGCTAATCAGGAATATGAACATGCTTTGCGGTTTTTCAAATTTTTTAATGGCGGAGAGCTGGAAATAAAATGGGTGTTTCCCACCGGTGTCATTAAGGACACCTATGCTAACCTTCTTTCAGCTGCAGCGTTAGAAAAATATGTAAGTGAAGATATGTATGAAAAATTCGCGGCTATTGCTGAAACAGAAGGTTTTGCCAGGGCGGCTGACACCTTTAATAATATTATTGTGGCCGAAAAGCATCATGAGCAGCTCTATTTAGAGCTTGCCCTAAATATTAAAACCGATAAAGTTTTCAAAAAAGACGAATCAAAACAGTGGCGCTGCTTGAGTTGCGGCTATATCCATGAGGGGAAAACCGCCCCCTCAAAATGCCCGGCGTGTGTGAAGCCAACTGGTTATTTTGAATTGCTTTATAAAAACTGGTAATGAGTGCTTGAACCGAAACAATCTCTCTGTCATCTGGTAGTATATTTTTTTAAGCTCGTACCAAACTTTCAAAACAGGAAAATACCATGAAGACCTTGAAGGACATGAAAAAGTCCGTTCTCTACTCTTCATGAACTTCATGGTAAAGAAAAAAATTTTAGTTATCAAAAAAACAAATAAACTAAAAATTTCATATCATTTTTCT
>JAUXDD010000137.1 GCA_030618465.1 Desulfobacteraceae bacterium
TGAAGATTCAATTCCAGCCCTTTGGCAAGGGTCTCTTCATCATCAACAATATATATGGAAAAGTCATTCATAAATTTTATCCTTTTTTAACGATGCCGGCCATACTTCTTTGTCACACACTATTGATCAAAAACGAAATGATGAATTTTCATTGAGACATCATATTTGCTTTTGAAAACGCCTGAAGTTTTTAACCGGCCACCGGCCAGCCAGATTTCACAGGGAGTTTGATTACAAATTGTGCTCCGCCTGATTTGATATTTGAAACATTTAAAAATCCTCCGTGGTCCGTAACAATTCTGTGGCTGATGCTCAGGCCGATTCCCGATCCGCTGCTTCGCGTTGTGTAAAACGGATCAAAAATTCTGTCCCGGATTCCCTGCGGTATCCCCGGCCCGGTATCTGAAATCTTTATACAGATATAATTATTTTCCGTGACTGTTTTAATGGTTATCTGCTTATTCCCGCTCATTTCTTTCATGGCTTGCACTGCATTGCTAATCAGGTTTAATATCACCTGGGAGATTGCCTGACTTTCGATATAACATTGCGGAAGATCGTCCTGGAACAGGGTTTTAATGCCGACACTATTTTTTAGCAGCATCACTTCGGTAAATTCCAGTGTCCCCCGGATGCAGTCATTGATATCCACAATGCCCATTTTGGGTGTATTGGGTCTTGAAAAATCGAGAACCCGTTTAATGACAGTTTCAATTTTCCGGGATGCCGTTTCCATTTTTTCAATGGATTCATTAATGGTATCCAGAGATTCGCAGTCCAGATGATCAGGGTTTGTGTAGTATCGTTGAAGCAGACTCAGATAAATGTTTATGGTTGACAGGGGATTCCTGATTTCATGGGCAATACCCGCGGCGATGCGCCCCAGAGAACTCATTTTGTCTTCTATATTGACAAGCCTTTCCAGTTCCTTGGTGCGGGTGATGTCAATCATGCAGAACAGCAGCGCTTTTTCATTTTCAAATGAGATCCTGCTGGCCCGTAACTGGACCCATTTAATGTCGATTTCGGCATCTTTTGACGTTTCAGGAAAAAACCTGAAAGTGATGGGTTTATTATCTGTTTTTCCTGCCAGTGCTTTCCGGTAAAAATCGCATATCTGGTCCCGGTCATCCGGATGAATGAACCTGATATTCCGGATATCGGTATTTTGATAAATATTACCGAATATTCTGTCCTGCTCCGGGTTCTGGTATATAATCATATTGTTTTTAATAATGGCGATACCGACCAGTAAATTTTCCACCAGATTTTGAAACCGGTTTTCACTTTCACGAAGGGCTTTTGTCCTTTTATTTACCATCTCTTCCAGGAAATCTTTTTCATTGCGCAGTCGGTCCTCGGCGTACTTGATCCGTAGTGCAACTTTGACCTGGGCCGCCAGTTCCGAAGGATCGATGGGCTTTGTCAAAAAGGCGTCGGCTCCGCTGTCCAGGCCTTCAACGCGACTGGTTGAATCTTTTGCCACTGCCGTTATCATGATGACCGGGATATGTTTTGTTGATTCGTCGGATTTCAACCGTCTGCAGACTTCAAACCCGTCCATTTCAGGCATCCGGATATCAAGCAGGACAACATCCGGCCTTTCTTTTTTTGTCGTTACAATACCGGATTGTCCTGATTGTGAAGTCAACACCAAACAGTCCGGAATTAAATTTTTTAACAGGGCGGACACAAGCATCAGATTGTCCTGCTTGTCGTCAATTGCCAGAATCTTTGCCATATTTATTTGATTCCCCTGATAGTTAGTGTCTATCCAGAAATGGCTATTTTGTCCAATTTCTGCGTCAGGCTCAAATTTTAATCCTCGAAATATTAAATATATTCACCCCACGGGCACTTCCTTCGGGGCGCCTCCGGTTAAAATTTTCGCCTTCCTTGAAATTGAACAAACTATCTCATTTCTGGATGGACACTAGTTAAAAATCAGCGCATCCATTTTTCAATTATCATTACCAGTTCATCCGGATCAAACGGCTTGGACAGATACGCATTACAGCCCGCCCGAAGTATCTGTTCCCTGTCACCTTTCATTGCCTGTGCAGTAAGAGCAATGACGGGAATATGTTTCAACTCCTGATTGTTTTTAATCTTATTTACAATAGTAACACCGTCTATTCCGGGAAGCGCCATATCCAGGAGCACAAGGTCTGGTTTTTCGGAGAGCACTTTCCGGAAGCCGCCCCTGCCGTCCGTTGCATGAATAATGGTATATCTGTCCTGTAAAACGGCATTGATTGTAGTCAGATTGTCCGGATTATTTTCAATGATCAGGATTCTTTTTGCCTCCGCATCTCCGGCATATCCTGATTTACCGTTTTTCCAGGACAGTTCCAGATCGGATAAAATCGTGATTATTTCGGCGATCAGCTCTCTGGGGGTGCTGAGATTTTTGGTCAGGATTGAAGAAACATTTCCGCTTAATCGCTTCCGGTCATAATCTGTCAGGTCTTTGGATGTAACGATAATTACGGGAATACCGGCTGTACGGCCATGGCTCCGGATTTTTTCAAGCACGGTAAATCCGTCCATTTCAGGCATGACCAGATCAAGAATGATGATGTCAGGAACCTCATCCTCCAACTGTGAAACACACTGTAATCCATTTTCAACACTGAAGGCACTCATTCCTGCATTTTCAATCATTTTTACCATCTGAGCTCTTTCAAACTCATTGTCTTCAACAATCATCACCTGACACTTTGTTGACAGCAGCCGGTTTCTAATATCAATTTTATGAATTTCGGATATCAGGCTGTCTTCTTTCAAAGGTTTTGACACATATCCGGTCGCGCCCAAAGCAAATGCGGTTTCCGTATCATCGTTCATTGAGACAACAATTACGGGAATGTCTTTTGTGTCCGGCATGGCTTTTAGTTTCTGTAATACTTCCCATCCATCCATGTCCGGCATGAAAATGTCCAGTGTTATGGCAAACGGCCGGTGGATTAGCGAAAGCCGGATGGCTTCTTCCCCGGAAGTGGCAGCGATCACGTTATAGCCGTTTTTGATAAGATTTTTTGCGATTAATTTGACTATATCAGGATCATCGTCCACAACAAGGACCGTTTTTTGTTTCGGTTTGATTTCCGTTTCCGGATCTGCCAATGAACCGGGATCTGTCCGGCGAATTTCCTTTTGGGACAAGGGAATGTTTACAGAAAATGTCGAGCCTTTTCCCGGAACACTTTCAACAGAAATAGCACCCCCCAGCATGTGTACGGATTTTCTGGCGATGGCAAGTCCCAGGCCCGTTCCTTCGTATTTTCTGGCCGCAGATCCGTCAATCTGCCTGAATTCATCAAAAATATATTGAATCTCTTTTTTCGGTATGCCAATGCCGGTGTCTGAAACGGTAATCTGTATTTTATGGTCATCACACTTTCCGGAAACAGTGACCCCTCCTTTTTCAGTAAACTTGACGGCATTTCCGATAACATTTAAAAGGACCTGGTGAAGCCGTGCTTCATCACTGACAATATGGGGGAAATCTTCCGGAAAATCCGGTTTCAGGTAAATACCCTTTTCCCTGACAATGGGTTCAAGGCTTTCCATAATCATTTCCACGAGTAATAAAGGGGAGATCAATTCGGGATGCAAATCGATACGGCCGGACTCAATTTTTGCCAGGTCCAGAATGTCATTAATCAGGTCAAGAAGGTTCCTGCCGTTACGCTCAATGACCTCAAGGTAACGGGCCTCTTCATTGGAAATTTTTTCTTTTGCCTGCATCAAAAGGACTCTGGAAAGGCCCATAATGGAATTCAGTGGCGTTCTCAACTCGTGACTCATATTGGACAGGAACTGATTTTTCAGCTTATTGGCTTCTTCAACTTCATGGCGTTTTATTTCCAGTTCGATATTCTGTTTCTGAAGCACCTTTGACTGTTGCCGCAGTTCATAAGTATGGGACCGAAGCTGCTCCGTCTGTGTTTCAAGTTCCTGGTTCTTATCCTTCAGTTCACGGGCAAGCGCCCTGGTTTTTTCATTGGCAACCAGGTTAGAAAACGCAATATTCATTCCTATCCATACTTTATCCAGGATTTCCGGGACCACCTGTGAATAGGGACGAACACACGCAAGTGCGATCATTCCACGGACCGTATCATTAACAACGATGGGGATTGTAATGATCTCCTTTGGCATGACCGACCCTGTAAACGTTTTAAACTGAAAAACGGTATTTTTGTCTATCCCCCGGACACGGGAAATTTTTTTTGAACGAAACGATTTTCCGAATTCGCCTTCAAAAAAAGAGGCGTCATAAGGTTCCAGAAGATCAGCGGTAATACCGATGGAATAGAAATGGTCAAAAATGTCCGATTCTTCCCGCTTTACGTAGTATACACCATAATCAGAGACAGTGATTTCTATCAGTTTTTCAAGTAATATTTTTCTGAAAGACACAATTTCTGCGGCCGCAACCATGGATTCGGTTATATCTGTTACCGCCCGGTGGATGCGCATCTGCCGTTCAAGCGATTCAGTCATATTATTGAATGATTTTGCCAGAAATCCCAGTTCGTCAGATGTAAAGATACGGTTTCGCGCAGTTATGTCCCCTTCCTGTATCTTTTTTGAAACCTCTGCCATTTCAAGCATCGGCCTGGCAATATTTCTGCTGAGAAAGAGGGCCGCAATGCAGACCGCGGCAACTGATGCGATCAGCATTGCAAGAAAATTTATCAGCATTTCTTTTGCCGGGGCATTGATTTCATCCATATCCTGTTTGGCAATAAATCCCCAACCGGTTTTATCAATGAAACCATAAGCGGCAAGAACTTTTTCCCCCCTGTAATCTTTCGATTCAATAATGCCGCTCTCGCCATTTATCGCCAGGATTGCCGGGCGGGCGCCTATTTTCAGCCGTAACGGGGCGCCTGGATATCCCCTCAGTTCGTTCAAGGCAAACAGGTCTTTGTTGACGATAATGGTTTCACCGGTTTTGTCCAGACCCGGTCGGTTCATGAGCATGGCAAATATGGATCGTTCCAGGCTCAGTCTTGTCACCAGTATGCCGATGATATGCTGATTTCTGTGCGGATTGCAGAAAATGGGCACAGAAATGGTCATTGAGGGTATTTTTAAGTTTTTTGAAAAGAAAATATCCTTTATATATATTTTTTGCGTTCGCATGGGCTCTGTAAAATATGAATTTGTGGAACGGTTTTCTCCAATAAAAAGTTTATTAGTTGATACTTCAATGTTGCCTGTCAGCGGATTTATGATGTAAATTTCACTGTAGTCTTCATGGTTTTTCACTAAGTAATTCAGGTTTTCCCGGACACTTTTAAGAATTTGCCGGTTTTCATTTGCAAGGCCATTTCCCTTAAATACTTTTTCCAGGGAACGGATTTCGGGGTCATATGCCATCGTGAGAATGTCGCTCATCCGTTCATCAATCCACTCGTTGATTTTATTTACATTCAATTCTCTGATTGCTGTAAGTTTACTCATTTCCCTTTCCATAGCGGAATTTACCCGCTGATGATAACAGACAATGCTGATCAGTACCAACGGCGTTAAAGCAACAACAAGAAACCAGAACGTTAACCGGTTTCGTAAGCTTTTAAAGCGAAATTGGATTTTCATGTTTATTCCTTTGTATCCAAAATAATACGGGACTTTTTTGCCGGGCAAAAGGAGCAGGGTCATGCTCAAAAAGTCTTCCGGCAGATCTTATTCAAATCGTCTTTTTTTGCCTGGTACATTAAGTCGTCCGCTTTTCCTACCATTTTTTCAGCGCAGTCCGGCATATGTTCGAATGTGGCAAGTCCCATGCTGAAAGCCACCGGCCATTTTTTTTCTCCTGCCAGAACCGTAAGGCATCCCTGTAATTTCGTCGCCACCCAAAAGGATGCCGCCTCCCCTGCCTGGGGCAGCAGGATACCGAATTCATCACCGCCAAGGCGCGCCACTGTGTCCACAATCCGGACATTCATTTTTAATGTGTTCGCCACATCACATAATAGTGCATCCCCTGAATTATGACCGCCAATGTCATTGACCTGCTTGAAATTATCCACATCCATGAAAATAATCGAAATAGGATGGCCGAATCTCCTGGATTTATTCATTTCAATATTCACGCATTCAAAAAATTCACGACGATTCGAAATGCCTGTCAGTGTATCTGTCCTGGCAAGCTGAAAATGTGTTTTCTGGGCGGATCGCAGATTCCCGATAACAATGGTAATAATTATAAAAACAATCAGCCTGAACGTCTCATTGATAAACGGAATATAACTGCTTGAAAACCGGCTCACCATTGTCAGGTCCGCCGTCAGCCATGAAAGGGCGCTGACAAATGAAATGCATATCCCTGCAATGGTTCCCACATACCATGTTACAAAAGAAATCGGGAAAAGATAAAACAGCGACAGCGCATATTCAGGTCCGGTAATGTGACGTAAGACGCCGATCAGTAAGGCCAGAGTGTTTCCCATTAAAAAGATGCCGGTTTTCAGCATTCGGTATGAATCTTCTTTTTGAAACATTATCCGCCTTTTTCGCCATAGTATATCCCGGATCAAGGGGCCAATGGTCATTATTCGGCATTGATAATAATCTCACTCACCGGCGCCTGTTTCCAGTTATTCCGTATCATGACCTTTCAGCTCTGATGCGAATTTAGCCTGAAATGCCTTTGCCACTATATCTGCCGGGTCTTTTGGATCACTGAAACTGTCACAATTGATCACCATGTCAAATTCATATGGCGATGCCTCTTTTTTCCCATATACCTTTTTAAAAAATTCACTCTGGTCTTTGTCGATCTGTTCCAGTTTTTTCTGCGTTTCTTTTTCACTCACATTTAATATGCCGGCCAGTCGTTTGACGCGGTACTCGTCAGAGCAGATGAGTCTCACAGAAAGCACACGGTCCCCTGGCAGAATAAGGTGGGTCCCTCTGCCGACAAAAATGGTTGATTCCAGCCCGGCCAGCGAAAGAACGACACTGAACAGGTTTTTTGAGTAGTCGCTTTTAATAAAGGATTTTTCGCCAAACAGCAGCTTCACGAATTCTTTCAACATACCCGGATATCGTTCATCAAAATATTGAACCGTTTTTTTACTGAGTTGTGCCTCTTCGGAAATATGCGACAGGATTTCCCGGTCGACTACCGGATAGCCCATATTTTCTGCCAGTACATCGGCAATTTCAAGTGCCCCCACTCCGATTTTTCTTGAAAAACAGATTGATGGAAAAAATTTCGGACGTTTTTTCTTTCTTTCTTTTTCCGTCAGTTTTTTCCCCAGTTCATGAAAATATTTGTCCGCAAGTGTCGCACCTGTTGGTTTTCTTATTGAGTACATTCCAGGAACATAGTTTTTACCTCCGATACGAATTGTCATGGTGGCCCTCCTTATGGGTTAAAATGTTCTATGCAAATGTTATTCTTTTTTATTCATGTCTTTCATGACCCGGTCAAAAAGCTGAGTCAGCGATATGAATTTTCAGTTAACAATCCATACTGCCATTTTATCTCCCAGTTGAAGCACTTTATTACTGACCCGCCCCATGAAAAAATCTTTCACGAATGAATGCCCCCGCCTGCCGGCAATAATGGTTTCACATTCGTTTTTCCGGGCTTCTTCGATCAGTCCTGCAGCCCGGCTTGTTTTATTTAAAACGACCTTGCCTGTGACATTGCTCCACGCTATTCCCGCATTAACCAGGGCGTATTTGGCTTTATCCTGCTGCTGCCGGCACTTCTTCGTTGCGGTTTCCAGCCAGTCTTCACCGCTTACGGAAGAAAATGACCGGCTTTTTCCTGAATAGGCGACAGTCGGGTCTCTTAGGATATGACAGATGAGGACCCTGGATTCCGATGCGTTAGCAAGGGATGCATAACACGCAATCCCTTTCATTGCTCCTTTTGAACCGTCATTTGCGATCATGACAGGATTGGGGCAGGGTGATCCGCCGACAATCACGACCGCTGTATGGCTCAGTTTCTGAACAATTTTGTTCGCGATACTGCCGATCGATATTTCATGGTAATTACTGATTCCTTTTCTTCCGGCCACAACTGCCCGGTATCCCTTCCGTGATTCCTGAATAATATCCCTGGCAATACCGACTTCCTTTGGCTGGGTTTTTATTTTTACGTTTTTTCTTTTAAATCCGTTTTCAATGATAATGCTGTATGCCTGATTCAGTGACTCCTGTATCATTTTCTGTTCACGTATTGACCAGGATTGGATCACCGGGTCGGCATTGTTTTTGACAACGGTTTTTTGGAAATCCAGCATT
>JAUXDD010000072.1 GCA_030618465.1 Desulfobacteraceae bacterium
ACCCCGGCCCTCTCCCGTCAAGGGAGAGGGAGATTTTCGACTTTTTACGAAACCATCAAATTTCACAACATCATCCTGGAATTGCAAATAATTGTCCATCGCCGGACTGACGAAAACATTAAAAAGCCAATGAGATCCCTGAAATCGGTCGATGCATATCAGCGCCGCTCTGATGACAAAACCATAGCGCCTGATGAGAAAAACCTGTTGGATTGCCCATAGAGGAATAAACCTTAGAAAGGAGTGACATGGATATTTTTTCTGAAATCAGAGAAATGATAATAACGGAGTTTTTGGTGGAAGAAGAAGAGGTTGTGGCTGAAGCAACTATCCAGGATGATCTGGCAGCCGATTCCCTGGCAATTATGAATCTGGCTGCAGCCATTTCAAAACGGTACAGGATCAAAGTTAAAGGGGACGATCTTGCTGATATCGAAGATGTGGATGAACTAATTAAGTTTGTTGAGTCAAAAATTGTTCGCACATGATTTTTTAAAGGAGGAAAAATGGAATACCCCCAAATCATTAAAGCACCTGCTGATCAGCATACTGTCATACCGAATATTGAAAATTATGACCAGTCACGCAATGCACTCACCTGGAATACTATCAGAAACGAGCTTGATATATTTGACAACGACCATATCAACATCGCCCATATAACCATTGACAGGCATTTAAAAACAGACCGCAGAGAAAAAAAGGCCATGATCTGGGAAAGCAAAAAAGGAGACGTTGAAGAATATACGTATGCGGAAATGGCGCGCCTGAGCAATAAATTTGCCAATGTTCTTGTAAACAAACTCGGTGTCCAAAAGGGAGATCGCGTCTTTTTCTTTCTTGAAAGAATCCCTGAAATATTTATCGGCATTATTGGAACGCTTAAGGCCGGCGGAGTCATCGGTCCCCTGTTTTCCGCCTTTGGGCCGGATGCTGTTAAAGATCGTCTTGAAGACAGCGGGGCCAAAGTGCTGGTCACGAGTCCGACTCTCAAGAAGAAAATTATTGATATATTTCCCGAACTGCCCGCGCTTGAAAAAATCGTTCTCGTGAACCGAAATAAAAAAACACTGGACCCGGACGATTTATCATATGAAGAGCTTATGGAAGGCGCTTCCGAAAATTTTGATATTGCAAGAACCCACAAGGAAGATTATGCCATCATACATTATACATCCGGAACGACCGGCAAACCCAAAGGGGCTGCACATGTGCATGAGGCCATCATTGGGCAGTATGCGACGGCAAAATACGTTCTGGATCTTCACGAAGACGATATTTACTGGTGCACAGCTGATCCAGGATGGGTCACCGGCACGTCCTATGGTATGTTCGGCCCCTGGTCAAACGGCATTACCCAGGTTATTTACGAAGGTGGGTTCAGCGCTAAAAACTGGTACAGTTTCCTGGAACGTTACAATGTATCCGTCTGGTATACGGCGCCCACAGCCATCCGGATGCTTATGAAAGCCGGTGATGAACTGCCCCGCCAATATAATTTTGACTCCCTTCGATACATGTGCAGTGTGGGTGAACCGTTAAATCCGGAAGCCGTTGTATGGGGGGAAGATATCTGGGGGAAACCGTTCCACGACAACTGGTGGCAGACTGAAACCGGCTCCATCATGATAGCGAATTATCCCATCCAGGACGTCAGGCCCGGTTCAATGGGAAGACCGTTTCCCGGAATCACAGCCGGTATACTGGATGAAGATTTCAATGAACTGCCGCCTGGAGAAGAAGGAAACCTGGCCATTAAACCCGGCTGGCCGTCCATGTTTCGCACTTACTGGCAGAAAGACGAGCTGTATCAATCCCGCTTTAAAAACGGGTGGTATATAAGCGGGGACAAAGCCAGACAGGATGATGACGGATACTTCTGGTTTGTAGGACGTGCAGATGACGTCATCAATACGGCCGGCCATCTGGTGGGGCCATTTGAAGTGGAATCTGTTTTAATCGAGCACCCGGCAGTGGCTGAAGCCGGTGTTATAGGCAAACCCGATCCTATCGTCATGGAAGTGATCAAAGCATTTGTATCGTTAAAAGAAGGGTATGAACAATCAAGCGAATTGCTCCGCGAAATCCAGCTTTTTGCAAAAAAACGACTTTCCATGGCTGCTACCCCACGGGAAATTGAATTTCTGCCGTCGCTTCCCAAAACCCGCAGCGGAAAAATTATGCGGCGTTTATTGAAGGCCAGGGAGCTGGGGCTGCCGCTGGGGGATACATCAACCCTTGAAGATGATTAGGACAATGAGCGGTAGATTTAACCCGCGCAGGGAACGGTTGCAACCGTTCCCTGCGTTGATGCACGTGTAATTTGGTCATATCCTTAAAGCGGCCCGGTACTCATAACCGGACTGAGCTCCTCAATTTTGTTGTGCTTCATCCGGTATTCATGCAGATCCTCCATGTCTTTATATAGCTGGAACACCTGAAAGAACCCATGCCAGTGCGCATAATCCGGTGCAAACATGGCCGTGCCCTGGCGGGCCCGCCTTCCACAGTGGTGCCACATGTAATAATTAAGTTCCTGGAACGCATCTTTCCAGGGATCATCTTTAAGCAGACCCTTTGTTTTTAAATCACTTTTCATCTGCGCGGCCTTGTCATAATACATGTTGTAAAGCTCAACCGCACCGTCCAGCACGGTTCGTTGAATATCCGTATGGGTTTTACTGTGGCAGTTGGCACAGACCTGCCTCATCATCTTGTCGCCTTTCTCACCATCGCCGCGCTCCCCACCCCGGATAACGCTTCGGGGATGCATCAGATCCCATTTTAATCGTTCGTTCACATTATGTGATGTGGAAAGCTCACCGATTCCGCTCATATGGCAGACTGCACATGTGGGGGCTGTATAATCACCCGGCTGCCATGTATCGGGCGCGCTGCCCCACTGCCATTCATCACCGTGAGCCAGGTATTGCTGGCCGTGTTTACTTTCAAGGTATATTTCAATATTGGGATGATCCGGACCCAGATGACAGCTGGCACAGGCTTCCGGTTTTCTGGATTCCGCAACGGAAAAGAGATGACGGGTGTGGCAGACGGAACAATTGCCGATAGCCCCGTCCGGATATCGTGTTCCCACGCCACCCGGCCAGGTCTCATTAATGGGTTTATTATCGGGTCCCAGCTCAACCTGTGTACCATGACACATCTGGCATCCTGCAGCCCTGGTAACCCGGTTGCTGGGTGATCCCTTGACATTTCCCATGAATCCAGCACCTTCGTGCTGGTACATCAACGCCTGGAACTTTTTATTTTCTATAACCGGCACACCGGCAAGATACGCATGCCCGCTTTTCCCGAACTGCTCGGCTTCCTGGGGATGGCACCGGGCACAGGTTTTCGAAGAAACCATTGGAGAAATAAAAGTAGACGTGCCTTTCTGGCCTTCACACTGGGATGCCATGGGGGAGTTTTTTTCAACCACATGACAGTCATAACAGGATATGGATGCATGGGCCATTCTGCTTAATTTCCATGCTTCCGTTATTCCCGGAGTTTTTTTCGCATGGCATTCCACACATTCAGCAGCTTCTTTGGAATATCCTCTTTTTACGATCAGATCTTTTTTGTCTCCGAGTTTTGGATACTGCAGCTCAGCCATTGCCATAGAAACGGTCAGCGAGAAAAACAAAACCATGCACATTAATACGACTTTCCGAAACGGTTGTCTCATCTTTTCCTCCTTATCGCGGTTTTATAAATATTTAAATTTATTATTTACATATCTTTAACAAAATATTTTTCTACCTCTTCGATCATATCCTTATGCCCCACATGGGGATGACATTCAGCACATTTTTTTGTTGTATCCCCATTCAGGTATGCCCTGTGGGCGAGCAATCCGCCAAAAGGAAGACCGGGAGGTGTAAGATTGTGATGACAGCGACGGCAGGCATTATCAAACGTAAATTTCAACCGATTTTCCTCGGCAGCGGCTGCCCAGTCATAGTTATACGGATCTATTGTAAAATTATGGAACACATCGCTTGCACCGGTTCTGGCCTTGACTGTAAAAAACTGGACAAAATTACCATGGGGGAGGTGACAGTCCACACATTGAGCGGCAAATCCCTGTGGATTTTTTCCGCCATGCACAGACTCCTGCCACGCAGTTCGGAAAGGTGTCATGATATGGCATTTCACACAGAATGCATCTGTATTTGTGGTTTCAATCATAAAACCGGATGCCAGAATGGTAACTACCATCAGTATGACACCCGTAATTATCCCAACCAGCCAGGCTTTTCGATTTCCGGAACGCTGCGGTTTTACCGCCTTTGACATTCATGACCTCCTGTTGGTTAAATTAAAAAAACAGTTTTTTAATGGCTTCAAAAATATTTATAAAATAATAAGCAGCACGTAATATCTGCCTGCCTGAAATAATGTACCTGAAATTTGAATTAGATCTTTGTGAAAAATACTTAATGAAGAATAATTAATTGGGTGTTCTTACCATAATCCGAACAACAAGGAAAGTATTTTTTTCATAAGCAAAGGACAAACCAGAATTGTTTTTATTTCACCTGGCATTGTTGTTATGAATCATACCTTGACTTATCAGCATGTTAAGTGATAGTAGGCTCCAATGAAGGTTTGCACATGGACAATATATTAAAAATAATTTCAGAAACCCGGCTTTTTGAAGGGCTTCCTGAACAGCAACTGGAAAAAGTCAGCCATATTACCATTAAAAAAGAATTTGGTAAAGGAGATGTTATTTTCTGTGAAGGGGATGACGCAAACGGCTTTTATATTGTTGTTAAAGGAAGGGTTAAAATTTTCAAGGTTTCCATGGAGGGGAAAGAGCATATACTGCATATATTCGATCCCGGTGAGCCGTTTGGTGAAGTGCCTGTTTTTTCAAATAAACCTTTCCCTGCCCACGCTGAAGCAATCGCAAAAACAAGTCTGCTGTTTTTCCCGAAAGAAGCATTTGTTCAGCTGATCACCGAACAACCATCCCTTGCCCTGAACATGCTCGGTGTGTTGTCCATGCGGCTTCATCAGTTTACTGTTCAAATTGAAAACCTTTCCTTAAAAGAAGTTCCGGGACGTCTGGCCGCATACCTGCTTTTATTATCTGAAGAACAGGATCAGGCCGGCAGTGTTTCACTGAACATTTCAAAGGGACAGCTTGCAAGCCTCCTCGGCACGATACCGGAAACACTTTCCCGAATTTTCGCGAAAATGAGCAGCGCCGGATTGATCGAAGTTGACGCCCATATTATCAAGCTCCTTGATATGGACGGGCTGGAAGAACTTTCAGAAAATGGCAAAATTTAGCGCAATATATCCTGAAACTATTAGCATAAAAAAGCGCAACAGCTGTTTAACGCCTGTTTGTTCATAATAACATTCTGGGCTATCATGTTTCTTTATTCCCACCGATTATCATCACCTTTCTTCAGATCAATATAATCAACATTTCCCCGATCGCTGATAAAAGACGTCAAAAGCCAGCTCACCAGGCTGATTAAAAGAGAACCAAACACAGCAGACCAGAAACCATAAATATCAAAGCCGGGGATAACTCCGGAAGCCATCATCAGCAGAATTGCATTTATCACAAATGTAAAAAACCCGAGAGTCAGTACATTTATTGGCAGGGTTAATATCAGCAATATGGGCCGAAAAACAGCGTTCAATATTCCAAGGATTGCAGCTGCAAAAAAAGCAGAAAAAAATCCACTAACATGTATCCCGTCCATAATATAGGATGTGATAATAATTGCAGTTGTCAGAATTAACCATCTAATAAAAATTCCATTCATATGTATTCACCGTAATTAAAATTTTAAGTGCCTGTATAAGTTTCAAGTACCTGTACAGGCTATTATTGTCAATAATAAGCTGCTTTATGTGTGGCCTGTAAATTCTCTACTATTTTTTCAACAGGCTCATACCAATCTGCCGCGGGTTTTGAAAAGTCGTCAATCCTGCCAATAATACCGGCCACCGTGCCACCGGTAACTGTCTCAAGGGCTTCAATATTTTCTCCAATCATAGTTTGAGATGTGAGCTTGTTTCCGGAATCCAGTAAAACGATACCGGCAATTTCAATTTTCCGCCGATTCAATGCTTCAATCGTCAGAAGTGTGTGATTGATCGTCCCCATTCCGGCCCGTGCAGCTACAATTGTCGAAGCATGTGTCATTTTAATAACATCAATGACCATACTATTTTCTGCAACCGGAACGAACAGACCACCTGAGCCTTCGATAATCAAGGGATTGTAGCTTAGTCGTTTTTCAATAATCTCTTTTTCGACGACCTTCAAATCAATGGTTTCACCCTGATCACGTGCTGCAAAAAACGGTGCCTTGGGATTCCTGTAACAATAAATCACTGAACCGGCCGGGTCTTTGCCTTTTAGTTGAGACACATGGCTGTATATAAACCGGGCATCGCTGTCTGTATCGTAAGAATTTTTGCATCCGGTCTGAAACGGTTTCAAATAAAACGGATCAGCACCTTTTGAATAAAGATACTGCATCAGCAAAAGAGACAAAACCGTTTTTCCTGCCCCCGTATCCGTTCCCGTTATAAACAAATCCGGAATTCTGTTATTCTGTTTTGTCATATACTGCCCTTAATGCCTGCACAAAACGATTCACATCTTTCTCTGTATGTAACGCGGTCATCCCGATACGCAGAATGGCCTTACCTGACGGCACGGTTGGATACCGGGCAGGAAAGACATAAAATCCCTTGTCCAGCAATTTGACGGAAATCTTTTTTGACCGGGCGGCATCGCCAATCAGCACGGACAGGATATGCGCATCCCCTGTGGTTTCAAGCCCTGCTTTTCCCAATGATTCTTTCATATAGCGACTGATATGACGAATATACTCCCGCTTATTATGGCTGTCTGCAACCATTTCTAAAACATCCAATGCTGTTGCTGCATGAGCTTCAGGAAGTGTGGTACTGTAGATAAGCGGTGATGAAAAATTAAACAGATACTCTTTTACACCTTCCGGTAGTAAAACAAATGCCCCGAAGATACCAAAGGCCTTGCCAAGTGTCCCTATGGCAATATCCGCAACGTCTGACGCAATGCCCATGCCTTTTCTGCCGACAACACCAAAGGCGTGAGCCTCGTCAACCACCGCAAAAAAGCCATACTTCTTCTTGAGTTCCAAAAGCCCGGCGACATCCAGGAAATCACCATCCATACTGAAAAGTGACTCTGTAATAACCGCCGTCCGGCAATTACCGTTTGCCTTATATCTTTTTTCAAGATGAGACATGGTGTTGTGTCTGTAACCGAAAAAAGCAGCACCGCTCAATGTTATGCCTTTCACACTGCTGGCGTGTATATGCTTGTCAAACATAACGGCATCGCCTTTCTCAAACAGGGTGGACAGAAGCCCAAGGTTGGCCTGATACCCGGATGGGAAAAACACGGCCTCATCATAGCCAAAGTGTCGTGCATATTCTTTTTCAGCCCTGGCTATCAATGAATAATTCCCCGACACCAGTCGGGATGATCCGGACGTTGCGCCGTATTTAAAAAAATTATCTGCTGCTTTTTTTCTAAGTTCAGAAGATGCGCCAAGGCCGAGATAATCATTGGATGAAAAGTTTACAACTCT
The DNA here is from genome assembly GCA_030618465.1 of Desulfobacteraceae bacterium. Taxonomy (GTDB): domain Bacteria; phylum Desulfobacterota; class Desulfobacteria; order Desulfobacterales; family SURF-7; genus JAUXDD01. The sequence goes on from JAUXDD010000072.1 coordinate 7,617, forward strand.
GCGATTACCGGAAACAACATATTTACCGTCCCTTTGATTGATTTCCAGAGGACTACGGTACAGTCCGTTCTCGTGTTGAACGGCTAATCGATTTTTGAAGCGTTCTGCAAACATGAAAATAATTTCTTATAATGATCGTTTAATACTGCCCTTTTAAAGTTATTATTATAGTCAACTGTTGCAATCAGGAACTCTCCCTTGAAATCGTCGCAGCTTTCTGAATATGCATGGAGGGTATATGCAAACGACCGGCTGCTTTGAGATGTAAGCGTTCCTGTCATGTGGTATCCGCCATTAAGAATATCCTCATCCGGCAGCTGGCAGCAGGTTATTTTTAATAAGAAAGCATGTTTTTGAAAATCAGTCCTGTACCGCACATGCATGGCAGCGAGTTGTGCCAGTGACTCCATGCCGAGAAAAACAGGATCATTTGAAAAAAAACACGCCCCGGCAATGGTGTCATCTGTGACACGAGTGACAGCATCAATCAGCAGGAAACTATTCATTCCCGTATAAATGGTCAGCCTGTCCATTTTTTCACCACAAGCACGCTGTTTTGCCCGCCAAATCCAAAATTTTCAATTACCATTGTATTCAGTTCGACACTCTGCCCTGTACGGACAAAATTCACCTGTTCACTGCATGGATGGTTCAAATTCCTTATTTCAGGAAAATATTTGTGACGCAGGGCGGCAAGACATACAGCAAGCTCTATACTGCCGCAGGCAGAAGCCAGGTGGCCAATCCATGATTTAACAGCAATCACATGGGGACAATGGTCACCGTACAATCGTTGAATGAGTTCGGCTTCCATCTGGTCATTTAACAGCGTTCCCGTCCCATGGGATGAAACCGCATCAACCTGATCCGTTGATATACCGGCTTCTTTTAAGGCGCCCCGGACTGCTTTTTCCGCCCATTTTCCATCGGGCTCTGGTGCTGTCATATTGTATCCGTCCATGGAGGCACCGAACCCGCAGATCTCGCCATATATTTCCGCGTGTCTTTCCAGAGCCTGTTCCAGTGATTCTAAAACAAAACATGCGCCTCCCTCTCCCGGAACAAACCCGTTTCGTTTATCATCAAATGGCCGTGATGCTTCGCACGGTGAAATATTGTCCGTACAAAGGGCATGCGCTTTTTTATATGCGGTTATCCCGCCTTTGCTGAGCCGCGAATCCCCCCCGCCGCAAAGAGCAACATCAAGATACCCGTCTTTGATCTTACGATACCCCTCCCCTATTGCCTGAAGTGATGCGGAACAGGCTGTTCCCACCGTGAGGTTTTCACCGTGAATGCCTGTCATTGCAGCAATTACAGAGGCAGCCGTATTGGGAAGAAATTTCAATATCCACAGGGCGGAATGGGGTTCCCAGTCAACAGAGCCAATTTTAATTTCCGGGAATTCGCCGTCCATATCCAGATTGGGCCCCTGGCCGATAAAAAGGCCTGCTGTTTGAGACATACTGTTTGTAAATCCTGCATGTTTCAATGCCATTACTGCAGATGCGACCGCGAATTGTGCACCCCGGTTCAAATATTTAATATTCTTGTTCCTGCCGGTTATATCCCGGATGTTAAAATTCTGAATGGGACAGACAACAACGGCTTCATCAAATACCGACCTTTCAAAAAAAACATCCCCGGCTTTCAGGTTGCGGATGATCTGCTCGAATAAATGCCCCAGCGCGGATACAACACCGACACCTGTTATGACGACCCGCTTTGCCATCTATATTTCCCTGTAGATTTCAGCAAATGATTTCCTGGTGATACAGGCAGGAATTTCATCCGGGAAGCCCGCTGTTACAAAACATTGTATCCGGGCATCATTGATACCAAGAATCTTTTCAGTATTGGGAACAAACGTCATGGGCCCTGTAAGAATACATGTGCCAAGCCCCAGTTCCTGGGCTTTTAAGATAAAGCTGTTAAGTGCAATGCCCACGGTTACATCCAGATCGGTATTCCCCCGGCTCTCTCCAGAAATCAATCCGGCAGCAAACAGCTTTTTTGAAAAACTGCTCACATCTGTTACTGTTCCCACGGCAAAAAGCGCCGGCGCATCAAGCATGAACGTTGAAAACCGGTAATACGTTCGAATCAGATTTTTAATTTTTTTGGGTGAATCTGTTTTTTCCGCCCGGCCGGATTCAAGTACGGCAAGAAAGTCCTGGTATCGTTGCTTCATTACTGAACGAAGCGCATTTTTTTTCTCCATGGAATTAATTCTGAAAAACCGGACGGGCTGACTGTTGGAAGGAGATGGTGCAAGTGCGGCGCAGGTCACCATGGTTTCTATCCATTGGGGAGGCGGAATATCGGGTTTATATCTCCGTATACTTCTCCTGCTTTGTACCAGTTTTTCAAAACCATCGGTCATACGGCAATACTCCTCGAGTGAATATAGTCGATAAGGTCTGAAACTTTGAGCACCGGTCCGCTGGAAAGATCGGACAGCATCTCGTCAATTCGGGTCTCACTAAAAAACGGATACTTCTCCTTCAGATACCCGGCATGCTCTTTACCGGCCTGATCCGCTTCCGTCATATACTCTCTCAAAAACCTTAAAAATATTTCATCATCAATGATTTCCGATTTCAGCCCTGATTTAAACGCCGTGTTCAACGCCACTGCCAGTTCCAGAAGATCTATGGATTCTGCCCCAAGATCACGAATAACGTATGTATCTTCTGAAACCTCATCCGGCTCAATATCAAGTATCTCACTCAGAATTTCTTGAATATTTGTAAAAGTATCCACCATTTCATCCTTTAATTTATTCTGATTATACAAAATAATTTATTTGCCCGCTGTCAAACCGCCATCCAGTGTAATTTCCGTTGCATTAAACCCTTCCGCACTTTTTGAAAGAAAAAAAAGTATGGTTTCGGCCACTTCACCTGAAACAAGAAGTCGTTTAATGGGAACGCGCTCACAGATTTCTTTTTCTTTGGATTGAATAAATTTTTTAGCACGCCCGGTATCTATATAGCCAGGACGAAGGATAACCGTAGTAACACCTCTGCCCCCAAGTTCCAGCCCCAGATTTTTATAAATAGCTTCAGATGCCAGCTTGGCCGCAGCATAAAATCCCTGCCCATGGTTTGGCCGGACAGCAGCGGTAGATGAAACAAAAACCAGCCTGCCGAATTGATTTCCCAACATAATCCGGGCAACGTGAGCAATAACCTTTGTTCGGTTTGCAACATTTTCTTCAAAATATTTGCCCTTATCCGTGCTGCCGTGTGAAGCAACCAGACGTTCCAGATCCCCCTGGGCAAAATCCACAAGATACTCAACACTATCCCCGGACTGAAAAAGAGAATCAACCGAATCCGGATCAGCCAGATCAAAAAAAGCTGTTGAATAGCTGCCGTCAACTGGTTCCATCGCCGTTACAATTTTTTTTCTGCCGGCTTCATTACGAAATGTGAGCACCGGAAAAAGACCGGCCTTTATCATCAGTCCGGCAAGCGTTATACCGAGTTCGCAGCTTCCCCCCAGAATCAGGGCATGCTTTCCGGAAAATTCAAGTTTCATACTTTAATACCCCTGTCACTACTGTCTTCCCGTCGTGAGACAACTCGCACTTCATTTGCATCCCTGCCGGCCCATTCAGCTGAATCCTTAAGCCATACGCGTATTCACCCGGTGCAATAAACTGTCTGAATTTGAAATTTTCAACAATGCATCTTCCCCGGACACCATTTACCTGGCTGGCTGCCGTCATAAACGCATATACGATCAAACTCCCGGGTACCACAGGGTTTTGTGGGAAATGATCAGAATAAATGGTGTCATCCGGATCAAAAAAGAATGTACCGTCAGCAATATGTTCCATCTTTTATTCTCTTCTATCGAGTCCCAGTGCCGCTATCATTTCCATATCCGTTTCAATGCTTCGCCCTTTTGTTGTCAGGTAGTTGCCCACCATCAGGCCGCTGGCACCGGCCATAAATACCCATGACTGAAATTCCTTTAATGTCACCTCACGCCCCCCGCAAATGGTGATCTCTTTATCCGGATTAACAAACCTGAAAATCGCAATACATTTTAACGCTTCCATGGGAGACAGTAATGGCCGGTCTTCCATAGGTGTACCGGGTATGGGGTTTAAAAAATTAATCGGGATGCAATCCACATCCAGTTCTTTTAATGTTATGGCAAGCTCCACCCGCTGCTCCCATGATTCCCCCATACCCATGATTCCTCCGGAACACACTTCAAGACCGGCAGACTTTGCCATGTTGACCGTCTCAATATCTTCATCATAATCATGTGTTGTACATATCTTGTCAAAAAAACTGCGGGCGGTTTCCAGATTGTGATGATAACGGGAAATACCGACTTCCTTAAATCTTTCTGCCATCTCCTGTGTCAGCATGCCAAGAGATCCGCAAAGGGATAAATTGGTTTTGGATTTTATCTGTCCGGCTGCCCTGCAGATATGATCCACTTCATCATCTGTCAGCATATGACCGCTGGTGACAAATGAAAACTTCTCCGCACCTGATTCCTGCATGCTGACCGCCTGTTTGACAAGCCCGCCTACTTCAATAAGGGAATAAGTCTCAATATCTGTTTCATGCCGGGAAGACTGGGCACAAAAGGCACAGTCCTGAGAACAAAAACCGGATTTGGCATTAATAATGGAGCAGGTAAATACTTTGTTTTTCCTGTACCTGTCCGTAATTTTCCGGGCACCGGTCAAAAGATCAAATGTATCCTTTTCCGGAAGCGCCGCCAGTCTGCATGCGGTCTCATAGTCTGCCCGGTTCTTATTTCCTTCAAGAATCTTTTCAGTTATGTTAAGTATCATTGAATTAAACATGATTTTCTCCCAAAAAAATGCTAAAGTGTTCAAATATACTGCGCACTGCCTGATTGTCAACCGTAATTTTTTTCCAGGTTGACAATACGTCGTGATTAACGGTTTACATCCTATGAATACAAAAGACAAATTACTGATAAATCTTAAAAAGAGTTCAGGGATCTGGATATCAGGTGAAGCCCTCAGCAAAAAACTGTCAGTCAGCCGGGCTGCCATATCCAAACATATTCGCGCATTAAAGGAACAGGGGTATGATATCGAATCCGCAACCAAAAAAGGCTATCTTCTGAAAAAAATCTCGGACAGGGTACTTGAAAGTGAAATTGTGGACGGCCTTGAAACAAAGGTTTTTGGGAAAAAGAAAATTGTATATTTCCAGGAGACAGATTCCACAAATACTCAGGCAAAAATACTGGCTGAACAAGGCGCGCCCGAAGGAACTGTAGTTATAGCCGAAAAACAAACAAAAGGGAGAGGACGCAAGGGAAGAAGCTGGCTGTCGCCTGACGGAGACGGGATTTATATGTCGGTGATACTGCGTCCGGATATACCGCCGTTTGAAGCACCCAGAATAACCTTACTGACAGCCGTTGCCCTGGCTGAGGCATTGATTTCCCAGGTTCAACTGGAACTTCGAATCAAATGGCCCAATGATATTCTCATCCATGGAAAAAAAATAGCCGGCATTCTAACTGAAATCAGCTCTGAAATGGATGTGATTGACTATATAGTCGTTGGGCTTGGATTGAATGTAAACACACTGCCTGACAAGTTTACAGAAGATTTAAAAAAACAGTCCACATCCGTATTGATCGAAACAGGGGAACCGTTTTCACGCGTTAAGCTGGTACAGGCATTTTTACACTGGTTCGAGCGATACTACGATATCCTGACAACCAGAGGATTTACATCCATTATTAAACGATGGCGGGAGCTTGCCGATATCATCGGCAAAGAAATCAGGGTGGATGGAATCGGAAAGACATATACAGGGAAAGTGTTAACCGTAGATGACGACGGTGTTTTGATTTTGAAAGACAAACATGGTCAGACGCATCGAATCATTTCAGGGGATGTGACCCTGACATAGAATTTCTAACTCTTTTTAATTACACCCATTGCCAGATTGTACCTATTCAGGGGGTATATTCAGCGTTAAGATCATATGAGATTCTGTACCTGCACCCCCTTTTCAATTTATACTTTGTGTATCTCAATACTTTTTTTTCAATCGTTTAATAAACCCAGGGGGAAAAAACCATGAAACAGGAATCTGGCCTGACAGGTGTAATCCTTGCTGCCGGGAAAGGCATGCGTGCCTATCCCGCCACAAAATATAAACCGAAAGCCCTGCTTGAAATTGCCGGCAAACCACTGATCGAACGAATTATCAGAATCATGCAGGATCAACTGAATATTAGGCATATCATTATTGTCATTGGATATCT
>JAUXDD010000129.1 GCA_030618465.1 Desulfobacteraceae bacterium
CTTTATCCCCATTGATTCACAGGAAGAAGAAACATCCAGCCGTGTACAGTCAAACTGTTCGGCAAGCTTCCAGCATGCGGCACAGGAAATCCGGTTATCCGTAAGTGATTCTCTCACAGCTTCCTCAAGCCCGTCAGGTATTGATTCCATGGGTTTTAATATTTTCTTTTCAGGATAATAGCCAAAAAGCCCCAGCTGGCACTTTGCCAGCCGCGCTTCAAGCAGATCAATTGCTACGCCCACATCTGCAACGGGAACATCTAATGTTCCTGCGATCTTATGAGCTGCCGCACATGTAATTTTGCCGTCTGAGACTTTCTTTTTCACAGCTTCTGCAATCCCCGGATCCAATTTTTCCCCTTTAGGATGCTTTGAAGCATAGTGTCCTGCATCTTCATGAGTCATAATCACCTCTCCTGTTTTTTGTATTTCAACGCATCCTCAGCCTGCCGCCCCCTGCTTGATGCCTGCTCCAATTCACCTGCCCGCTGTTCAAGCTGTTCAAATGTGAATTTGTTGAACATAATTAAATATCCTCCCGGAATTTGTTAATGGATTAAGGTAAAACAGGATAGCCAGACTAATAAAATTGCTTATATATCAATTTTGCAAGAATTGTCAATTTATCAAAAAGATTAACAGCGTATTATCGTTCCGCAGAGAATTGCCGGGTAAACTTTTTAAAGTCTTGAGCCTTATTTGCTGATTTGCTATGATTATTATTCCCACACAAACAATCCGTTATAATGGGGAAAAATTAATTTATTCATAAAATTTGAGGAAATAAATAACTATGGACTCAGCTAAAAAAGTATTGAAATATAGGTGGTTTATCTTCATTGTGCTTTCACTTGCCTATTTTTTTGTTTACTTCCACAGGCTGTCACTTTCCGTAGTTGCGAATGACCTTGCCAAAGATTTCCAGGCGACTGCCAGCTTACTCGGCCTTCTGGGGTCTATATATTTCTACTGTTATGCAGTGATGCAGTTACCGGCCGGGCTACTTTCAGATTCGCTCGGTCCCAGGAAAACCGTCACCTTTTTTTTACTGCTCGCTGCTGCCGGAAGTATTCTTTTTGGTTTTGCACCCACAATAGAACTGGCATTTGTCGGCAGGATTCTTGTGGGTTTTGGGGTCTCCATGGTTTTCATCCCCACAATGAAAATATTGTCACAATGGTTTCGTGTCCGGGAATTTGCTCTTATGGCGGGGATTTTAAATGCCGTGGGCGGAATCGGCGTGCTGGCTGCAACATGGCTCCTGTCCATAATGGCAGCCGGGTTCGGATGGCGTCTCTCTTTTGAAATCATTGGCGCCTGTACATTTTTTATTGTGGCTCTGGTATGGCTGGTTGTGCGGGACAAACCTGAGGATAAAGGCTGGTCATCGATAGCTGAAATCGATTATAAAAGCAACAAGCCATCAACTCCGTCCAGGCAGATCCCCTTGCTGGAAGGAGCCCGCCTTGTTGTTTCAGAAAAATATTTCTGGCCGGTTGCCCTGTGGTTCTTTTTCAACTGCGGCGTTTTTTTTGGATTCGGCGGCCTCTGGGGCGGGCCTTACCTTATGCATGTCTACGGCATGACAAAAGCAGAAGCCGGCATGGTACTCAGTATGATTGCATGGGGCATGATTATTGGAAGTCCACTGCTCGGCCTTGTATCAGACAGATTTTTAAAAAGCCGGAAAAAACCGTTTATTATCTGCAATACCGTTCTTACAGTTGAACTGGCATTCTTTGTCCTTTATCCTTCAGGTCTCCCCCCTGCCCTGCTTTATATCCTGTTTTTCATATTTTCAATCTGCTCATCAGCCATTGTAGCAATTGGATTTACTACAATAAAAGAGCTGTTTCCTGTTGAAATTGCCGGCACTTCTGTCGGCACAGTGAATCTTTTCCCTTTTCTGGGCGGTGCTGTTTACATGCCGTTTTTAGGTAAGATTTTGGATGCATATGAAAAAACCGATACAGGGGGATATTCTCTTGAAGCCTATTCCATGCTTCTGCTTGTTTTACTGATATCTTCCATCGTATCGCTGATTTGCACATTTTTTATAACGGAGACGTTTCCGGATTGTAAATGAACTTCAGCATCATACGAATTGTAGAACTTACAGTCAAACCAGGTGTTTACATTGGAAGATCAAAGTTAAATAATGCATAAACAGTAAAATTCGCCCACATTCGTGATACACACACAATTCAGTTGACATCCCTGATTAAACAGTTAAAATATGTTCTATCTAATCGGTCACCGCTTACCAGAAAGCAGTCAATTCCTGTGCTTTAATTAAAATGATCCAGGATCAATGTTTAAAACTCGGGAAATAACCTGTTGTCTGGTCAGCACTGCTTTTTATAACACCATATCCATCAAGGGAAAGGGGTTATCATGAAAATTAAAAAGGTAAGAAAAAAGGCAAAAGGACTGTGTAAGTGCAAAACATCTTGCTGAGCAGTTTGATCAGATCATTTCAATCAGGGCCGGTATGTACTGATACCGGCCTCTTTTTAATTTGATTTTCATGACAAAGAGAGATTTTCAGTCATATATCTGCCGTCCTTACTGCTCGTTTTTTCGGGAAGGGGAAAAAGAGGAAATGGCCTGCCAGGGGGCGGTGGTTGTGGAACGTCTGGTAAATATAAACAAAATTGTTCCCTCAGCACTGCCGCATTTCCCCAGGGATCAGGCAATTATCAATCTGCCGTACCGCCATCTCAATCGTCATGTATGCGGTATGTGCCCGTTTCGAATTCATGACTGTGACTTCCAGGCTGAAATCCCACCGGATAAAGCAGAACCCTGTGGCGGTTATATCCTGCTTGCCATATTAAAGCATAACGGTCTGTTATCATCTACCGATATCATGGGGGCATGTCTTGCATGACAGCCAGTGGCGTCACGCCTATCTCATTTTAAATCCTGAATCAACGCTAAAATACCTGGAACATCCGTTTTTCTATCATATCACAAATGACGAACTGTATGAACTGGATGATCGGGCGATAGAATTTTTGAGACACTGTAACGGTACTAAAAAAGGTGCCGAGCTTACCGATGAGGCAGAATTTGTTGAGTACTGCCTTGAAGAAGGACTGCTTTTAGCACTATCGGAGCCATCTCCTGTTGATATCTCTGTTGGTTATTCACCCCATCCTTCCCTTCGATACCTGGAGCTGCAGTTAACCCATCGATGTAATTTAAAGTGCCTTCACTGTTATCTGGGACAGGCACGGCAGGATATCATGCCCATTGATGATGCATTAGCAATCACGACCGAATTCGCCTCCATAGGAGGCCTCAGATTAATGATCTCCGGCGGAGAGCCCCTGCTTTACCCGGATTTAAAACTATTTCTCCAAAAAATAGCCGGGCTGAAAATTCGCAAGATTCTTCTTACAAATGGCACTCTGCTGAGTAAAAAATATATGGGGTGGCGCCTTGTGGATGAAATTCAGTTCAGCCTGGACGGCTGGTGCAAAGGCCATGACATGCTGCGCGGGGCAGGAACATTTGACCGGGTCATGGAAGGCATCAGGATGGCAAAAGATGCCGGGATTCAAATTTCTATTGCCACCATGATTCACAAAGGAAACCTGGACGAATTTGAGCGGATACGTGAATTTGCTGAGGACATTGAGGCCCGTGAATGGGGTGTGGACATGCTGTGCATGGCCGGAACTCTTGAAAAAAATGAAGATTTAGCAGTTTCCCCTGACACGGCAGCCCCCTGTTTGAAATACGCCTTTGGCGGTGGATACCACGGCGATTCAGACGGATTTGCCTGCGGCAGGCACTTAATGACCGTTCTACCCTCCGGAACAGGTGTAAAATGTGGGTTTTACGAAGATAAACCCCTTGGTGATGCGCGCAAAAGTCTAAAAGCATGCTGGCTTAAACTTCATCATACTCCTCTGGATGATCTGGAATGCCGGGATTGCCCCAGCGTGGAAGATTGCGCCGGCGGGTGCCGATTTCGTGCTCCTCACCCTCTCGCCCCTGACCCGGTGATGTGTGCTTTATACGGCATTCATCCGAATAATCAGTTACCACTATCCAAATATTAAACAAAAAAAATTGTCATTAACGTTCAGTACCGTTAAAGCTATCGGCAATGGCCTTATATCCTGAACACCAGGTGATATCATCTTTTTTCAATTGCTCACGAAGGCCCTGTATAAAAAGGAGCGGCCATTTCCCCTGGATCAGGCTTTTCAGCCATTGGGGAATCCAGCCTTTTAAATCGCCCTGAAATATGAAAACCATATTCGTCTTGTTGTCAGAAAGCCGGGTCAAATAAATATCCAGGTGATCGACATCAGCAACAACACTTGAAGGATCCTCAAGTCCCCTGGAATCGTCAGACCGGGCTGTTACGACAACATGGTCTTCATTCTTTACTATGATCTCACCGAGAAGAAAAAATTCACGATTCCTGGCCGGCCATGGCGACAGATATTTTTCCTTAACAAAGTATTTATAATCAGAATATTTTTCAATAGTCGTAACCCTGTCACATTTCGGCGACCATTCCGGTTTTCTGTCAAAATCAAGGAGGATATTCACCACCTGCTCTAAAGATGCATCAATTTCACCTTCAACTTTGAACGGGAAATCACCGTCTTTTTCTTCACCCCCTCTCATTACCCGGATGTTGTCTTCTTCTGCAATAAGGGTCCACTCAGAAGGGGAAGCAGAATAGCCTGTGCTAACTGAAAAAATAATACAAATTTTAATTAGCAGCTTTAAAAATTCCATATCGATTCACCTGCCCACAATCTTATAAAACAGTCTGTCTATTTGTAATCTTTTCAAAGTCACTCACAATTTCATCTATCTGAGCAGTAATAAATTTACCAAGTCTTTCAGCATCTTCAGTGGTAATTCGGCCAATATCATCAGATAGTCTTACAACGTCATCTTCATCAATCCCAATTGTTTTGTTCACCATAAAAAAATCCACCTCACCATCATCAAGCAGCAAGCCACAGGCCCCTACAGCCCCGACAAATTCATCTTTTACTAATATTGGTACAACCAGTTTCAGCAAACCGGCATCACATTCTTCGATGACAAACGTCTTTGTTTGCATGGCCAATGCTGCAATATTCATATGGGCCACCGCACATATAAAACTCTGCCCCTTGTCATTATCCTTGATAACCGGGCACAACCTGTTCACCCATTCCTTGTACTCTGAAATTCTTATTCCGTCCATGTCAAAAATGCTGGAATCAAGCCCGGACCGTTTATAAATTTCCTTTTCAAGCTCAACCCATTTTTCTATTGGTAAAATATCGATGAGTTTCATTTTTTAATATTTTCCTGTTATAAACATAATGTTCAAAATCCCGTGTAATTTTTCTCATCCACCCCATATTTATCCATGAGGATTCCTAAAATTAAAGTGGTGCATACCATTTATTCAGAGGCAATTCAACATGGATTCCATGAACGCAGTTTGTTATTAATAAAATTATATATCATCTGATGTTCTTCCTTGCCGCTGCCTGAAACATAAACCGGATTACCGAAACTGAACTTAACCGGTCTGGTGGGATCAATTTTCCCGGCATCTTTTATAATTCTGCCCACATTCCATGCATCTGTCTGAAGTGCAACCGGAATAACCGGGACCTGTGCATACTTTGCCAGTTTTATACCAATGGTATTAAACTTTTTCTCATCAATATAATTGCTCCGGGTTGTTTGAGGAAAAATGATTATGGATATATTATTCTCCAGGCGCTTCTTTCCGCCCGTCATCACTTTTTTAAAATCATCCCTTGGATTGACTCTACCCACGACAATAGGATCACGACTGATCATCAGGTGTTTAAACACGGGGTATTCAACCAGACTTTTTTTAACAACAAATGTCGCGTTGCGAAACGGCTGAATAATACATGGCAGAACAAATGTTTCCAGGGTACTCATGTGGTTACAGACAAATACGCATGGATGTTTAAGATTCTGAATGGCGGACAAATTTTCAATTTCAATTTTTACACCAACCGATTCAAGCGCTCTCAATATGCTTCTGCTGGCCTGCTCCCAACCCTTATACGTTAATTTACCGGCCTTTGCCATTCTGGACGCAGTAAAGATAGTAAAGAGTGCTTTAGGATAAAATACATACTCCGGAAATTTTTTGTTAAATGCCGACACCATTCGGTCTTGAGATCTGTAGTTGTTTTGAGACATCTTATTTCACTGATTTATAAAATCTGGTATTTTTTTCTTTGGACATATATACAAAAAATTAAACTTTCGCAACAAATCTGTTTCAGTTTGCCTGTTTACTTGTTGACCGGCCAACGGCATGGTTTTTATAGTTTTTTATATATAAACACAAATCCAACGATCTTCATAAACACGCCGATCCATTTTTTTTTCAAGCCATTTAATAACTCTCTCCCACTCATTGCGCTTTATCAGATCTTTATGCACTATTACATATCTTATATTCAGTTTACGGAGTGTATGATGCAAGTCTTCAAGACCGGCATCTCCCAGTAGAAGTCGCGGATCTTTAACGCCTTTCCTCCGGGTAACTGCCTGGAGAAAAAAAGATTCATTATATGGCGCCATGACATAGTTCGGCTCTCTTGAAACATACCCGCCTATTATCGGCTTCTGATGAACTGTCTGAGCAAATTCATAGATGTCTGCTCCTCCAGTTACATCTGAAAAATCTACAGGTATATTTAAAACAGCATGCTGTGAAGGATTCAGGTACAGCATGCTATAAAATTTTGAAAGATATAAATCTTTTGGACTTATAGCTGTTGACAGGGGCATAAACTCTGCAATTACTATAATAATAACACAACATGAAGCCAGGGCACGCAAAATTTTACGCCGTGGGCCACTTATACATGTAATGCAGACAGCTGTCATTATTCCTGTGCTGAGTGTCATAAGGAACGCAAATCGTGTCGGTACACGAATGATATTGAATATCGGAATTAAATAAAAAAAGCCGGCCGGCATATATCCTTTAAAATACGCTTCTCCTTTTATAAATAGCGTAGGACCAAGTGTAAACAGGAACGCGCATATGAAAAGTCCGATCAACGGCCAAAAGCGATTTCGGATTTTTTTGTTTGCAAGTGAAATAATCAGAACAATCCAGCTGATCATTCCGGGGTATACACTTTTTTCGTAAATGTTGCCTTTTAGCGATTGCTGGAGTTCACGTACACGCTCTCTGAGCCATTTTGAGTTATCCCATCCATTCCAGGCGGCAATTGTATAATCAGGAACAAAATATGAAACAAGATCACCTGAGCCACTTTCAAGATATTTATAATCGCTTCGTTCTGTAGATACCTGATAGTCACCCCTGTGAAGCTGAACCAGTATTGGCAGAATAAAAGGCAAAAGAATTATTGCAGCAACTGCCAATCCAAGAGCCTGATCAACCAGCAGACGCCGCCAGAAACCATGATCGGTCCAGCGATGTTTTGAACGGCTTAGATGATAAATGAAATACACAAATAATATGACGACAAGTATGAGCCCGTAATAGAAACTGATCAGGTTTGTGAGTGAAAAATATACAGAGAGTTTTACCATGTGAACAGGGCGAGGATTGCGATTGTATCTCAATAATTCAAGAAGAAACAGGGGAATGAAAAACGCACCAAGATACTGAATATGTGATGCAGCAAATCTGCCCAGAAAATACGGGCAATAAGCAAACAGAACACTGCCTGCCATGGAACTCCAGGGACATTTGGTAATTTCTTTTGCCAGAAGATAGAACGCAAGTCCGTTCAGCGGAAAGCAAACCAGAAGAAAAATATTTAATATCACACCCGGCTCAAGAAAAAATTGCAGCGGAACAGAGATAAAACTCCAGAAATAGGTTGTATCATGGAGTGCAAGCGAAACGCCTGTAGGATAATATTGTAAGTTTGTAAAAAAAGGGGATTGGTGCAGGTTAACCAGTGCATGCTTGACCCACCAGAACATCCAGATGAACTGGAATTTATCTCCACGGGGCCCGCCAATGAGCATTTCCCGGATAAAACATGCAGCAGGAAAAGTCATAATAAAGGTAAGACCTAAATGTAAAAGAGTGAAAAAATACCATGGAGAGATTTTTTCAGGGCTGTTTCGTTTTAATAAAAAAAATAGCTTTTGCATTATTTCAGCAGCTTTGGATTTAGTGCAAACCAATAAACGACATATGAATATTTTTTCAGATTTGTTGTTTTATAAACCAGATTTATTGAATAGTATATATAGATTTCAATACACCTGTCAATTCTGCCCGGTGAATATATATATTCTCGGAAGGCAGCCCTGTGATCTCAATACCGGTCTATTATGCTTTTATTATCCCGGGCCAAGTTGTGACGCGGGTAAAAAAAACATTTTTCATCAAATACCCTTCGAACAGTTTTATATATATCCCTGCGCACAAGAGTTTTCATCGACACCCAATTGTGAGACCTTTTTTCCCATAAAGTTTTTTTCTGCGGTATTCTGGTTCCCATACAATATGATATTTGCATTCCCATCTCACATGAGATAAACTTTTTAATCTGGATTTGCGAGTATAATAACCTGTTCAATTCTACGGTCTGCCAGCAGACTGTCAAATAGTCCAACTTGCTTACAGGCTAACAGGAAAAAAAACATGAGCGATAAACCATCATTCAGAGAATTAGAACAAAAAATCAGGGAACTTGAAAAAGAAGCTGCGAACCGCAAGCAGAACCTTCTGTATGAGCTCCTGGAAAATGA
>JAUXDD010000061.1 GCA_030618465.1 Desulfobacteraceae bacterium
TGTCCCGGTCTGACCTGAATCAATCGTGATAATTCCTCCGGCAGTTCCTGTTCCCGTAATTGGATAAGTAACGCCATATGGGGCCAGAACGCCAAGCGGGGCGCCAATGCTTACAATACTACCGGTGATATCAAGATTAAAAGTGTAAGGCCCCTGTGGACGGGGAGTACCCAGTGCATCAAGCGGAGACTGAAGTGCAACGCTACCTGTCCAACTTGCACCAAACGCGGTTCCTGCTACCATAATCAGAGCTAATGCCAATAAAATAACCTTGTTCATTTTTTTCTCCTTTACTATAGTAGGGTTATAATGAACTACCCTGGATTGCCACTCTGACAAACCGGGTGCCTCATATGAGGCCAAAACGATCGTACCGCCTGTAACGTACTTTCAGGCTTTTGAACTTTCTGACTTTGTTTAATTGAGTTTTCCTGGAAAAACTAAACGTTTTTGATTAAACACTGTTCTTCTCCGAAAAAAACCAGGATACAATTATTTATTATATAATCTATTTGAAAACAGTTGTAAATTGTTTTTTTCATACCCCTGAAACTTTTTGTTTTTTTTCATGTCCCTGAAAAATCTGAATTGTCAAATGCTATTTTAGGTTGACAATTTTGCAACAGAGTGTTATTTTTGTAGCATAACGTATCAGGATGGTGCTATTTGCATCGAGACAGATTAAATCGATGGAGGATGTTATGACAACAAAATCAATAAGGCTTAATACTGATTTAATTTTTCAGGCACAATCGGCTGCTGCCGTGCAGCGCCGATCCATTCCTAATCAGGTTGAATATTGGGCAACCCTGGGAAGAATCATTTCTTCTGTAATTAGTATTGAAGATGCTTTTGCAATACTTCAGGGCCTGAAGAAACTACGAGTAGAGCCGACACAAACCATCTCTATTGATTCGGATATAGTGTTTAATAATCTTGAAGCTGATAGAGCGAATGGGTTTGTTGATAAGCCAATCACCTCTGCTCCATTCTATTTTGAAGCCAGCCAAAAAATGCCTGGTCTTCTTGATAGAGTTAATTCTCTAACTGGAGAAAGAAAAACCGGAAAGTTTGCAAACGGTAAATTTAGGGAAATCAATGCCTGATGAAAAACAACTTTGGGTTTTGACTGGCGGGAATGGCGCTGGCAAATCCACATTCTTTAAACACTATCTATCAGATTATGGCATTAAGTTTGTCAATGCAGATCTGATAGCTAAAGAAATTAACCCGAAGAATCCTGAAGAATTAAGCTATAACGCCGCAACAATCGCAGCAAGCATTAGAAATGATTTACTTTCTCAAGAGGTATCGTTTTGTTTTGAAACTGTTTTTTCCCATGAATCAAAGATTGATTTTATAGCTCAGGCGAAAGGCATGGGCTATAAAATCATCCTGGTTTACATTCATTTGATTGATTCAAACTTGAATGAAGCCAGAGTACACCAACGTATAACAGAAGGTGGGCATAGTGTGCCTGCAGACAAGATTCATTCCCGTATTCCCAGGACGATGAAGCACATTAAGACTGCTTTAGCCATAGTGGATGAAGCGTGGATTTTGGACAACTCTTCAGAACAAAACAGATTTCAACAAATGGTTGTAATGAAATCCGGAAAATACGAAATCAAAGTAAATCCTATACCGGATTGGGTTAAAGCTATACTTCCAATTGAAATCTAATCTAAGCCTGGTACCAATCCAAATTACACAATATCTATCAAAAAAACGTAGAGTGGGTGGTGGCACTTTTACGTACCATGTATGATTGAAACAAGGCGGTTTGCATAATATTGTATTTTGTTTATTGGTACATAACCCACCATATTGGTCAAATATGATGTATGATCTTTATCCGGTGGGTTGCACAAATACAATCATTGTTATATTATCCAGCAAATACCATGAATAGAGTCCATCTGTTTTAAAAAGTGGAGTTCCACCCACCCTACAGAATCAATAGGTAATATTAAATAAAATCCTAAAAACTTAATCTGGAAGTTTTTTTGTAGCAACGTTATGCCCGGGTTTACCTGAAACAGGATTCGCATAACAGAAAAGGCAGTTATGAAAACATTTGTGAATATGGTAAGATCCGATATCTTTTGAGACCCTGCATCCGCATCCGGCCTGTACCCGCTGGCCGGTATCCTTTTTCAGGGAGAGGTTCCCGCCTGAAAGTTCAACAAAAAGATCATTTGGAATGCATGAGCTGTTTGTGATCGTTGAATCCGGAGGGAGCAAATCAACCAGCTTCTTTTCACAGCAGACAGAAAGGTCAATACTGTTTTCATAAAGTACATTTTCCATCCTCAGCAGAACTTCAATTTTTTTTTCAACCGGTGGGTCGATGAATGAAAATCCCGGGATTGAAGCAGCCCTTTTGCGGATTTTTGCATAATCATCCATAAAGCTGGTAATGCATCTTTTTATACCGGCCTTTCCGGCGCGTCGGGCAATTTGAAGAAAATCGTCCAGATTGTTTTCAACGTTTCCGTTTCCGGTTTTAAAATAACAGACCGGGTCAAACCGCCACTGGACCCTGGCGGCATCAAAACGCCTGCAAAGCAAGTCCATTTGATCAAGACGCTCAGGCAATGGCAATACATTTGGCTCAAGGATGGGGGAATTTGAGTTGACAGTAAAGTTAAAAAACAGGTTATATCCCATACTCAAAAGGGTTTCGCCGTATTTCTCTTTTATGAAGGGGGCAAAGTTTTTTGACCAGAAAACAATGGTATGGACATCATCCGGTCTGGTCGGTACATGGGACACTTTCCGGTTATACGGATTAACCACTTCAAAAAAGCCCCTGTTTATCTGTTCCATAAACCATTCCATATAAAAGGCAGGAATATCGGTCCTTCTTGAAGCGGAGATGACAGTTTTAACAGAAGGGTTCATTGCTGCAAATGATGGGCAAGCTATTTTTTTTTCAGATCGTTAAAAGAAATGACGTTTGCAGAATCTGATTTTTCAGGCGTATCCTTTTTTTCATCATCTTCCACAGGGACTTCGGGTTCATCAGGGCATTCAACCCGTTCCAGTCGCATTCGTTTGCCGTTCATGGTAAACTCTTCACCATCTATATATACATCTTTTAAAATCCAGGTAACAACCTGAACCGGCACCTGCAGTAAAAAAAGTTTAACATGGTACCAGTTTTTTTTATAATCCTCTGAAATATTTTCAATTCTGGCAAAACAGACCGGTTTATCTTCAAAGTAGAGTAGAACAATATCTTTTTCATGTGTCATTGATGTAATCCTGATTGAATCGTAAAAAGCCAACTGACGGCACATGTGCCGACATAAAATTAAAAAATCGTTTATCTGTACTTTTTTAAATGATTCCGTGTTGAAATACAAGTACTGATAAAACATGGCATCTGTTTTTTTGTTATCAGCTATTTCCCATAATGTTGACAGAATTTTACAAATAGCATAAACAATTTGAATAATTTATGATCAAACGCTTAAAAATTTTTCAGGGACCTGCGGCTTGATACAAAAAGAAAAAAACGGTGTTATATTTTATCAATTTCCAAATCTGGAAAAATATACCGATATCTGTCACGGAATTTTTACAAGAAAGGGTGGCTTCAGCATCTCCCCCTTTCACAGCCTGAATGTGGGTGGAAATGTGGGCGACGACAGAATCTGTGTTCATCAAAACAGACAGGCCATATCAAACTGCATGGGAGGAAACGACCTTGTATATTTGAGGCAGGTTCACAAAACAGGTGTTGTTGTAATTTCAGATACCAATTACGATGCCGGAGGTCATGCCACTCAGACTCCCCCTGAAGGAGATGCCCTTGTTGCCAGCATTGAGAAGAAGAATCTTTTAATTCAGACAGCTGATTGTCAGCCTGTTCTACTGTATGATCCTGTAAAAAAGGTGGTTGCAAACATCCATTCCGGCTGGCGCGGGAGTATTAATAATATTATTGGGCATACAGTTGATACATTGAAAAAAACATTTGGCTGCACTGCCGGCAGTATCATTGCCGGTGTTGGCCCCTCCCTTGGCCCGTGCTGTGCAGAATTTGTCCGGTACAAAAAGGAAATTCCCGAAACATTCTGGGGTTACAAAGATGATTCCGACCATTTTGACTTCTGGTCCATCAGTCGGGACCAGCTGGAAACAGCCGGGGTATTGACAGAAAATATTCATATAAGCCAAATGTGTACCCGGTGCAATACGGATATTTTTTTTTCATATCGCAGGGAAAAAATAACCGGCAGGTTTGCGGCAGTGATTGGACTCAGGTAAAGTACGTGAAAATACATTCGGGAAAATTGTGTTAAATTTTAATTATATCGGGGAATTAGTATGTTTCAGGAAAACGTTCAGGTTCTGTGGAATAAAAAGGTCGGGCCGTCATTTTACACACTGGGATTAACCTGCAACAGGGGGTATGCGGATGCCGTTCCCGGCCAGTTTATTATGCTCCGTATACCGGATCAGAAGGAGCCGCTTTTGAGACGGCCATTTTCCATACACCGGCTTATTTATGATGGCGGACATCTTAAAGGCATTGAAATTCTATATAAAGTTGTTGGTGAATGTACAAAAAGATATTCTGAATTAATGGAAGGGCACCGGGTTGATCTTATGGGTCCCTTAGGAAACGGTTTTTCAGTTTTAACAAATGTACACCATATATATATTGCTGCCGGCGGCATCGGTGTTGCCCCGCTGATTTTTCTTGTTCAGTTTTTTAAAAAAAAGGGTTTGGACCTTTCCGCATGTGATGTGTTTTTAGGGGGAAGATCAAAAGAAGAGGTTCTGTGCAAAGATGAATTCATGCGCCATGGAACAAAAATATATATAACAACAGATGATGGCAGTGAAGGGGAAAAAGGGCTTGTTACCGATCCACTTGAAGCCGGAATGATTCAAAAGCCACCGGATATCATATATGCCTGCGGCCCGCCCGCAATGCTGAAATCTGTAGCACGGATTGCCGAATCCAATAAGGTGCCCTGCCAGGTTTCGATTGAAACGGTAATGGCATGCGGCATGGGGGCCTGCCTGGGGTGCGCAGTTGAAGGAAAAAAGGATTCAGGTAAATACAGGCATGCCTGCATTGACGGTCCGGTTTTTGATGCCGCTGATTTGAAAATATGAATAAGCATATGGCCCCGTTTAAAGTGTCTCCACAATATTCGTTATAATCAGATTTTTTTTATACTTTTGCATTGACTTATGCTTTGACCCTGTGGTAAAAATCCCTTTTTCTAAATCCGCTTTATGGGCAGATTAGATAAAGCAGATTGACATCAAGAAGGCGTATATATGAAAAGAGAGACCGTGCGGTCCATCAGGGAGCTTGCATATTACAGCAGTCTTGGTTTTCAGGTAGCGCTTTCGATATTTATCGGGCTTGGCATAGGGGTTTGGTTGGATAAAAAATTTGATACAGCCCCTGTGCTGATGTTTATTTTTCTGGGGCTTGGCATTGCAGCCGGTTTTCGAAACATCGGGCTGGCAATAAAAAAGTCCCGTAAATTATAGCGGAAATTTTTAAGTAAAATGGATATTCAGCAACGGCTATTAAAATTTGTTACACGAACCAACTGGATTCTGTTTATTTTTGCAAGTATTATCGGCCTTGCTGTTGCAACACCGGGTTTTGCCAGGGGAATTATTTTTGGAGGGTTAATCGTTACAATTAACTTTCATCTGTTATACAAAACACTGAAAAAAGCGTTTACACCTCCCCATATCTCTTCTCACAACGTGGTTCTGGCCAAGTACTATATCCGTTTTATTATCAGCGGGTTGATATTATACCTGCTCATCAGGGGGGATTTTGTTGATCCTTTGGGGCTTTTTGTCGGGCTTTCAGTTGTTGTTGCAAGCATCACCCTTGCAACGGCCTGTGAAATTAAGAAAATAATTTTCAAGGAGGCGGTATAAGTGGAACATCCCTATTTATTATTTGTGAAAATTTTTGAGGCAATCGGCCTGGGACATTTTGCTCATAACTATGTCCATGTTGTTTACTCATGGGTTGTAATGGTTCTGCTGATTCTTGTGGGGTATCTGGCTGCCAGGAATATCAGCATGGTACCGACCAAAATGCAGAACCTGTTTGAAATGATTGTTTCAGGGATTGAAGAATTCATGGTTGATGTTACAGGCGAAGAAGGCCGGTGGCTGTTTCCTCTTGCGGCAACGATTTTTATTTATGTGTTTATTGGCAACCTGATAGGTCTTGTCCCTGGTTTTTATCCGCCCACGGCCAGTATAAATACGACGCTTTCCGTAGCGCTTGTTGTGTTTGTATTTACCCATGTTATTGGTCTCAAGTATCATGGGGCAAATTATTATAAACATTTTCTGGGACCGGTCTGGTGGATGAGTCCGCTGATATTGGTAATTGAAATCATCGGACATCTGGCACGCATATTATCCCTGACCTTCCGTCTTTTTGGAAATATGATGGGGCACGAAATCGTACTGGCTATTCTGTTCGGACTGGCAGGCGCTTTCTTTGCTCCGCTGCCCATTATGGCGCTGGGTATTTTTGTCGCCTTTGTTCAGGGGTTTGTGTTCTTCCTGCTCTCAATCATATATTTTTCAGGAGCAATGGAACACGCTCATTAATAAATGTTGTTTATTTTATAAGGGGTTTTTTGGAAGAAGCCCGGAATATTAATTAATATAAGGAGGAAGTAAATGGAAGCTGAAGCAATTAAATTTTTTGTAGCATGTGCATTGGCTGCTGGTTTTGGTATTGGTATCGCAGCATTTGGTTGCGGCATCGGCCAGGGTATGGGTTTAAAGGGTGCTGTTGAAGGTATCGCAAGAAACCCGGAATCCTCTGGTAAAGTTACTGTAACCTTGCTGATTGGTCTTGCCATGATCGAGTCTCTGTGTATCTATGCTCTGGTTGTTGCGCTGATCCTGCTATATGCAGCACCAATGACGAAAATCGTCAGCGGCGGTCACTAAGAGTAACTGACGGCAACAGATTGAAGTTAAAAAGGGCTGTGCCTTTCAGGCACAGCCCTTTTTTTATGTACTATAGAACTTTTTTCAAAAACATACCCGTATAAGACGCCGGAGTATCGGCTATCTCTTCGGGTGTTCCGCAGGCAACAATGTCACCGCCGCCATCTCCCCCTTCCGGTCCGAGATCAATAATAAGGTCAGCATACTTGATAACGTCCAGATTGTGCTCTATCACAATAACCGTGTTCCCTGCATCAACAAGCCTGTTTAACACATTTAAAAGCCTTTTTATATCATCGGTATGAAGGCCGGTGGTGGGCTCGTCAAGAAAATAAACGGTTTTACCTGTCCCTTTTTTGGCAAGTTCCCGGGAAAGTTTGACCCGCTGTGCCTCACCACCTGACAGGGTGGTTGCGGACTGTCCCACATGAATATATCCCAGCCCTACATCGACCAGCGTTTTTAAGCGTGATTTTATGTTTCCAATATTTTGATAAAATACTGATGCCTGGTTGACTGTCATATCAAGGACCTCTGCAATATTTTTCCCCTTGTACTTTACTTCAAGGGTTTCGCGGTTATACCGTTTCCCGCGGCAGATATCACAGGGCACATAGACATCCGGCAAAAAGTGCATTTCAATTTTTATAATGCCGTTACCACTGCAGGCTTCACACCTGCCGCCTTTGACGTTGAAACTGAACCGCCCGGGCTTGTATCCCCGTGCACGCGCCTCCGGGGTTCTGGAAAAAAATTCCCGGATGTATGTGAACATACCGGTATATGTGGCGGGGTTGGAACGCGGCGTTCTTCCTATCGGGGACTGGTCAATGTTGACCACCTTGTCAATATGTTCAAGCCCGACAATTTCCGTATGTTTTCCTGCCGGAGTTCTCGTTCGATACAGGTGACGGGCAAGGAGCCGGTACAGGGTTTCAAGAACCAGCGTGGATTTTCCTGATCCGGAAACACCGGTTACGCATATGAAACTGCCAAGGGGAAATTCAACATCGATATTTTTCAAATTGTTTTCAGATGCGCCTTTCAGTATGATTTTTTCCTTTTTTGACATTCTTCGCATGGCAGGAATTTCAATCTGTTTTCGCCCGGAAAGATACTGCCCCGTAAGGGAATGTTCATCTTTTAGAAGTGCATCCGCCGTACCTGAAAACACAACTTCACCACCTTTCATACCGGCTGCCGGCCCCATGTCGACAATATGGTCGGCAGCTAAAATGGTCTCTTCATCATGTTCAACAACCAGGACGGTATTGCCAAGGTCACGCATCTGTAAAAGGGTTGCCAGAAGACGCTGGTTGTCTCTCTGGTGGAGTCCGATACTCGGTTCATCAAGGACGTAAAGGACACCGGTCAACTTCGATCCGATCTGGGTGGCGAGGCGAATTCGCTGGCTTTCACCCCCGGACAGCGTGGATGCCGCCCTGTCCATGGTAAGATAGGCGAGACCCACATTCTCAAGAAAGCCGAGGCGCTCTGAAATTTCTTTTAAGATCCGTCTGGCGATGATTTCCTCTTTTCCGGAGAGTTTTACAGTATTAAAAAAGGTGCGGGCCGCTGAAATGGAAAATGAATTGATATCTGATATGGTAAACCCTCCCACTTTAACGGATTGACTGGCCCTGTTCAGTCTGGTCCCATCACACGCTTTACAGGTTCGGAAATTGATATATTGTTTAATTTCCTCCCTTGCCTGATAAGAATCTGTTTCCAGATATCGACGCTCAAGGTTGGGTATAAGCCCTTCAAAGGTTTTTTTATAAATGATTCTACGGTTGTTCCTTTCCATGTAAAAGGGAATTTTTTCCTCCCCGGATCCATAAAGCAGAATATGTTTGAATTTTTCAGGCAGATCCCTGTATGGCGTATAGATGTCAGCACTGTAATAACCGGTCAGGGCATCTAAAAATTCAGCAAACTGCACGGAATTTCTATTGGCCCAGAGTGCAACCGCTTCTTCTCTCAATGAAAGGTCGTGGTTCGGTATGATCAGATCCGGATCAAACTCTGTGGTGGCGCCCAGGCCATCACATTTCGGGCAGGCACCGTGGGGTGAGTTAAATGAAAAACTGGCAGGCGTAAATTCCGGATAGCTGATGTCGCAGGAAATACAAGCGGCTCTGTCGCTGAAAAGGATGGTTTCTTTTACCGTATCCGGCGTGTCCCCAAGTACATCTACAAAAACCTGCCCATCTGACTGGGCCATGGCGAGTTCTATGGAATCCGCCAGCCTGTTTTTAATTGTATCTTTGACTACAAGGCGGTCAACAACCACATCAATGGTATGTTTTTTTTCCCCGTCAAGTTTGTCTGCATCTTCAATGTCAAGTGTCCTGCCATCCACACGAATCCTGGCAAAACCGTCGCGTTTTAACTGCCTGAACAGTTTTTCATGCGTTCCTTTCTGTTCGTTGACAATGGGGGATAGTATGATGATTCTGCTTCGTTCCGGCAGGGACATAATTTTATCCACAATCTGGTCAAGGGCTTGAAAGATTATGGGCTTTCCGCATATATAACAGTGGGGTGTGCCTGTTCTGGCAAAAAGCAGGCGGAGATAGTCATGTATCTCGGTAACGGTGCCCACTGTTGAGCGGGGATTGTGGCTGGCTGATTTCTGCTCAATGGCAATGGCCGGCGAGAGTCCTTCGATCATGTCCACGTCCGGTTTTTGCATTCGTTCCAGAAACTGTCTGGCATACGTGGAAAGGGACTCAACATACCTGCGCTGCCCTTCGGCATAGAGTGTATCAAAGGCAAGGGTGGATTTTCCCGACCCTGACAGGCCGGTTATAACTACAAGCTTGTTTCGGGGGAGTTCAACATTAATGTTTTTAAGGTTGTGCTGCCGGGCTCCCCGTATGATAATTTTGTCAGATTTCATTGATAAAAAATATATATTAAATAGTTTGTTCCACTGCCAGCCGTATGGCTGCAAGCAGGCTGCCTGGGTCTGCTTTGCCTGTTCCTGCAATATCATACGCGGTTCCATGATCAACAGATGTTCGAATGATGGGCAATCCTATGGTTATATTGACACCGTCTTCAAAATGGATCATCTTGAATGGGATCAGACCCTGATCATGGTACATGCATACCACAGCATCATAGCGTCCCTTTAACGCGTTATAAAAAACCGTATCCGGCGGAAACGGGCCCACCACATGATGACCCCTGCTTTTTGCAATGGCTATTGCCGGCTCGATAATCTGCTTTTCTTCATCGCCGAACATGCCGTTTTCCCCTGCATGGGGATTCAGCCCGGCAACCGCAATGCACGGTTTTTTTGTGTCAAAACGCTCAGATAGTGTTCTGCCAGTAATTTCAATTGTTTTTAATATATTTTCCTTTGAAAGAATGGCGCAGGCCTCTTTTAATGAAACATGAATGGTCACCAGCACAATTTTAAGTTTGTCCCCGGCAAACATCATGGCATATTCATTTGCCCGGGTATGTTCCGCCAGCAGTTCCGTATGACCGTGGAATCTGCTGCCTGCCATTTTCATGGATACTTTGTTTATAGGGCAGGTTGCCATTGCGGCAATTCTTTTGTCCAGCGCCATATCGACTGCTTCGGTTATATAGCTGATCATTGCCCTGCCGGTTTCAGCCGAAGGCATGCCCCATGAAGTTTTTTCCGGATCAAGATTAGAAATGTTTAAAATATCTATACATCCATTTTCATATCTGCCTGATTCAGGATCATTTACAGCGTTAAGATCAAGGCTGCTGCCGATACATTTTTTTGCAGAATCAAGGATGCTCATATCACCAAAAACAATGGGGCGGCATACATCATAAACCGGAGGATTATCAAGGGCCTGTAAAATGATTTCCGGGCCAACCCCCACAGGATCTCCCATGGTAATACCGATAATCGGGCGATTATTTTTCTTCATGATTTTCCTTAATAATTATTTGAAAAGGAAATGATTATATATTACAGGGGTGAAAATATTTTTTCAAATTGATAGTTGAACAGATGGAATATCGGTTTTTGAAAAATCATTACCTTTGAAAAGGAGCGGTTCTCCGGAATATTTGGCCAAAGCATAGGAACAACAATCTCCAAAATTTAAACCAGCCGGATGGCGACCTTTTCCATATATTCTCCATGCAGATCGAGCCAATTCAAATTGCTCCGGATCAAAAGCAACAATTTCTATGTGTGAACGATGTAAAATCAAATCAAGCTCGCGACCGCCAGGTTCACCCTTTTTTGATTCAATAACAATACCTGTTTCCAAAGCAGAAATGGCACTGATTATTCTTTTTGAATCGTTGGCAATCGCTGTTGCAATAAGTTCAGAATCAGTCTCACCTATAAGTATCGCGATTAAAGCTGAAGTATCTATTACCATTATTTGAAAGTTCCGTTTTTATTGTAGCCGAGAATCTCATCTGGTGTGCGGGAGTCAACATCGGGAAGTGATCTGCATCGATTTGATATATTCATGATTTCCTGGAATGTA
The DNA here is from genome assembly GCA_030618465.1 of Desulfobacteraceae bacterium. GTDB lineage: Bacteria > Desulfobacterota > Desulfobacteria > Desulfobacterales > SURF-7 > JAUXDD01. Next base: position 11,454 of record JAUXDD010000061.1, read on the forward strand.
TTTGATGATATTCGACGCCCACGGAGTCGTTCAAGCCGCTCTTCCAGCGCATGAATAATAGCCTGTGTAAGATTTTCTCCACTGATTGATGCCACTTCACGGGCAAGATTTTCTGCCTGTGGATTTCTAATACTTATCGCCATATGCCCTCTCAATTTGTGTATAGAAAATATAAAATAGTATATACTCTTTACGGATTTTGTCAATATCTCATTCAACCAAATAATGTCAGTCCTTCAACAACTGCCTGAGCACATATCCCATTATGCCGCCGTTTTCATAGTATTCCACTTCAATGTACGTATCCAGGCGGGCTGTCACCTCAAAGGATATATCATTCCCGTTTGCCCTGACTGCTTTTACAGTGATATTTTTTCTGGGGGTAATATCTTCAAGGCCGTAAATATTAAATACCTCTGTTCCATCCAGGCCAAGGCTGTCACAGCTGTCGCCATTTATAAATTCCAATGGAAGAACACCCATTCCCACGAGATTGCTTCGATGAATCCGTTCATATGATTCTGCAATGATTGCCTTAATTCCAAGGAGACTCGATCCTTTAGCTGCCCAGTCCCGGGATGATCCGGTGCCATACTCTTTTCCCGCAAGGACCACAAGGGGCACATGCTCATCTTTATAATCCATGGCGGCATCATAGATAAACATTTTCTTATTGGCCGGAAATTTTATTGTATAGCTGCCCTCATCAGGAGTGATGATTTTGTTTTTTATACGGGTGTTGCCGAATGTTCCGCGTACCATGACATCATGGTTGCCCCTGCGGGATCCGTATGAATTATAATCGATAGGGGCAACGTTTTTGCTCTCCAGATACATGCTTGCAGGATAATTTTCCTGAATTTTCCCGGCCGGAGAGATATGGTCGGTTGTTACCGAGTCGCCAAGCAGAAGAAGGGGTCTCGCGTTATGAATATCTGAAGGTTTTTTATGCTCCAGATGGAAATTGTTAAAATAGGGCGGTTTTTTAATATACGTGGAACGATCATCCCAATCAAATGTGGTATTTTTTGTGGCCGGCAGGTTTTTCCAGAACGTATCTCCTTCAAATATAGTCAGGGTCTTCTGTTCATACATTTCAGGATTGATATATGTATCGGAGATGTCTTTTATCTCCTTTCTGGTCGGCCAGATGTCCTTCAGATATACCGGCCTGCCGTTCGGATCAAGTGAAATGGGTTCTTTTTCAAAATCAATATCAATTCTTCCGGCCAGTGCAAATGCCACCACCAGCATGGGGGACATCAGAAAATTACCCTGGACATTCTGATGAATTCTGGCTTCAAAATTTCTGTTCCCGGAAAGAACCGAAGTAACGACCAATTCTTTTTCAGCGATAACCTTTTCAATTTCAGGGTGAAGGGGGCCGCTGTTGCCGATACAGGTGGTACAGCCAAAACCTGCCAGATGAAATCCAAGTGATTCAAGATACGGCAAAAGGCCGGAACTTTTCAGGTACTTCACCACCACCCGGGAACCGGGCGCCATGGATGTTTTTACATAGGGAGAGATTCGGATTCCTTTTTCAACTGCCTTTTTTGCCAGCAGGCCGGAGCCGATCATTACATATGGGTTTGAGGTGTTCGAGCATGATGTGATGGCCGCAATGACGATACTTCCGTCTCTGATTTTAACAGATGCTCTTCCAAGACCGAAATCATGGGTCAGTGACTGCTTGGGTTCAAAAACCGCTTCCCGAAACGTACTTGTACCGGATTCATCAAAAAAGTTTGAAATATATTTTATACCTGCATTTTTTTCATATTTCCCGTTCAGTATTTCTCCAAAACTGCTTTTTATATTTTTCAGGCTGATCCTGTCTTTGGGCCTTGCCGGCCCGGCAACAGAGGGTTCCACAGCGGAGATGTCCAGCTCTATAACATCTGTATATTCAACCTCTTCGTCGCCTGAATAAAAAAGTCCGAGTGTTTTTGTGTAAATTTCAGTCAGTCCGGCGCTGTCTTTCCGGTTGGTCATTTTAAGGTATTCAACGGTTTTTTCATCAACCGGGAAAAATCCAAGGGTAGCGCCGTATTCAGGCGCCATATTGGCAATGGTTGCCCTGTCTCCAATTTCCAGGGCTTTTATTCCCGGGCCGAAATATTCAACAAATTTGTCCACAACATTGTATTCCCTGAGCATTTCCGTGATGGTCAGCACCAGGTCAGTGGCGGTAACACATTCATTTAATTCGCCGGTTATTCTGACACCGATAACTTCAGGAATTGGAATACAGTAGGGCTGGCCCAGCATAACGGCTTCCGCTGTAATACCGCCGACACCCCATCCCATTACACCGATACCGTTTATCATTGTGGTATGAGAATCCGTGCCGATAAGCGTATCCGGAAAAGCTGTGACCTGTCCGTTTTTTTCTTCAAAGCTGACGATATTCCCAAGGTTCTCAAGATTAATCTGGTGACAGATTCCTGAATTAGGCGGTACCACCCTGAAATTATTGAAATTTTTCTGTGCCCATTTTAACAGCAGGTATCTTTCCCTGTTTCGCTGGTATTCTTTTTCAACATTTTTTTCAAGAGCATCGGACGTTCCAAAGAAGTCAACCTGCAATGAATGGTCAATAATCAGATCAATCGGCACATGGGGATTAATCTTTTCAGGATCGCCCCCAAGCTTTTTTACAGCATCCCGCATTGCTGCAAGATCCACTATTGCCGGGACTCCCGTAAAATCCTGCATCAATATGCGGCCGGGATAATATGGGATTTCAACGGGCGTATCGTATTTTTTCTTCCATCCGGCAATATGGATAACATCATCTTCTGTTACAAACCGGCCGTCGAGTTTTCGTAAGAGATTTTCTACAAGAATTTTTATTGAAAAAGGTAATTTCCGGATAGGGGCAATACCTTTCTGCTCGATAATGTTGATATCGAAAATATTATAGTTTCTGCCGTCACACTCTATTTCCCGGATGAAATCATGTTTATTCATGTATGTGCTCAGTCGTGCATTTTGGGGTGAAAAAATAATGCCGTGTACCTGTTATGAAAGATAAGAGGCTATAGCAGACAATATTTTTTAAGGTCAAGTAAAAAACGAAGTGATCTCCATTTAAAAAGCGGCTTAATTGAAACACAGTTTATCATATGTCATATGGCGATGCAATCAGCTTGTAATGGTTCGCATTAAATAAAATAAGCGATATCAGGGCAGACCGGAAACAGAATGTTATTGAGGGTGTTGAGGCTGGAGTTTCACTCTATGTGGTCAAACCGTTTATACCGGAAGCGCTCACTGAAAAAAACAATATCCAGTTCATCTACCTGCTCCGGCGTCATGTAAAGAATTTCCGCCATCAGGTTTACATAGAATTCTTTTTCCTACAGATTACACAGGTTCAATTTTTTACATACCAAGATAAGCTTCACGAATATCTTTTGAACCTTTAATTTCATCTGGTGTGCCTTCGGCTTTGATCATTCCTTCATGCATAATATATACATAATCTGCGGCATTTATGGACGCATC
>JAUXDD010000226.1 GCA_030618465.1 Desulfobacteraceae bacterium
CGTCACGGTGAACGAATTCATGATATTTTTAAAAAAGGTGAACAACGATGCATAATCTGTGAATGCGAAATGGTGACGGAAGATGAAATTCGCTATGCTTTCAACAACCTTCTCGTAAAAGATATAGTTGACCTGCGCCGCAGAACCAGACTGGGTATGGGTCCCTGCCAGGGAGAACTATGCTCGTACAGGGCTTCAGGACTCCTGTCAGAAATCACAGGCAACGATGACTCTTTAAAGATGCTTATTGATTTTCTGGAAGAACGCTGGAAAGGAATTAAACCAGTATTATGGGGTGATACCTTAAGAGAGTCTGAATTTACTTACTGGTTGTACGAAGGGCTGTTCGGTGCCGGCAAACTGGCCCAGGATAATAAAAAAAAATGAATGTGGATTGTATAATCATTGGCGGAGGAATTTCAGGTCTCACATGCGGTATCCGATGTGCGGAAAACGGATTGAGCTGTGCAATTATTTCAGCCGGTATGAATGCGCTACACTTTTCCTCCGGTTCCATCGATCTGCTCGGCTTTCATCCTGGGAAAAATATCGTCTTTTCACCATTTGATGAATTAAATGACTTTATCCATTCCCATCCCCGACACCCCTATTCCAAATACGGTAGAAATGTTATTGAAATGGCCCTTTCTTACTTTGGCGATCAAGTAAACTTGAAGGGACTTGAACTATTTTCAAATAAACAAAATAACCATTTTCATGTCACATCCCTTGGCACCCTGAAACCATCTTTTTTGTCTCAAAAAAGTGTTTTTAATCAGCATATCATGGAAGCTTTTCAAAACAATCCAGGGATTGCCATTATCAATATGGAGGGATTCAGGGATTTTTACCCGGAAGTGGTTGCATCGAACCTGAAAAAGAATTCTTTATTCAACAGATGTAAGATCGTTACAGGTTCAATCCAGCTCCCGGACAGCATGACCGGTTTGAAAAACAATTGTAATTTAAGATCAATCGATATCAGCCGAATATTTGACATGGGCAGTCATATTGATGAAATAGCCGACCAGATAAAAAAAATTGCCGGGAATTCCAAAATTGCAGGCATTCCTGCTTTTTTAGGTATTTATAATTCAGGCAATATTCTTTCTCGTCTCTGCGACCTGACCGGGCTTTTTATCTATGAAATTCCCACCCTTCCCCCGTCCATCCTCGGAATGCGTCTTGACAATGCTCTGAAATCCAGATTTGCCGATCTCGGCGGGGTATATATAGCAGGTGACCGGGTTAAAAAAGGGTATATTAAAAATAATAGAGTTGATTATATCATCACACAAAATAATCCGGACACCCACTTAACAGGAACATTCTATGTTCTTGCAACAGGAAGTTTCTTTTCCGGCGGGATGATCAGTGAATCAGAAAGTATCAAGGAACCGGTTTTTGATTTAATTGTTGAATATACCAAAAACAGAAAAACATGGTATTCTCATGATTTTTTTCATCCAGCCGGACACCCATTTTTTAATTTCGGTGTAAATACCAATGATCAGCTCAATCCCTTTGACAATAGCGGTAAAACCATAAAAAATCTATATTGCTCAGGCGCCATACTTTCACATTATGATCCGGTAACTGAAGGAACAGGAGGCGGTGTTGCCGTTAGTTCCGGGTATTACGCGGCAGACAGGATTTTAAACCATTCATGATTAACCTTGAAAACATCAGTTTTGACCATTGCATAAAATGCACTGTCTGCACTGCATACTGCCCGGTTGCCAGGGTTACTCACCTGTATCCCGGCCCCAAACAGTCCGGACCGGATACGGAACGGTTAAGAATAAAAAATCCAAACCTTCTGGACGAATCTCTGAAATACTGTAACAATTGCAAGCGCTGTGAAATAGCCTGCCCTTCAGATGTTAAAATCGCAGACATCATTCAGAATGCTAAATGGAAATATTCCCCGAAAAAATTCAGGCTTCGGGATATGCTGTTAAGCCATACCGATCTAACCGGTCGAATTGCCACTTTTGCCGGTCCTGTATTTAACTTTTTTACCCGCCTTTTTCCTGTAAAACGGCTCCTGGACTTTTTCTTAAACATTTCCTCAAAAAAAACCTTACCTGAATACGCAAGGGGAACGTTTCATCACTGGTTTAACTCTTGCCGATCCACACAGGAAGATTATGATACCAGGGTTGTTTATTTCCATGGATGTTATGTGAATTACAATGACCATGAACTTGGAAAAGATGTATTGTGTGTTCTCAATGCCATGAATATCGGTGTGACCCTTACAAATGAAAAATGCTGCGGGGTCCCACTTATAGCGAACAGCTTTTTATCAAAAGCCAGACGAAATGCGGCATACAATATTAAATCCCTTGAAAAATCAATTGGAGGAACGAACAGAAAAGTTGTTGTTTCTTCTTCATCCTGCACGTTTGCACTCAAGCATGAATACCCGAATCTGCTGGAAATGGATACCAGCACCATTTCTTCTCATATTGAATACATCACATCATATATCTGCAAACAATTTCTTCAAAAAAATATTCCCGATATGAAGCCTCTCAATCTGACAGCTGCCTATCATTCGCCATGTCATCTTGAACGGATGGGCGGCGTTATCTATTCTGTTGAAGTTCTGAAAAGAATTCCGGGTCTTGAATTAAAACTCTTACATTCTGAGTGTTGTGGAATATCCGGCACCTATGGTTTTAAGAAAGAATTCGAACAGATCGCACAGGATATAGGCAACGATCTGTTCAGGCAAATTAAATCATTACAACCGGATATTGTAATAACGGATTGTGAAACCTGTAAATGGCAGATTGAAATGAACACCCCTTATGAAGTGTTGCATCCTGTGTCTGTAATTGCCAGAGCATTGTCCGGAAATAAATTTGATTTGACAGTATGATTCTGCTACTTGTATTTAATGGATTTTTCAAATATCTGCATAGTTCTTGTTGAGCCCCGGGGAGCATTGAATATCGGGTCTGTATGCCGGGTCATGATGAATTTCGGTTTTTCTGACCTGCGCCTTGTTAATCCACAGGTTGATCATAAAAACAACGATGCAAGAAACATGGCTTTAAAAGCGGGTGTATTTCTTGACAATGCAGGAATATTTTCAGACCTTGGCGAAGCCTTGGAAGACTGTCAGTTTTCATTTGGTACGACCCGCCGATTCGGAAAATACAGGGAAGAGCTTCTTCATCCCCCTGAAGCGGCAGAGTTGTTCTTCACACTTCCTGCAAACACACGTACAGCACTTGTTTTCGGACGTGAGGACAAAGGCCTTTTCACAAAAGAGCTTGACCTCTGTCAATGTTTTGTCACGATCCCGGCAAGTGAAGATTTCCCTTCAATGAATCTTGCCCAGGCTGCTGCCATATGCCTGTATGAATTCAGCAAACTCTCTTGTTCTAAAAAATATCTGAACAGAAAAAATAAGATCCCCGCATCCGGGAAAAACATTGAAAACATGTTTCAACACATGAAAAAAACACTTCTGGATATCGATTATCTTGATGCGCAGAACCCGGATCATCTTCTGAGAACATTTCGTCGGATATTCGGGCGTTCAATTCTTGATGCCCGCGAAGTCCGAATTCTCCAGGGACTCTGGAGCAGAATAGACTGGATTGAAAATCAAAGAAAAATAAACAAGGGTTGAATTTCTTTCTTTACCGCCACACAAATTGAGGATTGAATTTTGTTCAACCTTTTGTCCCCTCAAAATAAGCCTTGTTTTCTTTTTATTTTAATATATATTGCTGGATTCTCTAAACAATGATTTTTGGGGAAATATAAGTTTTTTATTTGAGTTTTTTTTGAGAGGAGTTTTCATGTCATTGTTTTTTAAGTTTTTTGCAAACTACACGCAAAAAACGAATCGTATTATTCCAGGCAATTTATTTGGTTTTATTACAATTTTACTTTTTATCATTTTAACTTTCGTGCCGGTGTCTTTTAGCGCACAAAAAAATAAGGGGGTTAAAAACGACCTGTTTTCGGTCTGTTTTCCTACAGAACAGGATGGATGGGCCTGCGGTCGCTGGGGAACTGTCCTTAATTCAACCGATGGTGGAAAATCATGGACAAAATCACATACCGGTATCGATTATACATTAAACGCAATTTCATTCACAGATACCAAAAACGGTTGGGCAGTGGGTGATGAAGGAACAATTATTCATACAAAAAATGGTGGAAAAACCTGGGAAATTCAAAAGAGCCCTGTTACAACGTTTCTAATGGGTGTAAGTTTTGCCGACACCAAAAACGGGTGGATTGTAACCGAAAAAACCACTATCTTAAACACAACTGATGGTGGAAAAACATGGCAGGTCCAGTTCTGTGACGGTGATTTTATATTAAAGGATGTCTCTTTCTGCGATGCACAAAACGGATGGGCAGTGGGTGAATTCGGATATACTTATCATACAAAAAACGGCGGTAAAACCTGGAAACATCAGGCTGGTTTTTTCGGTTTTTCCCAGGAAAGCTTTGATATGGTCGGTGGTGAATTCCTGTTTGACGTTGAAGCTCTTGATCCAATGACCGCATGGGCTGTGGGTATTGACGGCTATGTTACCCGAACAACCGACGGCGGTAAAACATGGCAACACATTAAAGACAGTATCATTCCAAAATCACATTTGTTCGGAGTCACTTCAAACGGAAACGGGACAATCGTTTTTGGTGGAAACGGCAACATGGTGGTAAGTATTGATAACGGGAAGCACTTTTCCGTTTCTTTCGTTGAACCGCATATCAAATATGGATGGTTGTACGGAATTACACAGAAGGGCACTAACGGTTTTGTTGCAGTGGGCAAAGAAAGCTGGATTTATATTTCAGACAGCAAGGGACAGTCATGGCAACAGATCAACATACTCGGTGACAGTTAATTGTATATTTTTTTGCAATTAATCAATAGATTGTTTTTTATATAAAATTCTTTTGTGGGGGAGAATATTTAAATGCCTGAGGAAAAGACAAAGATGGATCGATTATGTACGTTCCTTGTAAATCGCAGAAAGTCTGTAATGGCCGTTGTAATTGCAATTACTCTGGTCATGGGGTATGGCGCGCTCGGTATAAAGTCTGAAATTATTTTATGGGAACTTTTCCCTTACGATCATCCCTATCTTAAACTGCTCGTCCGTTATTCCGAAGTTTTTGGAAGCGG
>JAUXDD010000208.1 GCA_030618465.1 Desulfobacteraceae bacterium
CGGACTTCCATCCCCGCTTTACTATCTATTCCCGGATCTCCCGCATCCCCTGCGACCTTTTCCTCCATGGCCCGGTCTGAAATCCGGATTAATCTTTTTCATCTCAATCATATGGGCAATTCGTTTCCGGGCAAATACAGATTCAAGATCCGAAATTTCTTTCTGGATACTTTCGGCTTTTTTTGCATCCGGAGTATCTTTGGCAAGCTCACTTCGCAGTTCAAGATCTTTCTGGAAAAGCTTTTTTCTGACATCTCCGGTACCGTTATAGAATTTTTCCCGCTCGGCATTGAGTTTCTTTACTGTTTCGCTGTCAAGCTGTTTATTGCTGCCATATCCCATACATGCTCCATGATACTGACCGGGTCCTCCGGCATCCCCACTATCCCCCCCGTTATACTTTCCTGATCCGCCATGCCCCATACCCCGGCCTGCAAATGCGGTTGATCCGAAGCCGGAAATAGCAACAACAGCCACTGCAATAACGATGTTTCGTGTGATACTCTTTTTCATTTTGTCGTCTCCTTTGTTTGTAATATTTAAATGTTGTTCTTAAAGACTCTTTTGAGCAAGCAGCATGCCACCTGTTTTTCCGGAAGGCTTAATATCCGAATAACCTGTTGGAATTTTAATGTTTTATTTTTTCCCAAACTGTATATGGAATATTTTTTTCATTTATGGTACTATTCAAACTGAATACTTTGTATCCATCAGAAGTGGTTACACCTGGATACAAACTATCCATGCCCGGTACTTATAGCCGGGATCTGAGGAATATATGTTCAATATTGTCTTTCCTTTGTGTATTTGTGTATTCGTGCCTTTGTGGCACTTTTTTCATTCCGGCATATTCCACAACGGCACACAATTTGCTGACCATATTTAATTATGATGGAAATGAATAAAGGGAAAACCAGGCTTCTGACAATTATCCCCCCGTGGATATTTATCGGTGCGGTCATTGTCCTGCTGCCCATTGCCGCTTTTATGGCCATTGAAAATATTCATCGCCAGAGGGAAAACAGTACCCGCCTTCTCCTTGAAAAAGGTGCGGCCTTAATTCGATCATTTGAGGCAGGCACACGTACCGGGCTGATGGGTGAATTCTGGAGCGCCCGGGAACTTCAAAATCTTCTGGTGGAAACCGCATTACAACCGGATATTGCCTATATTTTCGTTGTAAATGCAAACGGAATCATCCTGGCGCACAATGATGTCAAAAATATCGGAAGAGTATACGGAAGTGAACTGAACCTGAGGCAACTTGTCAATTCAACAAACCTGAAATGGCAACTGGTCAGTCACCCGGAAGGAGAAAACGTATTTGAGGTGGTTCGACGATTTTCCCCCACTGGTATGCCTGCAGGCATGCCCATGCGCGGCAGGCATTTCGGGGGAAGGCGTCAAAATACACTGAAAATGTTTCGGCAATTGTGCCGCCCTCACATGAGAAACTGGGAAAATGTGGGGCTGTCTGAATACATTATTTTTGTAGGACTGAAAACAGACACGATGATTGAGGCAGAAAAAACAGATACCCGTCATGCGGTAATTATGTCCGGCATCATGCTGCTCATCGGCTTTGCCGGCATCATCATTCTTTTCTTCACCCATAACTACCGTGTAACCAAAGCCTCTCTTTCAAAAATCAAGGCGTTTTCAGACAATCTTGTGGAAAACATGCCCATCGGCCTTGTTGCACTGGATGCCGGAGAAAGAGTGGCATCCTGTAACCATGTGGCGGAGTCGATCCTCGGTTTTTCATCCGGAATCATCATCGAAAAACATGCATCTGAAATTCTTCCAAAACAGCTGGTTTCGTTACTGGACAATTTGGAAACTTCCTCAGGTGTGGTTGAAAAGGAAATTGACTGTGAGAAAAAAGACGGTGAAACCATACCATTGGAAGCCAGCGCGACCCGGTTGTATGATGAAAACAAAACATTTCTCGGCTATGTTCTGTTATTTAAAGACCTCACGGAAATCCGGTCATTAAAAAAAGTTATTGCCAGAAACCAGCGTCTGGCTTCTATTGGAAGACTGGCTGCAGGTGTTGCCCATGAAATACGAAACCCGCTGAGTTCTATAAAAGGGTTTGCCACCTATTTCAGGGAAAGATACAGTGATAATCCTGAAGATCAGCAGACAGCAGGCATCATGATCCAGGAAGTGGAACGATTAAACAGGGTTGTGGGGCAGCTCCTGGAGTTTTCAAAACCGGTTCATATTTCCCCGAAGCCTGCAGACGTCAAAACTATCATAATCGATTCATTGAGGCTTATTGAAAAAAATGCATCAGAAAAACATATCCGTATTGAAAAAAACTTCCCTGAAGAGTCGATGGTAGCTGAAGTGGATGCTGACAGACTAAGCCAGGTATTTTTAAATCTTTATCTGAACGCAATGGAAGCAATGGAAAGTAATGGAACAATCTCGGTTGAATTGATGAAGCACGAAGTAAAAGACGGAATTTCCGTCAGAGTATCTGATACCGGTACAGGTATCTCCAAAGAAAATCTGGCAAATATTTTTGATCCCTACTTTACGACTAAATCATCAGGAACCGGCCTGGGGCTGGCTATTGTTCATAATATTATCGAATCCCATAATGGCGACATTCATGTGGAAAGCACCCCCGGACAGGGATGCATATTCACCATCTTTATTCCGCGCAGGGTAAAGGACAATTCTAATGAAGGATAGCATTTCCATACTGGTTGTGGACGATGACCAGGCCCATCGTACCATGTTAAAAACCCTGCTTGGCGGATGGGGGTATACGATTTTCGAATCAGATGACGGATTCACGGCAATCGAACAGGTAAAGAAATCGCCCTTTGATCTGGTACTCATGGATATCCGCATGCTCAAGGTTTCCGGAATTGAAGCCCTGGAACAGATAAAATTCTACAATCCCACCATACCGGTCATCATCATGACCGCCTATTCATCTGTTGAAACCGCTATCGATGCCCTTAAAAAAGGCGCATACGACTACCTCACCAAGCCCCTGGACTTTGATAAACTGAAAGTCACCATGGAAAAAGCCATGGAACATACCCGGTTAAAAGAAGAAAACCGGGTATTAAAAGAATCATTGGACAGACAGTTTGACCAGCAGAACATCATTGGTCGTAGTGCGGTAATGCAAGCACTCCTTGAAACCGTTGAGCAGGTAGCACCCAGCGAGGCCACTGTTTTAATATCAGGGGATTCCGGCACTGGCAAAGAACTCGTTGCCGGTGCCATTCACTATAACAGCGCAAGAAGAGACGGTCCTTTTGTTAAGATAAACTGCGCCGCCATAACTGAAACCCTGCTTGAATCCGAACTTTTCGGCCATGAAAAAGGGGCATTTACCGGCGCAGACCGACGAAAAGAGGGCCGTTTTGTTCAGGCCCACAAAGGCAGTCTTTTTTTGGATGAAGTGAGTGAAATGCCGGTTTCCATGCAGGTTAAACTGCTTCGCGTACTCCAGGAACGAGAAGTGACCCGCGTAGGCGGCGACCAGTCCATTCCCGTGGATGTGAGAATTATTGCGGCAACAAATAAAAACCTGATCAAGCTGATAGCCCAGGGGACACTCAGAGAAGACCTGTATTACCGACTGAATGTGGTCACCATTGACATACCACCGTTAAATAAAAGAAATGAAGATATCCCCCTGCTGGCCCAGCATTTCCTGGGCATGTTTTCTAAAAAAAATCGAAAAAAAATCAAAGGGTATTCCCCTGCAGCCATGGATTGCCTGATTAAATACAGCTGGCCCGGCAATGTGAGGGAACTGATGAATCTTGTTGAAAGAGCAGTTGTTCTTGCACGATCGGACTATATTGATGATATGGATTTACCGGCGATTCAGTTACAAACGGACTCGCCTCATGGAAATCTGACAAACACGCCGAATCAACCGGATTCAGCTGATAACAGCAGTATCCCCCTGAATCAGGTTGAAAGGGAAACCATCTTAAAAACCCTGGAATCAGCCGGCGGGAATAAAAGTGAAACGGCCCGGCGGCTGGGGATTACCCGAAAGACGCTGCATAAGAAGCTGAAAAAATATGGGGTGATGCCGTAACGGGTTCGAAAAATCATTTAAATATGGTTATGTTGTGTCCGGGGTGATCGATGGGGAAAATTATGAATAACGAAAATTTAAAAACCAGACTGGACACCTTATATAAAAAATACAACAAACGTGCCTATGTTCACCCGGACCCCCTTGAATTCCTTTATGCTTACAAAAACATCAGGGATCGGGAAATTGTCGGTTTGATTGCATCCGCCCTTGCATACGGAAGGGTGACACAGATTTTAAAAAGTGTTTCATCGGTTCTCAATTTAATGGGGCCTTCCCCCTGTCAGTTTCTGATGGATTCATCCTGCCCGTCTGTTTCCGGAAAACTAAAATATTTCAAACACCGGTTTGCCGACGGCAAACAGCTTTCATCCCTGCTCAACAATATAAAAAAAACGGTGAATCGTTTTGGTTCGCTCAATACCTGCTTCTTAAACGGAATGTATCCCAACGATAAAACACTAATCCCCGCGCTGACAAATTTTTCCCATCAGCTTGCCGCAGGAAAAAACAGCCCCGGCCACCTGATCCCCCTGCCTGAAAAAGGAAGCGCCTGTAAACGGATGAATCTTTTTTTAAGATGGATGGCAAGAAAAGATGATGTGGACCCGGGGGGCTGGGAAGGCATATCCCCGTCCAGCCTGATCATTCCGCTGGACACCCACATGCATAAAATCAGCCTCCGCCTGGAGCTGACAAAAAGAAAGCAGGCCAACATGATAACAGCGCTTGAAATAACCGCTGGTTTTAATACGATATCCCCCGATGACCCCACAAAATATGATTTTTCCCTGACCCGACTTGGTATTCGGAATGATGCTTGCATAGAAGATATTGTGTAATTTTTTTCTTGACACACAACATAATGTGTGTTTAATAGAAAAGTAGTTGCCCGGCGGATGAATTGTATTCCTCCCATTGTTGGTCCCCGTCATGCCCTCTGTGCATGATAAAATTTTAACTCAACTGGACGCTACGGATTAAACCTGATTTCAGGCTCAAAATTCACAGGAGAAAACAAATGGCTCGAAAAGGTAAATTTATTGTTACGGAAGATGGCCGTATTGATTTAAGCACCCACAAATGGGATGACAGCCTGTTTTCGGATATTTTAATCAAAGGAAACTCTATCAATTCAGAGCAGGCTCTGGATATCAGCCGTTTTTTACAGAAAGAAATTGACAAAACCGATCTTAACACCATCCCCCTGCCCTTTATTGAAAAAATGATCGAGGCCAAACTCATGGAATTTGGACTTTCAAAGGCTTCTCCTGTCCGGTTGACCAAGTCTATTTTCAAAAAGAACGGACCTGTCCTTTCGGATAACGCCCGCACTGTCCTTGAAAGAAGATACCTGAAAAAGGACAGTAAAGGCAACATTATTGAAACCCCGGAAGAGATGTTCCGGCGGGTAGCCCATCATATTGCAAAGGCTGAAAAAAAATACGGAAAATCATCGGATGTAAAAAAGATGGAAAAGGTCTTTTACAATCTCATGGCGGAATTCAAGTTTCTGCCCAACTCCCCTACCCTTATGAATGCCGGCCGGGAACTGGGACAACTGGCAGCCTGTTTTGTG
>JAUXDD010000218.1 GCA_030618465.1 Desulfobacteraceae bacterium
CTCCCTGATTTACAATCTTGGCAAACGGGTGGAACAAGAGATGGAATCAAGGGACGATGCCCTGGTGATATATTTAACACCATCATTGATGAATATAATCGGACATCAGAAAAATGGTAAACTCTGGGCCAATAATATTAAAGAAAAGCTTGTTGAACTTAATCTTCAGGATCGTCCTGTCCATATCATCAGTGCAAATCTGCACAGCATCATAAATGTCATTTACGGGTATGCTGCTGTCAAAAAGAAAAAACTGAAAGTAAAATCCAAAAAAGGTATGTACGATTTTTTTTACCAGTTACGTGATTCTGGTGACGATATTGTCAGCTATGCCGGCGGGCATGGATTATATGAACTCCCTGACAATTCAGGGGCAAATATTGATTGCCAGGTGATAGATACGTCACTCCTTAAATCAGTTACGTTTCATCCGGAACTTAAAATTAGAAAAACCGCTGGTTCAGATGAAGAACCGGTTATTCTGGTTATGGATTATGCATTCGGGGCACAGGCATTTGAACTGATGGAAAACCTTCTTAAACCGCTTTCAGAGGATGAGACCGAAATCCGTTTTGATCTGTCTTCCATATCCATCATGGGTAAAGCAGGAATTTTGTCCGGCGAAAAGGGGGATATCATGCTGGCCACCGGGCATGTATTTGAAGGTACGGCAGAGAATTATGTTTTTGAAAATGATTTGCACATAAATGATTTCCATGATGATTCCATTAATGTGTATGTGGGCCCTATGGTAACGGTTTTAGGCACATCTCTCCAAAACATAAATATTTTGAAAAGACTTCAGGCTGACTGGAAAACCGTTGGCCTGGAAATGGAAGGCGGACATTATCAGAGGGCAGTCAGTGCCGCCATATTAAAAGGAAATATATCCAAAGATATTAAACTGCGTTATGCCTACTATGCTTCAGACAATCCTATTATGACCGGGGGTACGCTTGCGGCGGGTGCAATGGGAAAAGAAGGTATAAAACCCACATACATGATTTCAAAAGTGATCCTGGAAAAGATTCTGGGCAGCCGGGAAAAAAAATAGAATAGTGTCAGGGTAGATTTTAATTTTATTTAATTTCACCGTTTCAAGCGGTGAACTCGAAAAGGTTTTTCCCGATCCGGTGAGGCAACAAAGATGACCGTGATAGCTGTTATACTTTTATCTTAAATAATGATATCAGCTATCTATGAATAATCTGTATTTTTGAGGTATGATTATTATCCGGTGGTTGCACATATCACCGGAATCTTTTTATAAAGCCAATTACCGAAAACAAAACGCATTAAATTGAACCAAGGTGGTTCCACCCGATACCCTACAAATTTTCGAACAGAAAATAATAAATCCGATATTACGAAATACGTTTTCTTCGTTTCCAGGCTCTGCCTTGAAATGCATGGGTCGAGGCTCTGCCTCGTTAATGGAGGCGGAGCCTCAAGGTATTCATTCCCAGGCAGAGCCTGGGAACGAGAAAAAAAAATAAAAACCCGTCATAAACAAATGTGATATTCAAATCCAAATAAAAAATCCGCTGAACTGACAGATAAATTTTGCGATTTCCCCATCTATGGTATATATGATCCGAATTAAATGATTTTTTACTCGATTTGCACCAGTCTTTTGCGCATCATATGAAAAATAAATTATTAATCACCATTATCGTTCTGTTTGTTATTATCGTTGCAATGTTTATTGCTCCCTATTTAGTTCATCAGGAGCCGGTAAAAGCAGCGATTAAAAACCAGCTGGCCGTCCGTTTTAATATTCGGGCGGAAATTGAAGATATTTCATGGTCCTGGTTTCCCGGGCCGCATATAATATTAACCCGGACAAAACTCTATCATGACAGGGTGAAAATAACGCTTGCAAAAGCAAATGTGGCTATTGATCTCTGGTCTCTTTTTTCAAAAAGTATCGGTTTAAAAATTGTATTGAATGATCCGGATGTAATCGTTAAAACGCTTGCCGGACCTGATGCAAAACCAGAAGAGCCAGTCCCGGAAAAGAAGAGCCAGTCCTCCTCCTTACCGTCAATTACCGTTGTTGTGAAAAATGGTCATGTGCTTTTACCTTCTGACGGCGTACTGAAAAATTTTGCCGGGAACACCCTGCCGCTTGAACTCTCAGACCTTGATGCCGCTGTTACCGTAACGCATGAGATGGTTGATATTGAAAGCACGTGCCGGACAACCTTTGCCGACAATCTGGATATCAGGATACATTTCACAATTCCCGGGCAAACCAGTGCGGCTTCCACCGATGTTTCAGCAGAATCAATCTGGGATATGGATATCAGCGGTGAAAACATAAACCTGACAGAAGCAAGAGAAAAAGTTCTGCTGCTTTTTGGAGAAAGCGAAGTGGCGGGTATTGTATGCGACATTGTCCGTGGTGGCACGGTAAAAAAAGGAGGTTATGTATTTAAAGGTAAAACATCGGATTTCAGTGAACTGGATGCCATGTTGATTACGGCTGATGTGGAAACGGCAATCGTCCATTTGTCAGAATTAAACCTTCATCTTGAAGACGCAGGCGGGCCTGTTGTCATTAAGGACTCCGTGCTGACAGGAGAAGGACTATCCGCACGAATCGGGGATATTCAGGGGAGAAACGGTACCCTGAAGCTTGACCTTGGAGAAGACGGCATGGATTTTATGGTTGGCGTTGATGTTGATGCTGATCTGGCAGGGCTTCCCGACCTGCTGAAAGGGCTTCTTGGTAATGACGTTATCCATGTGCTGGACAAAATAAAGAGTATTGAGGGCCGGGCATTGTGCCACCTCAGCCTGGGAGACACCCTGGACCGTGTTAATGTGAAAGTAAATATCATAGATTCTGACAGCAGGATTACATGCCAATGGTTGAAGCATCCGGCCGGAATAAAAAAGGGAATCCTTGAATTTTATAATGACCGGATTGTCTGGGAAAACCTGGTGGGAAAGATCGGGTCCCACCAGATACATGAATCAACAGGGATGGTCAACTGGGGTAAAGACACGATCAGCCTGGATGTTAAAGATATTGATGCAAATATATATGTCGGCCCCCTGCATGGGGAATTAACATCCTGGCCGGAACTTACGGCAAAAATAACCGAACTGGCTCATTCGATGAAAGGGGTGGTGTTAATAGAAAACCTGAAAATTAAAGGACCTGCAAATGATCCGTCGAAATGGGAATACGGTTGTAACATTGATGTTAAAGAACTGGACATCCGGAGTCCGTTGCTCCCTGAATCAGTTATTGTGGGATTGGCAGATATACAGATCAGTCAAAACCATATTCGCATATCCAATTGTATAACCGATGTTTACGACCGGCAGTTTGAAATAAAATGCGATTTGAACCACTCATTATGGAAGGAATTTCGGGGTACGCTTGAGGTGAAGGGGACACCGGGCAACGCTGTGGCTGGATGGATAAAGAAAAAGAACTGGATACCGGAAGCGTTCTTTCCACGTTTTCCCTGTACCCTTGATCCATTGAAAATCACATTGGAAGAAAATGCAATTCTTTTAAACTGCAGAATCCTTTCATCAAAAGAACAGGAAAAAGTCATAACAACTCAAATTGACCTTAACCTGTCCGGGGAAAGGATTTTGTTAAAGGAACTCACGATTATTGCTCCGGATGAAAAGGCCAGCTTTTGGATACATTATAATAAAGGACCTGGCATGGGTATAAATGCCGGATTTAAAGGGATCCTGAGTAAACATACACTGGATCAAATGCTTGAGGAAAACAACCTGTTATCCGGAAAAGTGGAAGGTGATTGCAGCCTGCAGTATATTTTCGAAAAACCCATTGAGAACCTGTTCCAGGGCTCCCTGGAAATGTCGGGATTCCGTTTTCATTTGAAGGATGACAATACGATTAAGATTAGTCAGGCAGCGATTAAAGGCAGGGAATCACAAATTGAGCTGGAAAATGTTTCACTGTCCCTGAACAGCGACTTAATGATGACCAGTGGGCGGGTCTCTCTTGCCGGCAACCAGATTTTAACTGATCTGAAAGTGAATTCAGATTACATTTCTGCAAACAATCTTTTAAACATATTTAAGTCTTTCAAAAAAGAAACGTCCACACGCAATGATGCTCCTGATTCCAAAAAGCCGGAGGCAGACCGGACAACTGCGCCGTATGATCTCATGTCTGATCTGACCGTTCTGGGTAAAATAGACTTTCAGGTAAAACAGTTTGACTATACCCCGGATAAGCCGATCTCTACTGCAACCGAAATTGACTATACCGGAAAATATAAATGGAAGAATCTTTCAGGCAGGATAAATATGGAAGCAAAGGGAAAAACGTCTGTTTCTATTAATACCAGTGAAATATGCGGTATTGAAACCACCGGTGTTATTGGTATACCTCCCGCCCGAACGTCTGTAGAAATTTCAACAATGAATAACAAAAAAATTCAGTTTGAGGATTTTTTTTCATGCACGGGTATTAAAACCGACAAAATTAACGGATTGTTTCGTCTGGGCGTAGACCTGGAAGGGGTCCCCGGTAACTGGGAAAATGGGGATGTCAAGTTCAGTGCAAGAGATGGCAGGATAAAAGGTATGACAGTCATGACGCGTGTCCTTAAAATTGTGAACGTTACCGATTTGTTTTCAAGAGGCCAGTTAAAGAGTTTTTTTTCAGGGGGGTACCCGTATTCCGAAATAAAGATGACCGGAACAATTAAAGATAATATCCTGCACATTAACGATCTGATGATTAAGGGAGAAGGTATGAATCTTTATGGAGACGGCCGGGTTGACCTGGGCAAAATGGAGCTCGATTTAGTGGTGATGGCCGCTTTCTTTAAAACTTTTGATGCCATTGTTACTATTATTCCCGGTGTCGGCAGGGAAGTGAGCAAAGATGAGAGAAGTGTTTCCGCAATGCCCATTAAAATTAAAGGCCCGATAAAAGATCCTGACGTAAGACTGTTTTCTGAAGACTCCGTAACCGGGAGCATATTAGATATCTTTAAGAAAACCATTCAATTCCCATTCAGACTATTCAGCCCGAAAGAGACCACACCGGATGAATCCGGTGAAAATGATACGGAATCCAAACCAGTCCCATAAAATCTTTGACAGAACATACAATAAACTGCTATTAATTTCAACTGTGTAAGTCTCATATCAAGTCTTTGATGAATTAATTCCAGTTAAAATTTTGGATAAATGTAAGAAAGAGGTAACTCATGAAATTATCATTCATAAAAATAATTGCTGTTTGTTCCATGATCGCTTTTGCCGGGTGCGCTACCACTACCAAAGTGGTTTTAACCAATGTTGACAGTACGTATCACGGTAGAAAGCTGAAGAAGGTACTGGTGGTGGCAGATGCAAAAAAAGCATTGGACCGGTTACAATTTGAAAATACAATTGTAAAAAAACTGAATATGAACGGAATTGATGCAATTGCAAGCGCA
>JAUXDD010000096.1 GCA_030618465.1 Desulfobacteraceae bacterium
TTCGATAAACCCTTGATTGTTATTAATTGTGGTGCCATCCCGGGTGAACTTTTGGAAAGTGAGTTGTTCGGACATGAGAAAGGCGCCTTTACCGGCGCTCATCGGACTCGTATAGGGCGTTTTGAACTGGCTGATGAGGGAACCATTTTTTTAGATGAGATTGGTGATATGAGCCCCAACCTTCAGGTTAAACTCCTCAGGGTACTGCAGGAACAGAATTTCGAACGGGTAGGGAGCACTAAACAAATCAAAGTAAATATTCGTATTATAGCTGCAACCAACCAGGACCTCAACAACTTGATAAAGGAGGAATCCTTTAGAGAAGATCTTTTTTACAGGCTGAATGTTATACCGGTTAAAGTCGCGCCATTACGCCAGAGGAAATCGGATATTCCTTTACTCGTGAGTTATTTCCAGAAAAAACTGTCTGAAAGAAGAGGCGGGGGATTAAAAACGTTTTCTGATGCAACCATGGATGCATTGATAAGTTATAATTGGCCGGGCAATATTCGGGAACTGGAAAACCTGATGGAAAGGTTGTATGTTCTTGCCGATAATGATGTCATTAAAGTTTCTGATCTTCCGGAAAACATTCAGGGTAAAGAGCCAACCATGTTTCAGCATTCGTTAAGTCCAATGGAAAGCGGATTAAGCTTTAATGATGCTGTGGAGAACTACCAGAAAATGATTATTTTAAAGGCACTGGATCAGACAAACTGGGTAAAAGCAAAAGCCGCGGAATTGCTAAAGATGAATAGAACCACCCTGGTTGAAAAGATTAAGAAATTAAAAATTAAAGCAGATATGGAACAACAATTTTTCAGTCAAACACCCTAAAAAACTGTACCCCCCACCGCCAAATTATTGACTACAGTAAATATCAGAGCTACCTCTATTTTGATTCCTGATTATTTTTTCATCTGACAAAATACAAGCGTTTTACACACACCAAAATACTTTCCAATTTTTTCCTGTCAGGGAATTATTATAAACTATAAAGGCTAATTTTGTTTTGGCATATCATTTGCTTGGTTTACAGTATTCCTGTATATTAACCGATATCATATATAATTATCCAAAATGAATTTGGTATTTCAACCGCGGCCTGAATAAAATGTTAAAAAGCCTGATAAAAAATAATTGCTTAACTCTTATTGCCTTCTGTTTGGCAATACTGCACGTACATATCATGGTAAGCCCTGGTTATGCAGCCTTTCCCGAAGGTATAATTGAAGAGATCCATCTTGAAACAAATCCCTGCACAATAAACATAAAATTAAGCTGCAAGCCCCTTTTTAAAATTATTCAAATAGAGAAAAAAGAGGTGTTGTTTGCATTTAAAAATGTATCCATCTCAGAAAACCCTGTGAAACACATTGTCGACACTTCAATGGTAAAAAGTATTAAGTACAGAGAGTTACCGGATAATGTGGTCATACTCATTGTGGCTACACGGAAAAATGTAAAGCGAATACAGTCGAAATGGATTTCTGCGCGGCAAACGTTATCTGCTCAATTTGTTGAAGAAGAATCGTCTGCCATCAGCCGGGCAGACACAACGATTCGAATAAAAAAAAGCCTGAAGACATTAACTAAAAAAAAGATCTCAAATTCTGTAAAAAAAATACCGGATTTGAGGGGACAGCCCCAACCGTCAGATGAAGTTACAGGGTACGCGGTTAAAACACCCAAAGGGATATATACTGGTATAAAAAATAATGGCGAAGCCAACGGCTATTTTTCTGTGGTGCTTGAAAAACACAAAGATTATCCTGGAAGACCTCAAATACTTCTTGAAGCCGGAAAAGCGGAGATGCGGAAAAAAAAATATAAAAATGCCATCCCCATACTAAGGCGAATTACAATGGAATATCCTGACTTTGAATTTATTGCGGATACAAAGATTGAGCTGGGCAAAGCCTTTTTTGAAACCAATAATTTTTCTGAGTCATTAAAAATACTGAATGATGTATATGCAACAAATCCGGACAAGGCATATGAGTCCGCAGATCTGCTTCGAACCATAGGAAATAATTATTATCATTCAGGTGAATACAAAAAAGCCCGTGAATATTTGAGCAAGGCATATAATCTATTCCCTGGAATGAAGAGCAACCACATTGTTTTAACCAGAATCGGCGATACGTATGTTGATGAAAAACAACAGGAAAAAGGATTAAAAATATTCAAACTGGTAACAGAGAAATTTCCCGGGACTGATGGCTTTGTGATCAGCTCCATGCGAATTGCCGAATTTCATGAAGTGAACACGGAAAAAGAAATAATATACAATATGATAATTAACGACTATCCCGACCATCCAATGGCCAAACTGGGAATACTGAAACTGGCCATCCTTCAGGAAAGCGCGGGAGAATATGAAAAAAGTATTAATACCATCAAAAAGTTGTTTAAAGAAAATCCCAGAGCATTAAGACAGGAAGCATTATATGTCATGCAACAGTCATTTGAAGCACTTATCAGCCGCCTGATGGAGAAAAACGATTATTCAGGGGTTCTGATCCGTTTTGAAAATGAAAAGAAAATTTTAAGTGAAATACAGAGCCCGAATTTGTTTTATATGGTGGGAGATGCTTATTTTAAGGGGCACCTTTACGAACATGCCATGGAAAACCTTAAAAAGGCGGATAGTTTTTTTGACAATAAAAACAAACCGCCGGGCCTGTCATATAAACTTGGCATATCCATGCATGAAATGGGTCGTCTTGATGGTGCGGACAAAATGCTTAAAAAATATATCAGTAACTATCCTTCAGGGGATAATATTGTTAAGGCGTATATCCACCGGGGCGGAATCCTGCTTAACAAAAATGACCCTGAAAATGCAATAAACAGTTTCAAAAAAGCGTTCAGGCTCAGTCAGAAAGAAGAAGAAAAGGCATTAATTTTAATTGATGAAGCGAAAGGTTACAGTCATCTTGGCAATTATAAAAAATGTTCTGCTGTTCTTGTTCAGGCTATAAATATCCTGGTATCAATTCCGGAAGATCATTACCACACAATTTCCTATGCATATAAAAATCTTGGTGAAACCTACATGAAACTCAACGCGTATTCAAAAGCATCGGATGCGTTTACTATGGCCATAAAATTTACCGTTGGGAAAGAGGATGAGAATTATGCAGATATCCGTTTTCTACTGGGGGAATCCTACCGAAAGGGAAACGCGTTAAATGATGCTGAAAAGGCTTACAGGGATGTGATTGCAACCGGTGACTCTTTCTGGGGAAAACTTGCCGAAGAAAAACTTCATGGTTTAAAAATAATTGATAAACTTAATAAAACAAAGCAGATAGCGACTTTATAAATGTGTGGCCTCACAAACCGCTTATTTTGAATTATTCGCAGGGTAGATGGTCAAATATAATGAAATTGACGGACGTAATGTCAAATGTTTGACTGAGTCGGCATTAAATATTCAAAAAAACCATTCTTTCAGCGGTAATATCAGGGAACCGGGAAATATTATTCCCCGTGCTGTCCGGCTTAATCAGACGGTGAAACCATAAAAGAAGAGAGCCTTTTTCTGGAAGAAAGTTCCATTGACCATGAAGAACACGCTGAAGAAAAGCAAAATTTCAAAGAAAATATAAATGATGTATTAAATGGGCACGTATATTGCTTTAATTTTATTAGAAGGCTATTAAAAGGCTATTGGAAGGCCACCGGATGAGGTTTTTTCTATAATTTAATTTCAAGGTGTGCCCATGTCGGAATCACTCATTTTTAACAAAACAGTTAAACTGCTCAGCAAATCGCTGCCGCCAGTTTATAATATTCAATGGGATACCGGGTCCGGATTAGAGATTTGAAGAAATATGAATTCCACAGTTGAACAAATAATTACAATTTTTAAGGCTATACCCCTGTCTAAAAAGATAGGGATGGGGGCGGTTGTATTCCTGGTGATTGCCGGATTTGCAGCCATGTTTTTCTGGGCCAATAAGATTGCTTTTGAACCTGTCTATTCCGGATTATCGCAGGAAGACGCGGCGGCTATCGTCGAAAAGTTAAAAGAAGAAAATAGCGAAGCCGTCGTTCACCTTGTTGCAAGTGCTGTTGAAGGTTTGTCGGCAGATATGGTGACGAGTGTTGATGCCAGCGGCAATGTCCTGTCAAAAGGGGCATCGGAGGGTGACGCAGCTGCCATCCTTGGCACACACCTGGAATACAAAACTGCCTATGAAAAAAATTTGACCCAGCGTATTCAGTCCATGCTTGAAAAGATCGTCGGAAAAGGAAAAGCCATTGTACGCGTCACTGCTGATATGGATTTTAACCAGATTGACGTTAATGAAGAAGTTTACGATCCGGACTCACAGACAATCCGAAGCAGTCAGAATATGATTGAAACATCAGAAAAAAATGTGGGCGCTGAAGCAAAGGCATCCACTGTGAATCCGACGGTTGCAAACGGTTCATCTTCGAATTCAGAAGTGTGCCAGAAGAAAGATGAAACCATGAATTACGAAATCAACCGGACGATTCGCAGGACAATACAATCGGCCGGAAGAGTCAACCGCCTTTCAGTGGTAGCTGTCCTTGACGGTTCATACGAATTGGGAACAGATGATGAGGGGGAACCGGTCAGAAAATATGTTGAACGATCAAAAGAGGAACTGAATCAGTTCATAACCATTGTCAAAAATGCCATGGGGTACAGTGAAGACAGGGAAGATCAGATTTCAGTAGAATCGTTTCCGTTTCATTATATAGAAGATATGGCAGAATCTCCTGGTTTTGATTATTCTGCATTTGCAAAAAAATACAGCTGGAAAATTACCAATGGAATTCTTATTATACTGTTATTCATGTTTGTCGTACTTCCTTTGATTAAGTTCATGAAGGAGATAACAGCTACGGTTGTTGAAACTGCCCGTTTGCCTGACACTAAAGGTGAACCCAAAAAATTTCCCGGGCAGGTGGAACCCGGCACCATACAGGATGTTGATCAAATGTCGGCAAGTGCAAAATCCGTATACCTGGCCAACCAGGATATGGGAAAGACCGTCAATATTTTAAGATTTTGGCTGAATGAGGAAGGATAATGGCAGGGAAGCCAGGAGTTTACAAACAGACCGGTATCCAGAAAGTGGCGATATTCCTGCTTAATGCTGGTGAAGACTACGCGTCAAAGGTGTTTAAAAATCTAAGTAACGATGAAATTAAACGGGTGGCTACAGCCATGTCAAAATTTGAGCAAATTTCCCCTGAGGTACTCAATGCAGTTACCGAAGAATTTAATTCAATATTTGAAAATGATGACCAGCTGTTTGTGGGGGGGGAACACTTTGTCAAAAATGTCGTTAACAACACACTGGATTCATCAAGAGCCAATGAAATAGTCAAGAATATTGAAGAAAAAAAACGTTCGCGCCCGTTTGTCTGGAGCCGTGATGTGGATCCGCATACGTTCGCGGGACACATTGAAGGGGAGCATCCGCAAACTGTTGCTATGATTCTTGCTAACCTCCCCACGGATATTGCCGCTGAAATCCTTATGGTGATATCTGATGAAAAAAAAGGCGATATAGCTCTGAGAATAGCGCAACTCGGTACGGTATCTGAAGATATTTTAAGAGATGTGGATGACACGTTGCGTGATGAATTAAAAAATATGGGTACATCCGGCGGTAAAGCAGGGGGTATTGATGCCCTTGTTGAGATAATCAACAACGTGGACAAGGCATCGGAAGACGTGATCATAGAAACCATTGAAGAAGATCATGAGGAAATGGCAACGGATATCAGGCAAAGGATGTTTACTTTTGAAGATATCTTAAATGTCGACGACCGTGGTATGCGGGAAATTCTTAAGAAGGTGGAGAGTTCACAGCTTACACTTGCCTTAAAGACAGCAAGCGAGGAAATGAAACAGAAGATTTTTACCAATCTTTCTTCCAGGGTTGCTGAAATCCTGATGGAAGATCTTGAATTAATGGGGCCTGTCAAGCTTTCTGAAGTAGAAGAAGCTCAACGGGGAATCGTTAATGCCGCCAGGGAGTTAGAGGCAGATGGAGCCATTACCCTGGGTGGAAAGGGAAGGGGAAAGGAAGATGTCCTTGTCTGACCATCCGGGAGATAAAAGCAGTGACAGCGGAACCTGGAAACCCTTATATAACGGTAAATCTGATAAACCGGCGGATCAGGAATCACGTGAACAACATGGTCCTGATACCGGTGGATTCAGGAATCTTTTTGAAGAAGTAACAACAGCAGATGAAGCTTATTTTTTACCTTTATACAACATAAAAGAGGACACCGTTGCCCAATCAATTGCCTGGAAAATAAAACCCGCTGATCCTGAAGAAATAAAAAAAAGAGCCTATGGAGATGGATTTGCCAAAGGCGAAACAAACGGGTATCAGGCCGGGATAAAAAAAGCAGCGTCAGATGTTCAAAATATTGGAAACCTTCTTTCTGAAATTGAAGGGTTGTGGCAAAAACTGGTTGAAACTTATGACACCCAGATTATTCAGCTCAACAAGAAGGGATGTTAACAAATAATGCCACGAATCGTAAGAAACCTTAAATTTATTCTGATAGGTCTTTTTGTTGTTAAAATAATCGGCACTCTTTTTTATCTTGCCGGCGTTAGTAATATAGTCGATATGATTTTCAGCCATCAGGCAGCCATTGCCCAGGATAAACATGAATACAAAAAAGATGACACCAGACAGGAAGGTGTGCCTGAAAGCAGCAATGTTGATCAGGCATCAGAAAAGATACGGATAACCCTTGACGGTCTAGAAGCAAAAAGGATTCAACTTCAAAAAAAAGAAGAAGAACTCAAACAAAAAGAGGCTCAGTTGACAAAACTGAAACAGGATATGGAAGGGCAGATTGAATTACTTTCCAGAGTTCATAAAAAGATTGAAGCTGATCTTGCACGCATGGAAGCCATTGAAACAGAAGAAGATCGCTTGAAACGAGAAAAAGAAGAAGCCAGGATGAAGCAGCTGGTCAAAGTTTATTCAAGCATGAATCCAAAAAGAGCAGGTGAAATATTGAATACCATGGATATTGATGTTGCCCTGGAAATTTTTATGCGGATTAAAGGGGAGAAGGCCGGCAAGATTCTTTCCAAGTTAACGACCCAGCGGGCTGTGATGATAAGTGAGCGCCTGGCGGAGAAAAATACCGAACTGAAGAAAAAATAGTCGCTTTTATAATCAAATGAACTTTTTAACAAACGCTCCAATCCTATTCAGCGCATCCTGTGATTCCGGTACTTTGGGCGCATATATCTGCCAGGAGTGAAACATGTCAGGCCAGACATCAAGTGTAATATCAACCCCTGTCGTTTTCGCCCTTTCAGCAAAGCGTAGGCTGTCATCCAGCAGGATTTCATTTTCTCCAACCTGGATCATTAACGGGGGCAATCCTTTTGGATCTGAAAAAACAGGAGAGATATACGGGTGTTTTTTATCAGTTTTTGATGCATATGCATCTGAACAGAATTTGAGAAAGTCCACATACAATACCGGGTCGACATCCACTTTGTTTTTTATGGAACTGCCACTTAATGTCAGGTCTGCAAACGGAGACATGACAACCGCGCAATCCGGGAGTTCTTCATTGTCATCTCTCAGTTTCAGCAGCGTTGCCAGCGCCAATCCGCCACCGGCTGAATCCCCGGCAAGGAGCTTTGTTTTTGGAAATCCTTTTCTATCAGGTCCGTTTTCCAAAAGCCATTTATATCCATTCACGGCATCTTCCAATGCGGCAGGGAATGGGGCTTCAGGGGAAAGGCGATATTCAATGGCTAAAATAGAGCAACCGGTTGCTTTTGAAATCATCCGGGTAAAGCAGGCCGATGTGTTCAGGTCCCCGGAAATATAGCCTCCGCCGTGAAGATAAAGCATGCGATGGTCAGGATCAGCATCCGGATCACAGATCCATTCTGCAGTTACACCGTTTGCCTGAAATTGCCTGGTGCAAGACGCGATAATTTCCCTGTTTATGAGCTTGAAGGGATTTCTGGAAGTTTCCAGATCAAATTCCCGATCAAATTCCCGATCAAATTCATCGATTCTGTCAGTCCACTCACGAATGTCGTTCAGTATGTTCCGGCATTCTTTCGAAATCACTGGAGTTACCTTATATGGCTACAGCTTATCTTGAAATAGTTTCATAATTTTTTAAGGGGCCTTTGGAAATAATCCAGTCGCCCAGGAGCAGCACATCAATATTCGTTGACTCAAAACAGTCAACAGCATTCTGGGGCGTTTCAACTATAGGTTTACCGCCTACATTAAATGAGGTATTTAAAACGACCGGCACACCCGTTATTTCGTAAAACAGATTAATAAGATTCCAGTACCCCGGGTTTTCACACTTATCTACCGTCTGTACTCTTGCAGTACCGTCAACATGGACAATGGCTGGAATTTTATCCTGAAGATGTTCCGGCACGTCCACCACACGAAGCATGTGGGGACTCCTGCCTTTCATATCAAACCAGTCAGACACATGTTCAATTAATACGGAAGGGGCAAACGGACGGAAACCCTCACGGCGTTTGACACGGCTGTTAAGATAGTCCTTCATGTCATGGCGGCGCGGGTCCGCGTTAATGCTTCGGTTACCCAGAGCCCTTGGACCAAATTCCGCCGGGCCGGAAAATCGTGCGGTAATGTGGCCGTTGGCAATACATTTAGCCATTGTCAGGTCAGGATTATCAACCCGGGTTTTATGAAATGCGGTTGACCGGACAGCATTACCGATTTCATCGTCGGTATAAACAGGACCGATATATTCAGACAGTTCTTTATTCGGCGGAGGCCAACCGGCCAGTTCATATGCACCGTACAGGGCTAAACCAAGGGACTGGCCGTTATCACCCGGGTTGGGGGTAATATAAATGTTTTCGGGCTGTGCCATTTTGCAGGCCACTTCATTTGCCACACTGTTTAATGCCACTCCGCCGGCATAAACCAGGTTTTTCTGTCCGGTCAGGCGAAGCGCCGCAGTGAATGTGTTTGAAAGAATGTCTTCCACGAGTTTTTGCGCGGCAAATGCAATATTTTTATGTTTCTGTGTAAATTCCGCATCTCTTTGTTTGGGGCGGGCATATTCATATTCTTTTAGAATTTCAAGAAAGTCTGTGCTTGAAAGAAAATCAAATGACCCATCCGGATACATGCGCAGGTATTTTTTCAGTTTATTATATATATCCGGAGTACCATACGGTGCAAGGCCCATGGTTTTTCCTTCCTGTCCCTGGGCATAACCAATATGATAATTGGCTATGGAATAGATCAGGCCCGCACTGGACCAGGGGTAAATATATTCCCGAATTGCTTCACATCTGCCGCTTTGATCCATTACCGCAAGGGTCCCGGCAATTTTGCGGCCATTTAACCGGATGAGATCATCACCACAGGTATCAATCGTGACAACGGCTGCTTCGTCGAATCCACTGGGCCAGAATGCCTGGCACTGATGAATCCTGTGATGCTCAACATCCAGATAAATACTTGCATTGGGAAACCATCGGTTCATTTCCCAGCCTAGACAGTATGCAGAAGTAACAAAGAGATTGTCACTGCTGACAAAAAGATCAATATCTTTTGCTGTGACATCAAGTCCTTTTAACAGCCAGTTCAGCCAGTTCTCAAAATCTGCCTCAAAGAGCCTGTACGGCGGGAACCGGCCATAGGCTTTTTCTAAAATATCATGCATTTCTTTGGCAAGATCAGACTTTTCCCCTTTGATCTGATCAATTTCCGCTTCGGCCATTAAAAACGTATATTTGGTACCCGCCCATCTGTCTAAAACAGAACTCCGCACAATGCCGTCTTTGTTTATGTAGGTAAGTCCTGCACCATGGCCGGTGCAGGCAAGTCCGAGAATATGGTGAATCTCCTTTTTTATCGGTTTGGGTTTGATTTTGGCGGTATCTGGACAAAAGAATGGATTCTGTGATGTCTTAAAATCATACCGGGGGGGAAGAATGGCCTTTCCTTCTTCAATATCTGCCAGCATGGCTTTAAGACATTGCTGGAGGTGGTCGCGAAGGGCGTGAAGCCTGTCCGCTTCATCCAGTCGGCTGTATCTGGTTTCATCAGGGATATCGGTTTCATTCTGAATGATATTGGCTTTATCCAGTTTTAAGCTTACGCTGATTAACCGGTCGCATAGTTCGCCGGGGGTTTCAGAATATATACGTCCTTGATCACTGATATCCTGTGTCCTGAAGCCCAGATCAAATTCATCGATCAACTGAACTCGCCTGGATCTGTATTGATCAAGTTCCTTTGTAATACCTGTGGGTGATTTTCCTGATAAATCGCTGCTGCCGGCCTGTCTTGCAAGCTTTTTTATTTGTTGACGGGTACGGCCCAGTTCATACAGTATGCTGATATTTTTGCCTGAACTTTTCAGTTTTCCCAATAATAAGTGAGTTAATGATATGACAAGAATATCTGAGTTGTCATTCAACTGCCCGATTGAATCACCTGCAAAGCATTTGTTGTCTGTTTTCATCAATATACCTAAAATATTTCATGGTGTTTCATATTTAAACAGATATAGCGTGTATACCAATATGATCTGTACGTCAAGGAGGTAATAAAGTATTGATATTGCAGGGGGCGTACTGCAATCTATTATAGTATTCTGGTATTCATGTGGTCAAAATTATAAGAAAAGAATGAAACGGAACAGGAAAGATAACTGTTTTTCGCAGTATCATGAATCCAGCGGATTAAAATGGGGTTGAGAAATTTTAAGAAATTTGTTATAAGACATAAAATAGGTAATATATTGAAAACACGAGAAAATTGGTTTTGGGAGGGTCGGTGAAATGGGGAAAGTACAGGTGACAAGAAAAGGTCGTATTGTTAATGTGTATAAAGTTCGTGTAAAACTCATCAATGGGGATGAAATATGCGGGATTGTAAATATTGCTGATTATGACTGCGAACGGCTTTCTGATTTTTTTGCTCTGGAGTCCAATAGCTATATTATTATGAATAAATGTGATAATGAACATAAGACCATGTTTATAAACAGGAACCATATTGTTTGGGCAGTACCTGTTAATGATTAGAATATGTTGATCAACGTAGTTTTTATATTTCATTCCCCGCTTTTTATACAGCTCCTTTATTGAAATGATTGCCTCAACTATCTAAATTTGATTGATTAAATATAATTAATTATATATAATTATATTTATTTTCTAAAAATATTAAGAAAAGCAGCCGTAATATGTTGGAACTGACGCAGAAATTGGGCAAAAGAGGGTGTTTTTCAAAG
>JAUXDD010000031.1 GCA_030618465.1 Desulfobacteraceae bacterium
GTCGACCCAGATGCCATTTCCCGATGCAGGCAGTGGCATATCCTTTTTCTTTCAGAAGATCAGCGATAGTGATTTCATCGGGGTGCAGACCGGTTGTGTAACTCGGAAAAAGGACCCCTCGCTGGAGTCCGATGCGTTTAGGATAACTGCCGGTTAGAATAGCCGCCCGTGATGGGGTGCAAACCGGGGACCCTACATAGAAATTTGTGAATTGAACGCCTTCATCCGCCATCCTGTCGAGATTTGGTGTGGCAATATCGGTTGCACCGAACACACCTATATCGCCATATCCCTGGTCATCCGTGAAAATTATAATAAAGTTTGGTTCAGGTTCAGGGCCGTTTCCCCCTGAACAGCTAAGTAAAATCCCCAGTACGGTCAGGCATGCTACGCCGGTTGCCAGTGATTTAAGAAAATTTTTGCGTGTGATCTGGTATCCAAACATTGAATTAAATCTCCCTTTATATTATCATTTTGTTATTTTCTCGGGTTTTGTATGAAAAACTGAAGGATCGCTTCACCAATAGTAAACGGAACCGTGGGTTCCTCGGGTATGAATACATTATCCGGATTATCCGGATACACATGGCCGTTATCATGGCGCAGGTGTTCGAATACAATACCGTCCACGCTGGTATATCGGGTCCATAAATAGGGGGCGTCCTGACTGCCGTCCACAATCTCAAAATCCACATCATCTCCGGCAATATCTATCCTGCCCGATTCGTCCACCACGATATCCCCGTTTTCATCAAATTCATACTGATCGGCATCCATTTCCACCATGCCGTAATCGTACATTACGCCGACAATCGTGTCGGTTACAGACCATGAATTGTCAGAGGTGTAATATCTTATCAAAATGTCGTTTGTGCCGCTGACGAAGAGTATGGGCACCTCCTCGTCCGGTCCGTTTCCTTCAGTAAAACATTCAGAGCCTGTGGCTGATATTGGGGCGGCGCTGGCAAGAATGTCCGGGTGATCACAGATAAATTTCCAGGTCATCCGCCCGCCCTGGGAAAAACCGGTAAAATGAATCCGGTCCATATCCACGTCAAATGCATCCATGGCCTGTTCCATAAAATCAAAAACAATATCATAGTGTGTCTCCGGATTCCAGCTGCTGGGGTTGCTGAGTTCGCCGGGTTGAACAACGATGTAGCCGCCGTTTTCCAGGGCTGCTTTGGCCAGATTGGACCTCCCTTCCTGTTCATCCGGGTTGCTGAGCCATCCGTGCACATCAAAGATAAGCCCGCAGGGCTGGTCAATACAGGCCTGGGTCAGCAACACCTTGAATTCAACCCCGTCACATTGGAACATATGCCGGTCATTTGCAGATACGTCGTTAATGCCCCGGGTGGTATGAACGTTGTGGGAGGTAGGGGAACCATTGTCGCAGCCTGTGCAAATAAAGGCACAAAGGCCCGCAAAAATGACAAGTCCTGAAAAATACGATCTTGATCCTAAAAAAAAACTGATTGAATTTTTTAGCACAACTTTTTCCTTTGTATCTATTCAGAGGGATTCACCTACTGGCCGTGTGTTACGGAGCAATTCAACATCAAATTGTTCCGCCGCTGCTCTCAGTTCGGCAACCTTTTCCGGATAATCGGCATAAATATTCTGCTCTTCGCTGATATCTTCCGGAAGATAATAAAGTTCATCGGTTTCGTAAGGAGCCAGGGGAATCAAACTGAGCGGCTCCCGCCACAGGTGAATCTTATATCCCTGGTCATCAGTAAAAATTACAATAAAGTTTGGTTTGGGTTCGGGGCAGTTTCCACCTGAACAGCTATATAAAAATCCGAGTATGGTCAGGCATGCTGCGACGGTTGCCAGTGATTTAAGAAATTTTCTGAGTGTTACCTGGACGAACATTTTATGGTCTCTCCCTGTTCAGGTTAAATACGATATGTTGCACTGGCCTCATCGCTCACAGCATATCCGTATCTTAACGCCCGTGTCTTCACGATACAGTCTGAAGATATGCTTAATGGTTGTGAGTACAGTTTCCAGTTGGGTGTTTCGGATTCCTCTTGTAAAATGGAATAGATAACCGATGCACCGGGAGTTGTACTGGTAATGGATATATCAAAGGAATTGCCACTCTGTGCGTCACCCGTTGACAATGCGGGAGTATTCGTTACCGGCTGTATGTGACCCGGCCACATGGTTTCGACCATTTCCGCTTCCATCTCAGCATCGGTCTTTGTCCCCGTTTTATCTGCCCATACATCTGTTTCATCAATCCATTCGTCAATGGCCTCTCTCATCCGTGCCAGTATATCTGCATAATCAGGATCAGCAGCAAGGTTGTCTACTTCATAAGGATCATTTTCAATGTCATATAGTTCTTCTTCCGGCTTGGTGGCAGAAAAAAACGACTTCTGGATGTCTGTCAGGGAAGCCGGATCTGTATCATACAAGTCTTTCCACTTTCGCCATGTAGCCCCTGCATCTCTATATGAAATAGGTTCTGAATAGGGAATTTCCGGGTGGTAATTACGAATATATTTGTATCTGCTGTCCCGAATAACCCTGAACTTGTCATAAATCACATCCGAACGATCCCTGCCGGCATAGATATACTGGCGCGGCTCATCCGCCTCATTGCCAAGGAAGGCCTGCCCCTGCATGTGTGAGGGAATACCCATGCCAAGGATGGAAAGTATGGTGGGGGCGAAATCAACAAAACTGACAAGATCGTCAATACGGGTTCCTGCCTGATTCTGTCCGGGCCATCTGACAATAAGGGGCACCTTCAAGCCGTCATCGTAGCACCATCTTTTGGATCGTGGCAATCCTCTTCCCCCGTCTCCGAAAAATACGATAATGGTATTATCCAGTAGACCGTCAGTTTCCAGCTGGTAAAGGATACGGCCGATATTTCGATCCATCACACCAATCTGGTGGTACATTCTGGCCATATCTTCCCTGATAGTCTGGTCATCCGGATAATACGGCGGGAGGGGAACGTCTGCCGGGTCAACATCATCCGGCACTTCTCCAGCTTCCCAGGTCGCCATAAATTTCCATGGATTATCATCCGGCACAGTCTTGTCCCATGTGAAGTGTTCATGGGTTTCAGGAAAATTGATAACAGAAAAAAAAGGCTGCCCTTCTTCACGGCGATTCCACAATCCTTCATATCCCTCGTACTGAACAGCTGTTTCACCCGGAAGCGTTATGCTGGCGGCAGTTTCCCCCACTAAATATTGGGTTGCAATATCCCAGGCTGAAAACGCATCGCCAAACTGATAGTCGAGCTTATTCTGCTGCGTGCAGAAATAGCCGGCAGCTCTCAGGTATTCTGAAAATATTTTTACGTTTTCAGGCGGAACTGGCTGAAAAGATTTATCGGTATCTCCCGGATAGTTTCTGGATCGCATATGGTGAGTTCCAATGGATGTGGGGTACATCCCGGTAAAAACACTTGATCGTGCCGGTGCGCATTGAGACATGGGGCAGAAGGCATTGGTAAACACCACCCCTTCATTTGCCAGCCTGTCAATATTGGGTGTAGATACGGTAGTATCACCATAACAGTTTAAATCCGGGCTTAAATCATCGCCAATTAACCACAGGATGTTATATGGAGTACCATCTGCAGTACTTTTTGATGGATTTCCTCCGCCGCATCCTTGAAAAAGCCATGGTGTAGCCATTGAGGTGGCTCCTGCAGCCATTGTCATTTTGATAAAGTCTCTTCGGGTGACACTCGAACCGCCCATGTTATCCTCCCTTTATTATAGTGATTTTAGGATTACTTTTTCCGCGCAAAAAATTTTTTGCGCCGGCAATTACATCAATGCACCTGTAGCAAAGGAGGAAAATCAATTGTCATCATTGCAACTAAACCCTGATGTTTTTTGTCACCGAGTCCAGTATCACTGCCAGGACAATCACAATTCCCTGCACGCACATCTGAACATAAGAACTCAATCCCCATAAAGACATTCCGTTGGTTAACACGCCCAGGATAAAAATGCCGATCAGTGTGCCCATGATGTTCCCCACCCCGCCCATCAGGCTGGTGCCGCCGATAACAACTGCTGCAATGACAGACAATTCATAGGCATTCCCGGCCGTCGGTGTGGCGCCGCCCAGTCGACCGGCCAGCATAATGCCGGAAAAAGCTGCCAGCACACCGGTTAAGATAAAGGCAAACGTCCATGTAGACATTACATTGATTCCGGAAAGCCTGGCTGCCTGATTGTTCCCGCCAATTGCATACATATACCGGCCCGTCCGGGTCTGTGTGAGCAGGAAATGGGATGCCGTGACAATCAGTGCAAAGATGAGGACCATAAACGGCATTCCCCTGTATGACAGGAATACCCAGCCCAGCAATGAAAAGAAAACAGCAGCAGCAGCAACCGGAATAATCAATTTTGATAGTTGTACCGTTGTCTTTTCATATCGAGACCGGTGAACGGCAGCATAAATCGTTATGGCCGCATAAAGAAAAAAAGAAATAGACAGGATTATTAAGGTAACCGGTTTGGGGATATTATACTGTCCTATAAACTTTATGGTCTCACCCACACTCATAGACACCGGTGAAATCAAAAGGGTTGCGCCTCTTGCAATGGTCATAACCCCAAGTGTCGTGACAAACGGATGAAACCGGTACTTTTCAGAAATATAGCCGTTGATAAAACCCGGCAAAACCCCTGCTAATAATAATGTAGCTGCAATCGCTACTGCCGGATGCCAGTGAAGCCTGGTGGTAAAAACCGCCACCATGATTCCCCCCAGCCCTACCAGTGACCCGACCGACAGATCAATGCCACCCATTAATATTACCATTGTCATGCCAATTGCAATATTTCCAATGACCACGGTCTGGCGGGATAGATTGCTTAAGTTTCGCGCACTGAGAAAAATGCCGTCTGTGGTGGACGCAAATATGGCTATGATGAGCAGCAACGCGATAAATGTGCCGTACTTCCGTGATATGAGTAAAAGCTGTGTTTTGGTCACCGGGTACCCCCTGTGGCATATGTCATGATTTTTTCTTCGGTGGCCTCTTTCCGGTTCAGCTCACCGGTAATTTTACCTTCATGCATGACAAGTATCCGGTCGGCCATACCCAGGACTTCCAGCATTTCCGAAGAGATCATAATCACCACAACGCCGTTTTTTACAAGCTCATTCATGATTTTGAATATCTCAACTTTGGCTCCCACATCGATTCCCCGCGTGGGTTCATCAAGGATCAGCACCAGGGGCTCGGTGGCCAGTGATTTTCCAAGGACCACTTTCTGCTGGTTTCCACCAGAGAGCGTGTTCACGGCAATTTGGTCTGAAGGGGTTTTAATTTTCAGGCTATCAATATATTCCCCAACAATTTGTGATTCTTTTGGTTTGTTAATTACATTTGCAAAAGAAATTTTTTCCAGAGAAGCCAGGGTTATATTTTCTTTGATACTCATCAGCAAATGGAGGCCAAGCTGTTTGCGGTCTTCTGTAACAAGAGCAATCCCGTTTTTCAAAGCATCGGCCGGGTTACGAATATTGGTGGAGTTATTATGAATACGGATGTCACCTGAAACACTTTTTTTTGAATATGCCCCGAATATCGCCATCATGGTTTCCGTCCTCCCGGAACCCATGAGCCCGGCAAATGCCAGTATTTCACCCTTCCTGGCCTTGAATGAAACATGATCCACCAGGAATGATCCGGGGCGGGTGGGATTTTTCACGCATAAATCGTTAACCTCAAGGACACATTCTCCCGGATCAGCCGTTTCTTTAACAAACAGCTCTTTAATATTTCTTCCCACCATCAGGGAGACCATTTTATCGTGGTTCAGGTCGGGAATAGGATAGGTACCTACATATTTTCCGTCTTTTAAAATGGACACGCGATCGCAGATATGGAAAATTTCTTTGAATTTATGAGATATGAAAATACAGGAGACCCCTTTGTGCTTTAATGCGCGAAGAAGCTCATACAGCAGGTCAACTTCGACTTCGGTTAAAGAGGATGTGGGTTCATCTAGAATCAGGATTTCAATATTATCCTTGATGGCCTTTGCAATCTCAACCAGTTGCTGTTTGCCCATGGTCAGATGGGCGATTTTTCTTCTGGGATTCATATCAATACCCATATTATCCAAGATCTTATGGGTCTCCAAATACATTTCAGAATAATTGATCACCGATCCCCATACGGTCGGTTCTTCGTTTAAGAAGATATTTTCAGCGATATTGAGCTCAGGGATCAGATTCAGTTCCTGGTGGATAATGCCGATGCCTGACTGTTTGGCTTCGTTTATATGGTGAAAGCGGACCGTTTCCCCTTTGTGAAATATCTCACCGTCATAGGTTCCGTGAGGGTATACACCGGACAGGACTTTCATCAAGGTGGATTTCCCTGCGCCGTTTTCGCCAACCAATCCCAGAATCTCGCCTTTTTGAACTTCAAGGGTGACGTCATCCAGAGCCCGAACGCCGGGGAATTTTTTTGTGATATGTCGCATTTCCAGTACAGGTGAATTCATTATTAACTACTTTGAAAAATATGCCACAAAGGCACGAAGCACAAAGAAGAAAAATAATTAAAAATCTTAGTGCCTTCGTGGTAAAAATATTATTTTAAAAGCTCCGCTTTTTCATGAAATACCGGCCATCCCTTAGCCTTGTAGTCATCATACAACATCTGGACGGCATTTTCTTTGGTGATGATTTGGACAGGGGTAACGATCACAGGGACGTCTTTTTTTCCGTTGTTCATGGTCATATCAGGTTTCACGGCTTCATGTTTCGCAAGTTTTATTGCTATTTCAGCTGCTTTTCGGGCGAGGGGAATGATCCCCTTGAGCACTTCAACTGTCTGTTCCCCCTTGATCACCATCCGGCAGTTGACCAGCTCCGCATCGGCGCCTGCGGAAAACACTTTTTTATCAAGGCCCTGCTCCTTTAGCGCCTGGACCGTCCCCCTGGCCATTCCGGAATTGTTGCA
Source organism: Desulfobacteraceae bacterium (assembly GCA_030618465.1). GTDB lineage: Bacteria > Desulfobacterota > Desulfobacteria > Desulfobacterales > SURF-7 > JAUXDD01. The sequence continues at coordinate 6,968 of JAUXDD010000031.1, forward strand.
CAGGATCGCCTGGATATTATTGTGATACTTGGTCAGCGCATTTTCCACTGTTTCAAGTGACTGGGACGGGGCCCATGAGGAATGGTTCTGCTGCAACACCAATTTAAGGCCAGGGTATTTTTTTATGATATCCCTGTTCCCGCGGGTGATTTCATTGGCTACGGAATGTCCAGCCTGTCCGGAGCAGATTACCACATTGCCGGCAATTTTTCCGTTATTTTTTTTCATCCAGTCGGCCATGGCTTTTGCCTGAAGCGTACCCACTTTATATGAATCCTGGGTGAGGTAATAATCCAGGTCACAGTTGTTGATTATTCGATCATACGCAACCACAGGGACATTGTCTGCATGAGCCATCTCAACGAACGAGGCAGCCGCATCCGAGTTGCACGGTTGAATGACCAGCACATCAACACCGCGGGCCAGCATGTTTTCCACCTTTTCCATCTGGAGACCTTCGTTATTGTTGGCTTCATCAAACAGCACCTTTGCGCCAAGGTTTTTTGCGGCCTCTGTAAAAAACCGTTTATCTTTAATGTACCGCGCCTCCTGCATGGTGGAAAGGATGAACCCGATTTTCATTTTTGCATACCCGGTAACCGGATTTGACAAAATGATTGTGAGAATCATCAATAGGTACATGACCAAATGCATCTGTTTTGTGTTCATTGTTTATCCCTTCTTCAACTGATTCGGTTAAAAATTATACCGGATACGAACACGATAACTGTTCATTGCATTTTCAGCGTCAACTTTGCTGGTACCTGTATAATCATTGTCTGCATCAGCGCCTGAATAAATAAATTTAACGGATGCACCATCAATAGGTAATTCATATTCATATGCAATAAATGACTGGATATGCTTCAGTGTATCATCGTTATCGGTTTCTTCTTTTGTATAATTACTTCCCAGGCCAATTATATGCTTCCCGAAATCGATGTTAAAATATCCACCGATACTGGATTTTTCATAACTTTCGGTTAAAAGCGGCTCCCCGAGGAAATTTATGTTATCTTCGCTTCCAAAGGCGTAATTGATTCCGGTAGTAATAAAGTCAGTCCGGTATTCCAAACGGATACCACCGCCCTTTTTCTCATTTTCAAACTCAGAATTGTCTTTCTGGGGCGTTTCTTTTACATATTCACAGGCAACAATGGTGTAAAATGAACCCAGTCCCAATGTGACTGCCGGACGGACACCGATTGAATTAACGTTGGTTTCATTGCCGTATATTCCGGCAATCTCTATCCCCAGATTTTCAATGGGAAACAAATGAAGTGCAAGCTGACCGGTACCGTCCATCCGGCCCCGGGCATAATCCACTTCGTATATATCGGTACCGTCTTTTGCGCCCTCATCTTCTTTTGTATAAAGCTCCAGTCCCATGCCTTTATGATAAAGTTCCCATGCTTCAAATCGGCCAGCCTGGAGATCCCATGTGTTGGTGCCGAATTTTACCCATGCGTCATCTGTATCAATTTCATAATCATCTTCTTCATTGACATGCAACAACAAATCACCATTGGCCTGGACAAAAAATGTATTCAGTTCTTTTCTTGCAGATGCGATCATTTTAAATCGACCCTCCTGTACATAGATTTCTTCGTTAGGGTCAGAGCTTAGTTTATTATCTAGTTCCTGGTAACTGGTATCCACCCAGAAGTAACCGGATAGTGAAATCGGGCTGCTATCCTGATTTGCTATTGCTGATGCCGTTTGAAAGACTAAAAGAAGTGAAAGTGCTGATATAAATATTGTTCTGATGGATTTCATGATTTTCCTCCCTTTCATATGTGTATTTTTAATTTAATAGTAATTTTTCATACTGTCAGTTAGTAACGGTGAATGCTCCTGTAAGAAGATCAGATAATTTTGAAGACGGCCCCGTATATACTTCATAATTCATTGTTTCAATTTCCCATTGGCTTGTTGCGGTGTTATAATATGCCAGGTCCAGGGCATTTACAGTCAGTGTAACGGTTTTCTTTTCGCCTGCTTCAAGGCTGACACGATCAAACGCCTTGAGTTCTTTAACCGGTCTGCCAATACTGTCGCTTATACCGGTATTGGCATATCCCACATAGAGTTGAACAATTTCCTCACCATTTCTGCCCCCGGTATTTTCCACATCAACATTCACACTCAGCGTTCCGGTTTTTGAAATCGTATTTTCAGTTATTTGAAGGTTTGAATATGCATATGTTGTGTAGCTTAATCCGTATCCAAACGGGAAAAGCGGAGTTATTCCATTTTTTTCCAGATATCGGTATCCGTGATAATAGCTGTATGTTACAGTCGCTGATGTATTATCAAAAGGCGGCAGATCATTTTCAGACACCGGAAACGACTGGGGCAGTTTGCCTGAAAAATTGATATCTCCGAAAATCAGTTCGCCCAGGGCTGTCCCGCCTTCCATTCCAGGATACCATGCCATAATAATGCCTTTTACATTATCAATCCAGTTGTTCATGGTAATGGCGCCGCCGGATTCAAGGATGACGATGACGTTGCTGTTTAAGGCGGCAGCATCATTTAAAACCTGCAATTCATCTGCCGGTAGAGTCATGCTCACGCGGTCCTGAGAAAACACGCCCTCGCCTTCTTCAGTATCCGCATATGCGCATACAACAACAACTACATCAGCATTCGACACCTCATTTTCACTGCCTGTAACGGTTGAAAATGTAGAAACTGTTATACTGTTTCCTGCCAGGTTTTTAATCCCATCGTAGGGTGATATGGCATAAGACGGGATGCTGTTACTGCTGGCATTATCCCCCAGTCGGGCTGAATCGGCAAATTCACCAACAACAACGATATTGCTTATGGCATCCCGGTCAAGGGGCAGAATGGAGTCGTTTTTTAATAGAACGATTCCATTTCTTGCCGCCTCTTTTGTCATATTAATATGTTCCTGTGTTTCAATTTTTGATCCATCAATACTCGTAGAATGATCAAACGTACCGAATTCAATCTGCTTGGTCAGAATTCTGAGAACCGATTCGTCAATATTTTCTTCCGGTACATCGTTGTTTTCAATAGCTGTTAACAGGGTTGGACCCCAATACCCATTCGCCCCTTCACTTGAAGGCATTTCAATATCCAATCCTGAAACAGCAGAGTCAATTGTACTTCTGTTTCCAAACCAGTCTGAAACAACAAATCCGTTAAATCCCCACTCATTTTTTAATATTTTCGTGAGTAATTGATAGTTTTCGCAGGCATGATAACCATTCACTTTATTATAGGCACCCATAATGCTGGCCACATTTGCTTCATCAATAACTTTTTTAAAATGAGGCAGGTACACCTCTCGAAGGGATCGTTCATCAACACGGGCATCCACGGAAAATCTGGTATCTTCGATATTGTTGGCCGCAAAATGTTTGACGCATGCCATTACCGTATATCCTTCTGTCGGTTTTTTCTGAACACCTTTCACAAATGCCGCACCAAATTCACCCAATAAATACGTATCTTCGCCATAGGTTTCCTGGACACGGCCATGCCGTGGGTGCATGACCTGATTGATTGTGGGGGCCAGTAAATTATGATATCCGGACGCACGTGTTTCAATTCCCATAATTTCACCGATTCGTTCTTCCAGATTCACATCCCAGGTTGCCGCCCTTGCCATGGAAACCGGAAAGGTCGTTGAAGTTTCACTTTGCCTGTTGTGTCGCCGTACTCCCCTTGGGCCATCGGCAAATATAATTCCCGGTATGCCTAAACGTTCATTCCCCAAAGTGGAAAACATGTCACTTGGATCTGACCAATCCAGTCTGCCGCCACCCATAATATCAATTTTTTCCTTCAGTGTCAGCTCGGAAAGATACAGTTCCGCCAATCCCTGTTCTTCGCTACCACCGCCCCCGCTGCCGGCAGAACATGCTGACAAAACAAACGCAATGATAAGCAGGAGCCCGGCAATACCGGAATATTTCAGGCCCACTGTAAGACGTTTCTTTTTTTTCATGAAGACCTCCTCGTTTTGTGATTTTTTTTAAAAGCGGCTTCTGTCACTTTTAAATATGTTTTCCGTTTTCTTAAAAAATGGTTACGTCATTATTTATTCCATCGATTTTCCTGCTCCGATCAATGCCGCTCCCAGGACACCGGCAGAGTCCCCGAGCCTGTTTCTTATAATCGGGGTGTCAATGCCATTGTGAAAAGCATATTGTTTTACATACTTTACACCCTGGTCATAAAGTTCGTGGATATTTGACAGGCCGCCACCCAATACAATGGCATCGGGATCCAGTATTGAAACCAATCCTCCCAGGCATCGCCCGAAATCCTCTACAAACCGGTTAAATGCATTCACGCATTGAGGATCTTTGTTGCGATATCCTTCGACGATTTCGTGCATGCGGAGTCTTCGTGCATATTTTTTAAAAAAAGAGCCTTCCACACCGGATCCGCTGATTTTGGTTTCAATACACCCCACATTACCGCAGTAACACCTGTCGCCGTTCGGGTCCACGGAGAAATGACCCCACTCACCGGCAATACCGTGACTTCCCTTAATAATTCGACCATTAAAGCAAATACTTCCTCCGCAACCCGTACCCATAATCACACCAAAAATAAGTCGATACGTCTTCGTGGCTCCCAATAGGCTTTCGGCCAGGGTAAAACAGGCTGCATCATTTTCAATGGTGACGGGCTGCCTTAATTTTTTTTCTATATCTTTTTGAAATGATCTTCCCTTCAGGCAGGTAATATTGGCATTCTGGATAACCTGTTTTTCACTGTCAATTGTACCGGGGATACCTATTCCGATAGTGCATGTTGATTGCTCAGAAACAGACCGGCGAGTTTTTATTATAAGATCACAGACCATCTTGACAATCGCTGTGTATTCATTGTCTCCTGGGGTAGAAACACGTTCCCGGTACCGTTCAGTCCCTCCCGGTTGAAGAAGAACTACTTCTGTTTTGGTGCCCCCAAGATCTATGCCGATATTAAAAGATTCCATAAAGGTTAAAAAATGCCTTTAATTAATTTACATGCTGAATTAAATAATTTCTATCTTTACTTATTCTTTATGTCAATATATTTTCCGGATTTAATTCATATTTTTTTGTAAAATTTTTAAGTTCCTATATTTATGGGAAATTTGGATTGTTTTATACATTAAATTCAATATTGTAAAATATGTAATGTTCGATACTTATTTATTCATTTAAAAAATTATGAACTTTTGTCTTCACCGCTCTGCAGGTTTAGACAAAACCAATGGATCAATTATCATTTTTCTTGCATTGTTAATAATTTGATGATTGAATAAGGGCCAACAGCGATTCCTCGGGGCCTTTTCCTGCTGGATAAACAAAATAATAGAAGGTAATTAATTTAACAGCTAAACCAAATAGATACAGAAATGCCGGTAGCAAATGGCGAACTTATTCGTGCAATAAATCAGTTTAATATATTAAATACCATACGAATCCATGGGGCGATATCCCGTATCGAGATCGCGGAAATTACCGGACAGAGCCGGGCTTCCGTGACAAACATCACCGCCAAGTTGATTCAGGAAAATCTTATAATAGAAAAGGAAGCCGTGGGCACATCAGCACGGGGCCGCAGAAGAATCCTCCTGATATTAAATTCGGATGCTGCTTATGTGGTGGGTGTAAAAGTTTCTGCATTTCGCATCAGCTGTGCGGTCACTGATCTGCAGGCCGGCATTAAGAGTTCAATCATCGTTCCGGTGAGAACAAGTGAGCGTTCTGAAAAATACCTTGCTGATCTTATAGAAGACATTATCCGGCACAGCGTGGAAGATGCCCGGCTGCGGATGGATAGAATATCCGGTATTGGTATTGGGATTCCGGGCTTTGTGGATACACGCTCAGGCATTTGTTACTGGACGCCGCTTTTTAAAAAGGGTAATTACGGTTTAAAAGATATTGTTCAGAAACGGTTAAATATAAAAACATATGTGGAGAATGACTCGAACACCATTACGCTGGCCCATCAGTGGTTTGGAGAAGGAAAAGGCATTGATAATTTTATTGTTGTTACAATTGAAGATGGTGTGGGTATGGGGATCGTATCCAATGGACAGATCTATCGAGGGAGCCGCGGGATCGCAGCAGAATTTGGTCATGTTGTAGTTGATCCGGATGGTAGACCGTGCCGATGCGGTAAGAAAGGATGTATTGAAGCATATGTAAGTAATTTTTCAATATTAAAAGCCGCTACCGCTGCCATTAAGGAAGGTGAGTGGAAATTCACAACCGATCATGGCCTGAAAATGGATGATGTCTGGTCAGCTGCTGAAAAAGGAGAAACAGCGCTGGTCAATATTTTCAAAAAAGCGGGTAACATTCTTGGCGAAGGGCTGTCCGGTCTTATTCAAATTCTTAACCCCGATAAAATTATCATCTCCGGCGAGGGGGTTCGGGCAGGGGATTATCTGTTTGGCCCCATGCAGGAGACCATCCAGGCCCATTCCAATAAAGAACTGTACGATACCACTCAAATTGTAATTCAGAAATGGTTGGATACGGATTGGGCTCGTGGTGCTGCCAGCCTTGTTCTTCAGGAACTGTACAAATCACCGTTAAACAAAATCAAACCTGCCATATAAAATCAAACATCAAATATTACTTTTCTTGACATAAATCCACTATGGGTATATAATCAGCAAAAGAATCATTCTTACCTTATTCAAAATAAGCCGTCATTTAAAGTAGTTGGTCATATAACAGGAAAGCGGATTCCAATACTCACAAAGCGATTTCCAAAAATTATTTATTAATTTCTGAATTGAGGAGACGATCCCATGAGATATAATATAAAAACACGAATGATTTTATATGGTATTTTGTCCGTATCATTTTCTATTATTCTTGCCATGTGTATTGTGTTTTTCATCATTAAAAGCCAGAGTGGCAGAGCCGCAGAAAAGAGAATTGGCCAGACAATTAACGTTGTTGACGGACAGTTGAATAAAATGCGGGAAAGTTTGATTGTGGCTGCCGAAAGGCTGGGAAATCAGGAGCAGGTAGCAGGTCAGATTGATTTTCTTCAGGGCGATTTGAGCAATGATTTTGTTAAGGAACAGGGCTTAGAGTATATTTATGAGTTTACCCTGGTTCTTGGATTTAAAAAAACCGTTGTATATGACACTAAAGGCAAGTGGTTGTGTGCGATTATTCATGATGGTAAGAATGTCAGGCTTATACATGGTTCTGAGGAAGACAGCCTTTTAATTAAACAGGCCGTTATACCCCTGGGAAACAACCTGGTAGACAAGGATTGGAAACTTACCACAGACGCTCTTCCATTTGATCCGATTGCACCGATTGCCCTTTCTGAAAAAGCGGTTTTTACATACAAAGCTGTAAACGGCCGTTTATGGCTGGAGGCGTCTGCACCTATTATGCTGATTGATGAATTTGGGCAAAGTATGAATAAGGTTGGTCAGATTATGGTGTCGGATTATGTGGATACAGCTTTTGTAGCTGAAATTTCCAGGTCTACGGGATGCTGGGTGAATCTGTTTGTGGGCGGCGAACTAAGTGCCGGCATCCTTCCTTCATATAAAGAAACGGGTATTGAAGGCGACGTAGTATTTGAAGATGCAAAAATACATGGAATTGATAAAATGAGAACCATGAGCAGAGAAATTACCATTTCCGGCGAAGATTTCTTTGAAGGACTTTTTCCTGTATCTGATAAATTTTCAAAGATTGGAATGTTAAGCATTCTTTTATCAAAAAAAGAAACGCAGAAGAATATAAAAGAGATGCTGGGATGGCTTTTGCTGATAACCATTATCTGTGTGATTGGTGTTATACCTGTCACATGGTTTTTTGCCAATTCATTTGTCAATCCTATCAACCGGGTTGTGGCAGGACTGAAGGATATTGCGGAAGGGGAGGGGGATCTCACCGTCAGGCTTGATGTGAGCAGTGAGGATGAGGTTGGCGATCTGGCCAGATGGTTTAACACATTCATCGGGAAACTCAGGGACTTGATTGGTGATGTCGCTGGCCACACGGAAATCCTGAACCATTCGTCTGATGATCTTTCCAGTTTTTCAAAGAGTATGTCCGACGGTGCCGATGAAATGTCAGAAAAATCAAATACTGTGGCCGGGGCCGCAGAAGAGATGAATACAAATTTAACTGTAATCACATCTGCGCTTGAGCAGGGAACAAACAATCTGAAAATGGTTGCAACTTCAGCAGAGCAAATGACGGCGACCATTAACGAAGTTGCGAAAAGTTCGGAAAAAGCGCGTACGATAACTGAAGATGCTGTTTCAAAGGCGATGCTTGCATCTGACAGGGTCGTGGAACTTGGCAATGCTGCGGAAGAAATTGGTAAGGTTACGGAAACCATAACGGACATTTCAGAACAGACAAATCTTCTGGCATTAAATGCTACGATTGAGGCGGCAAGAGCCGGGGATGCCGGCAAGGGATTTGCTGTTGTTGCAAATGAAATCAAGGAGCTTGCAAGACAAACGGCTGATGCAACCCACGATATTAAACAAAAGATTGACGGTATCCAGAATACGACAGGCAGGACAGTCGAGGATATTGAACAGATTTCACAGGTTATTCTTAATGTCAGCGAAATAGTGACGATGATTGCCTCCTCCGTTGAAGAGCAGTCCGCAGCTACAAGTGATATCGCCAATAATGTTTCACTGGCTTTTGAAGGAACATCCAGAATAAACGAAAATGTATCCCAAAGCTCAAGTGTTTCACATGAAATCGCAAAAGATATTGCAGAGGTCAGTCAATCGGCAATGGAGATGGCGAACAACAGCTCCCAGGTAAAAAATAGTTCTGAACAACTAATGACATTATCGCATCAGCTGGGCGAACTGGTGGCAAAATTTAAAACAAATTCTTCTGAGAAGCCGGTGACTGAAAAGTCAGGCTCAGATAATGTGCATAGCTCTGAACCGTCATTGGCTGCTGTCGCGTCTGACTGATGCCATTTACAGTTATTTTGTAATTGCATCCGGTTATTGACTGTCAGATATTTTTATTCAATATAGAAATCCACGTCCCCTGGGCGTGGATTTTTTTTATTCATACCCATTCTATTTTTCAATTCAATTTATTTTATATTGTGAGTTATATGTGGATGATGTATATTGCATATAATTCTTTCACAGAAACAAGCAGGTATGCCTTGTCTCTTCTATCAACATTTGTTCTTAAAGGCATACGGAACGAATTATTATCAACTCCCAATGCAGGATGGGGGATTTCCAGATACTATACGCAGCAGCACTTAATAAGTAAATATACAAATTTGTATTTTATATTTTATATTTACTACAAAAATGTAAATCATATATTTAAGTTAAATTTTGCCAAATATAATGAATATATAATTAAACCTGATATATATAATGAGTTGTGACAGCTGGCATACGTGTTGCATGGTTTATAAAAAATTCAATTTATATATTGAGATAATAAAATTTTACATTCTGGGCGAAAATTTTTTATTAACCAAGGAGGAAATATTATGTCACCAAAAGACGTTTTAGACATGGCAAAGGAAAATAATGCCAGGGTTGTTGATATCCGCTTTATGGATTTTCCAGGTATCTGGCAGCATTTTACCGTTCCCATGAGTGAACTGGATGAGGCCAGTTTTGAGGACGGGTATGGATTTGATGGATCAAGTATTCGTGGCTGGCAGCCGATTGACGCCAGTGATATGCTGGTGATTCCCGATCCTGCTACGGCTAAAATGGATCCTTTTTTTGAAGAACCCACTATGGTTATGATTGGGAATATCGCAGATCCGCTTACACACGAAAAATATACCCGCGATCCGCGCTATATTGCCCAGAAGACAGAGGCTTATCTGAAAAGTACCGGCATCGGTGATACTGTCTTTATTGGACCTGAAGCCGAATTTTTTATCTTTGATAATATCCGGTATGAATCTTCAAAAAATATGTCGTTTTATGAAATTGATTCTGTGGAAGCCACGTGGAACACCGGGCGGGAAGAAGCCCCCAATCTGGGTTACAAACCTCGTCATAAAGAGGGGTATTTCCCGGTACCGCCGTGTGATAAATTTCAGGATCTCAGAACTGAGATGATGCTTACCCTTGAAAATATAGGCATCGATGTTGAATGCCAGCATCATGAGGTGGCAACCGCCGGCCAGGCTGAAATTGATATGCGGTTTAAACCCCTGGTTCAGATGGGTGACCAGCTTGTGTGGTTCAAGTATATCGTAAAGAATGTTGCCTATCGTCACGGTCATACAGTGACCTTTATGCCCAAGCCTTTGTTTGAGGATAATGGAACCGGTATGCATACTCATGTCAGTATCTGGAAAGACGGCAACCCGCTGTTTGCAGGTGATAAATATGCAGGCGTTTCCCAGGAAGCACTTTATGCCATTGGCGGTATTCTGAAACACTGCAAGGCGCTCTGCGCATTTACCAACCCGACAACGAATTCTTACAAACGTCTGGTTCCAGGGTTTGAAGCCCCGGTTAACCTGGCCTATTCAAGTCGGAACAGAAGCGCTGCCATTCGTATTCCCATGTATTCAGCATCACCAAAGGCAAAGCGGATTGAATTTCGTACACCTGATCCGTCATGTAACGGGTATATTGCATTTTCCGCTATAGTCATGGCTGTTCTTGACGGTATTGAAAACAAGATTGATCCGGGTGACCCGCTGGATAAAAATATTTACGACCTGCCGCCTGAAGAGCTGGCTAAAGTGGAATCCGCGCCGGGCTCACTGGAGGAATCCCTTGCCGCTCTTTCCGAGGATCATGAATTCCTGCTCAAAGGTGATGCTTTTACAAAAGACGTGATTGAGAAATGGATTGAGTACAAGACAGAGAATGAGGTGAACCCGGTAAGACTTCGTCCCCATCCCCACGAGTTCTACCTGTACTATGATATATAGGCCACGGTCTTTTCTTATATAATTCAGCAGCCCGCATGTTTTTGTAAAGCGGGCTGCTTTTTTTGGTAAATCTTAATCAATCCCAATAAAAGGATGGCTGGCAGTGCCCGGTGACGTTGAGCAGGCCTCCAGTCAGGATGATTCTTCAAACAGAATTTTGTGATTGATCAGATTTATCTGGCTTATTGCACCCTTTATAATTTTTTGCTCGCCAAAAATGTTGACCAGACGATAGCTGCTTTCCTCTATCGGCTCAATGATGTCAACAGATTCAAGAATCAGTTCTTCCTGTCCTTTTTTTAAAACATATGCGTTTGCTTCACACATTATTCAAAACCTCCTGGATTTTTTTTTCAACTATGGACTTAACCATGTGGGGTAATGGTTCATTCATAAGGCTTGCGATGGTAACATTTTCTTGGGTTAGCGGAATCAGGATTTTTGGTGCCGGGCTGGACATCACGGCCTCAGCCATTTTCGAGGTGACTTCTCCCAGCATTGCATTGGCCCAGCTGATGGATATGGGGCCAACAATCAGGTCTGCCTTCATCACCGTGTGAACAATGGCGTTTTCGCCTGTTGCACAGCGGTTTGCCCCTGCCTTCATCATCTGGGATGCTGCAATGGCATTTGTTCCCAGGGCGAGCAGCTCAACGGATTCACCAAACTTATCCTTTAAATTTTTAATCAGTATTGTCCCGATTCCGCCGCCCTGGCCGTCAATAACACATATCTTTTTCCGCAATGTGCTTCACCTTTCTATCCCGAACGTTTTAAAAAGAAAAAATGACAATTAACATTTATTATAAAATGATCCGGTAACTCAGGTTCTTTCAATAACCTTGTTTATAGTACAGCAAAAAAAGTTGTAAAAGCAAGACAGATTCATCGAAAAAACTACTTGCTATTTATTTTTTTAGTTGTAATAAAGGATTTAATATAATTTCAGGTATGAAGCCTGTTTGTTAAAAAAGCAACAAATTTAATTTGTTAATGAAACCGCAATAATAATGGTGTTAGGGAGATACCAAATATTGATGCGGTTTTTTGCATTTTCAGGGCGTATCCTGGAAAAAACATTTCCATATTCGAAATCCCATGGTTTCGATTAAGGAGTTTTCATGCATGTGTCTGAAGGCGTTTTATCCGGCCAGGTGTTGTTGGCCGGAGGCATTCTTGCTGCTGCAGGGACCGCTGTGGGCCTGAAAAAAATGGATTATGAGCGAGTTGCCCAGGTCGGTATACTTGCGGCTGCATTTTTTGTGACATCTCTTATTCACGTGAATATCGGCCCCTCAAGCGTTCATCTGATTCTCAACGGAATTGTCGGGCTTTTGCTCGGGTGGGCGGCATTCCCGGCTATTCTGGTTGCCCTTTTGCTTCAATCTCTCTTTTTTCAATATGGAGGAATCACGGCACTGGGTGCTAATGCCGTAATTATGGCATTTCCTGCTGTTATCTGTTATTACCTGTTCAGCCCTTTACTCACGAAAAAACATGCCACTGCCATGGCCGCCTCTTTTGCATGCGGTTTTTTATCTGTCTTTTTTTCGGCGGCTCTCCTTGGTTTTTCTCTGATTCTCACTGAAAAAAATTTCTGGGAGATTTCTTCACTTGTGGTTATGGCCAATCTCCCTGTGATGGTCATTGAGGGAATTATTACGGCTTTTTGCGTTGCGTTTTTGAAAAAGGTACATCCGGTGATACTGCCGGGATATAATAAATAATTGAAAGGATCTCTCTGGTATGAACACCCATATTCATTTTTCAAATAGTTGCCGGCGAAGAATAGTTGCCTGCTTCATATATTTTATTGTGGTGATGTTTTTTTTCATAAGCAGTGCATCTGCCCATAAAGTTTCCATATTTGCATGGGTGGAAGGGGATACTGTATATACGGAGAGTAAATTCAGCGGTGGGAAAAAAGTAAAAAACGCTCCTGTAGAAGTTTACGATGCCCGGGGGAATAAGCTTCTTGAAGGAAAAACAGATGAAAGTGGTGAATTCTCTTTTAATGTGCCGCAGAAAACTGAAATGAAAATCGTGCTTTCAGCGGGAATGGGGCACCGGGCAGAGTGGACAATTTCTGCTGATGAAGTAATGGGTGCAGACGCTTCAGGCGTAGAAACCGGTGTTCAGGAGCCGGGTCCAGTAAATTCCGTTCCGGTAAATCCTGTAAAGACGGAAGTGACGGAAGCGACGGAACCGGCCACTCTGGTAACAGATGTATCCTTGCCCTGCATGAGTTCGGATGATATTGAAAAAGCAGTGGAAAAGGCGCTGGAGAAAAGGCTGAATCCCATTGTTGCAAAACTAAATAAGTCTCTAAACCCGGATCATGACCCGACATTTACCGATATACTTGGTGGTATCGGCTATATTCTCGGGCTTATTGGAATCGGTACCTATTTTAATTATCGAAAAAAAGGGCGGATGAGTAAATAATCCATGATTGAAGAACCTTTTGCAGT
>JAUXDD010000264.1 GCA_030618465.1 Desulfobacteraceae bacterium
TCATCCGCAGCCGAACCGCCCAGCAAAGCCTTGGCAAAATGCATGTTTACTCTGGAATAAGCTTCAGCAAAGGCACCATCCAATGCTTTTTGCTTGGCTTCACCCTGTAAATCAAAATACCGGGGTATCGCCACTGCCGCCAGAATTCCCAGGATAATCAGCACAGCAATAATTTCAATCAATGTAAAACCCTTCTGGTTTTTCAACAATTCTTTTTTAATCATTCTTTCCTCCTAATGCACATTTAACACAGATTATCAACCACTGGAAAACCGTCTTTTTACTGTCTCTTCTGCTGGTATTGGATATTCACTCAAGGGCATGTTGAACAAATCACAGGGATTTGTTTTTTAAACGCAATGTTGTTCATATTTCTCCACCAATGTCAACAGATGATTAGTTCTCCCCTATAAAAACAAACAATTCTATTTGACCATCATGGTCAGATCCCACATGGGTAAAAAAATCGCCAGCGCAAAAAAGCCCACAACCGCTGCCAGGCCGATGGTCAACACCGGTCCAATGGCTTCCGAAAGTTTGCCCATGGCATATTCAACCTCAAAATCATAATGATTGGACACCTCTTCAAGCATTTCATCCAGGTTCCCGGATTCCTCTCCAATGGCAACCATATTAATCATGATGGGTGTAAAATAACTGGCAGCTTTAAGGGGACCTGCAATTCCGTGTCCCTCTTCAAGACGCTCACTTATTTTGTTAAATTCCTTTGATATGGCCGCATTTCCGATTGTTTCCGACAGTATCTGTATGGCATCCAGGATGGCCACCCCGCTGGCCTGGAGAATAGCAAAAATACTTGCAAAACGAGACATGGATGCTTTTATAAACAGCGGGCCAATCACAGGTATTTTCATCAAAAGAGAATGCAGAAAAAACCGGCCCTGATCAGTCTTAAAATAAAAAATCATTGCCGTAATGCCGGCAACTGTTCCGCCCAGAATCAGAACCCAGTAGTTTTCCAGAAACTGATACAGGAACATGCAGATCTTTGTGGGAACCGGAAGGTCCAGACCGGCGTTTAAAAATATATTTACAAATTTTGGTACCACAAACGTGAGAAGAATGAAAAAAGCAACGCATAGAAAAACAAGTACAATAACCGGATACTGAAGTGCGGACTTGATATCTGATTTAATCTTATATTCATGACTGATGACATATATCAGACGTTCCATCACTTCCGGCAGAGCCCCGCTGGCCTCTCCTGCTTTTATCATACTGCAGTACAAATGTGAAAACGCCTTTGGATGTCTGGCAAAAACCGAATAAAGCATGGCGCCCTCTTTAATGTCTGACAACAATTGCCCGATAATTTTTTTCAGGCTTAGATTTTCCGTCTGATTTTCCAGGACTTCAAAAAGCCTTATAATGGGCACACCGGACCGTAGCATGGTCCTGAACTGCTTGGTAAACAATATGAGTTCCTGGGTTTTCACAGGCGTTAATTTTTCCCTGAGCCACATCAGACCGGAACCTGATGCCACTCCGTTCTCTTCAACAACCTTGACCGGAATGTATCCGCGGTCACCCAGGATGTTTTTTGCCAGTTCAACGGAAGCCGCGTCCACTTCACCGGAAGTGCTGTTTCCGTTTTCATTAATGGCTTTGTACAGGTACCTTGGCATGCATCTCCTTTTTATACCATAATTGCAGATGCGGCTTCATCAAGGGTTGTTATCCCCTCAAGGGCCATTCTTACAGCATCTTCCTTCAGTGTTACCAGTTTTTCAGCCGCATGCACCGCCCTTGAAATTTCCTGCGCTGATTTTTTCTGCAAAATCATATCCTGTACCATTTTATCTATCCTGAGGACTTCGTATACACCGGTTCGACCCTTAAAACCCGTATCCATGCAGTTAAAACATCCCGTGCCCTTAACGAAATCAGCGCCCTCAACATTCTCCAGCCCCCAGTGTTCCAGCGACTCCTGCGATGGCTTGAATGGTTTTTTGCAATACTCGCAAACTTTTCTGATCAGCCGCTGGGCAATGGATACCAGCATAACCGAAGAAACCAGGAACGGCTCAACGCCCATATCAATAAACCGGGTAATGGCTCCGGCTGCGTCATTAGTATGAACCGTGCTTAACACCCTGTGGCCGGTCAGTGCGGACTGAACAGCTATGGACGCTGTCTCCGCATCCCTGATCTCACCAACCATAATAACATCAGGGTCCTGACGCATAATTGATCTCAGACCACTCGCAAACGACATCCCCGCACGCCGGTTCAGCTGTATCTGCCTGATTTTTTCTATCCTGTACTCCACGGGATCTTCCAGCGTAATGATGTTAATATCCGATTTATTTATTTTTTTTAATATGGAAAAAAGTGTGGTACTCTTGCCGCTTCCGGTTGGGCCGGTACTGAGAATCATCCCATAGGGCCGATTGATCATGGACTCAATTTTCGCCCGGTCATCTGATGTCATCCCCAGGTCTTCAAGGGAATAAACACCAGCGCTTGTATCAAGAAGACGAAGCACCATGTTTTCCCCGTATATGGTGGGCAGTGTGGATGTCCGGATATTTATCTCCTTGTTTTCCATCTTGGCTGTAAACCTTCCGTCCTGCGGGATTCGTGTTACAGCAATATCCATATTGGCAAGAATTTTTATCCTGGAAATAATCAACTGGATCAGGGATTTGGGCGGAGCCGGCACTTCATGTAATCTGCCGTCCACCCGAAATCTTACCTGGACATAATCCTTTTCCGGGCTGATATGCACATCGCTTGCCCCTTCACGCACCGCCTGGGAAAGAATGGAGTTGACAAGTCGGATAACCGGGGCATCATCATCCATATTCTCCACATATCCCACATCAATATCGCCGGTTGATAATGTTTTTTCAGTTTCATCATCCCGTTCAAACTTCATGTCCCCCATATTTTCCAGGACACCGCCGATTCCAGAATAGGTACCGTAGATACTGTTGATCAGGCTGTTCAGGTCCTGGTCCGTGCATATAACTGTTTCAACTTCCAAATTGGTATATGCTTCAATGGCATCAAGAGAGTTGATGTCCATGGGATCAGGCATTGCCACGGTTAGAAGGAACTGTGTCTTTTTAAGAGGAGCCGCATGAATTTTCTGCGCAAGCTCTATGGGCAGGATATCTGCAAGTTCTAAATCAACAGGATATTTATCCGGCTGGTATTTCTGTATCTTCAACTGCTGGGATATCAGATCGGCTATCTGGGAGCCCTTGACCAGGCCTTCCCTTACCAGATACTGGCCGAGTTTCAAGTTTGTTTTCTTATGCTCTATAAGGGCCTTTTCAAGCTGATCTTCCGCCAGATAGCCGGCTTCAAAAAGCATTTCTCCCAGTTTCTTTTTTTTCAATTTTTACTCTCTAAACATGTTTGTATGTTAAGCATCTCACACCGCTTTAAAGAAAAGGGTCTGAATAGAAAACAGTATCCTCAATTTTTAACGGCACCACTTTCCCATTATGGATAAATGCAGGATGCAGCCCGGACTTTCGGTTTCGAGCAGTAATTTCATCATCAAAGTATTCTTTTAACAAAACATCAATTTTCAACCCGGTACGGCTGTCCCAGTGAGGTATCATTCGAACC
>JAUXDD010000192.1 GCA_030618465.1 Desulfobacteraceae bacterium
TTCCTGAGATATTCAAACCTGATATGAATGAAATTTATTTTTTTAGGAAAATTCCGGCAATTGTTGAGATCGGAAAACCTTATCTGACATGAATTCCCAATTTCATAACCAGCTGATTAGAAAAATAATCTGAACTGTTAACAGTTCAAAGATTACAATTCATCAATACTTTTCCCGCCTTACTTGACAGATTGTTAGCTGTTCGATAATATAATTTATGCACTCAAGTTTTAATTCCAAATCCCACAAACAACAACTTGTCAGTAGCAAACGTCAGTCTGGAAGGTATGAAGAATGAAGAAAAGATGTGTTTTGTTGATTTTTATAATTTTAATAATGAATGTCATGTTTACTAATACCTATGCAGCTATCCCAGCACATGAAAGAGCAGCTCTGATTGTTCTTTACAACACTGCTAATGGAGATAGCTGGACAGATAACAGCGGATGGAAAACACCTCCTCTCGATGCAGATGGTTTTGCCATGCCTGGAACGGAGAATAACTGGTATGGTATAAAATGCGATCTTGGTAATATAACTGTTATTGAACTAATTTTATTTTCGAACCAATTAACCGGCAGCATACCCCCGGAATTAGGTAATCTCACTAATCTTCTGGATCTTACCCTCGGCGATAACCAATTAACCGGTAGCATCCCTCCTGAATTGGGTAACCTTGTTAACCTTGAGCAAATTCACTTCAACGAAAACCAACTATCTGGAAGCATTCCCCCGGAATTGGGTAATCTTGTTAATCTTCTATACCTTAGCCTCAACAATAACAATTTAACCGGCAGCATCCCCTCAGAATTGGGTAATTTTATTAACCTTCAGGATTTTCAGCTCCACTCCAATCAATTAACCGGTAACATACCGCCTGAATTCGGCAATCTTGTTAACCTTCTATACCTTAGCCTCGAAGATAACCAGTTATCTGGGGGCATCCCCCCAGAAATGGGTAATCTCGGTAATCTTATATGGCTTTATCTCAACAACAACCAATTAACTGGTAGTATTCCCCCAAAATTTGGAAATCTTGTTAGCCTCAATAAACTTTGGCTCATGTATAACCAATTAACCGGCAGCATACCCCAGGAATTAGGCAACCTTACTGTCCTTCTGTATCTCCAACTCAATAATAATAAATTAAGTGGACCCATTCCTGTAGAGTTAATGGACTTAACAAATTTATATGATGACCATAGCGATTTCTGCAACAACTACTTATATACAGACAACGATGTTTTGCGTTCTTTCCTTAATACCAAGCAGAAAGATGGTGACTGGGAAAGCTGTCAATTGGAACTCAGTGACAATGACGGTGACGGAATCGGTGATGACGAGGATACTGATGATGACAACGACGGGACTCCCGATGATCAAGACGCATTCCCACTCAATCCGGCTGAATGGCATGACAGCGACGGTGATGGAATCGGGGATAACGAAGACACTGATGATGACAATGACGGGACTCCCGATGATGAAGACGCATTTCCTCTCAATCCGGCTGAATGGCAGGACAGTGACGGTGACGGAATCGGTGATAACGAGGACATTGATGACGACAATGATGGGACTCCCGATAATGAATATACTCCGCCTGTGGCTCCAGGCAGTGACGGAAGCAGCGGTGGTTGTTTCATCGGCAGTATAGTTTATTGATAGGCATCAATATGTATCCTGCCTTTCAATTTTATTCACATATTCAGATTGCTTCCTTTTTATCACACTAACAAATCTGGAGCCGACCAATTGTTTAGATCATATGTTACTATTTAACCATTCGAATTTTCAAAATAAGTTGTTTTTTTATTTATAATCTGCAATTTAATAAATTTTATCAGAATGGTTTGTAGTAAATTGCCGGTCAGGTCGACCGACAATTTGTCTGCGCATGTCCGCGTGTGTCTGCGGCTAATTAAGAAGCAAAATCAGAGATTCATTCTAATCATCCAGTTCCAATATCACTTCGCAGTAAGGATCGCCTTTTGGAATCAGCTTGCCAAAGGAAAATGTTCCTTTGACACCAAGTCCGTCCAGTGTGCCTCTTTCAACAGCAGCGGCAATACGGGTGCACAGTTCGGGGCATATAGCGGCACCGACGGCAAGCGGGCAGAAATATTCGTGTTTAACAGCCCGTTTTTTTCCCGATTCAACCCACTCGCCCTTGATTCCATGAAGAGAATCTTCAAGATCGAAGATCCGGCCAACACTGCGGGCATCTGTGGGATCGATTTTCATGGTGTTTTTGAATTCTTCTGCCCGTGAAAGACCGTAATCGTACATGACTTTTTCAACCTCGTCATACACTTCATCCCCGTATTTGGCCGCCAGTACGCTCAAAATTATTCCTGCCATGGAGAATCCCTCGCCTCTTACATCGGAGAGCAAATCCTCAAGTTGGGTTGTGAGTTTCTGCATGGGGGTAGGGGGAATGAATATTGTTTCACGATCTTTTCCAAGTGGTGCCACTTCATCCACAAATTCACATGTGTGATTGCCATGTTCAAACTTTTCCGTGATATTTCCGCCCATTTTCAGTAATCTCCTTTTTATAAGATTTCTATAATTAGTCTTGTGCAAGCAGTTGATTATTAAGGGATGAGACTTCCAGATAATAATTGACAGCCTATATAAATTTATGTAGTTGTCAATAGATGATTAAAGGATTGCTAAAATATCCAAAGCAAAGTAATCCGGCCATGACAAAAAGACTCGGAATCAGTTCCCTGTTCAGCACGAAAAAGGTTCGAGACGAATCATCCGGGTGCAGATCCTGAGGCGTTGGGGTATGGATCACAGGCGGCAATAGATACCAGCGCATCACTCAACCGTCTTGATACAGCGTTAAGCGGAGGCATGTAAAATGACAACTGATAACGGTGGTTTAGCCGAAATACTTGAACAGCAGGCCAAAGATTTTTCCGAGCGTTGTGTAAACTGCGGGGATTGTTTAACAGCCTGCCCGGTATTTCCATTGACAAAATTTGCCGATAAGGGGCCGGATGCAGTTATGGAAAAAATAACCGACCTTTTAAAAAGCGGCAAAGTTACTGACGAAGCCTGTGACATGATATTCAGTTGCTCCCAGGGGTGCGGGCACCATTGCATGAAAGTGTGTCCTGAGGGATTAATGCCAAATATTGTCTTTATGTATGCGATAAGTATAATCAAAAAATCAGGGAAGGAACTGCCACCGTATATATATCAACACAGTCCCGGACATCGCTTCAACTTCACGAGTGTTTTTTCAGCCATTCAGAAACGCCCTGATGACAACCGCTGGATAGATAAAATTCCTGCAAATCCGGACCCGGTGGATGTGGTTCTTTTTGGTGGTTGTGTGCCAAACGGAATGCCCCACCTGATGTCAGAGACCATGGATATACTTGATAAAATGGGAATACGGTTTGTGGCACTGGATGCCGGAGACCGCTGTTGCGGTGTTGGCCATGTGATCTGCGGTGATGTGGAAATGGCGCATGCCGCCGGTAAGAAACTGGTTGCTGATATTTCCGTTTTTCAGCCCAAACAGGTTCTATTCAGCTGCCTTGGCTGCTATCTTGTGATCGCCGGAACGTTATCCATGTTCATGGAGATACCCTTTGAAAGTCGTGATCTGGTTTCTTTTATGGCAGACAACCTGGAAAAAATACCGTTCACTAAGAGCCTGGACAAAAAGGTAGCCCTTCACGACAGCTGTGTTATTTCCAGTATGCCGGATCAAGCGGAAAATACCCGCAAACTGCTTAAGGCCATTCCCGGTTTAAGTCTCACAGAATTGAAGCACAACCGTGAGAATTCACGATGCTGCGGCGGTGTCACAAAGAGTACTAAACCTCATATTGCTGAGAAAATGCGTGACAAAGCCCTGAAACAGGGGGAAGATGCCGGAATCCAGATACTGTCCACATTCTGTGCGGGCTGCCATAAGAGTTTTGCGCCGGTAGAAAAGAAATTTTCCTTTGAAATTAAAAACTACATCAGCCTCATAGCAGAATCGGTCGGCGTCGGCCATGAGGATATGTATAAAAAGTATGCGGGATATGCTGATATTGAAAACATCCTGTCTGAAGCCGGGGATTGTATTTCAGCCAGTGATTTTACCATGGATGAGTTAAAAACGGTTTTATCCGAATACCTGCATCCTGTTTATCAGGAAAAAATTTCCTGATGTGATTTTATAAATGAAACGAATTAAGAAATTGATATGCTGAACAAAAACATAAAAAGGAGTCCATTATGACCCGGGACATTTATCAGGAACTCAGGAAAAAAATTAACAACCGCGGCGTCGGGTTTGATGCAACGACTTCCGGCATTGAACTGAAAATCCTTAAGCGGCTTTTCACCGAAGAGGAGGCCCGTTTGTATATGCATCTGTCCTGGGACCTTGAATCCACCGGAAAGATTGCCGGCCGTACCGGACATGACCCGGAAAAGGTATCTGCCATTCTGAAACGCATGGCAGAGAAGGGGCTTGTGTTTCCCAAACGTAAAGGGGATGCTCACTATTACGCGGCTGCACCCTATGCACACGGTATATTTGAACACCAGGTGAACCGGATGGACCCGGAGATGGCACAGATGTTTGAAGAGTATCTGTGGGCAGAGAGGGTTCAGGAAGATTCAGAAGCCGATCGGGAGATTGAACCCGGCATGCCGCTTCGGGTCATCCCTGTGAAAACGCCTGTCAATATTGAAAGACCCACGGCATCTTACGAAGATGTCCAGCAGATTATTAAAGGTCAGGACAGGATTGCCGTTGGCAAATGCGCCTGTGCCGTACAAAATGCAGCCATAGGCGGATCATGTAAACAGCCGCTTGAGGTGTGCCTCTTTTTTGGATTTTATGCCGAATATTATGTGGAGCAGGGTAACGGCCGATGGATAAACCAGGAAGAGGCCTTGGAAATTATTGATATAGCTGAAGCAGCCGGACTGGTTCACCAGCCGTCGAATACGGTGAATCCAGGTGCCTTATGCAATTGCTGCCCGGACTGCTGCATGTCCCTTCGGGTGACAAAAATGATTCCCAATGCAGCGGAGATAGCCAATTCAATCCATTTCTGCCAGGTGGATGCGGACCTGTGCAACGGGTGCGAGACGTGTGTGGATATCTGTCCCATGGATGCAGTTGACATGGATGAAGACGATATTGCCGTGATCAATAATGCCCGGTGCATTGGTTGCGGGCTCTGTGTGAATGCCTGTTCCACCGAGGCCCTCAAATTGATCGAAAAACCGGAAGAAACCCGTCATGTGCCGCCTGAAACAGGTAAGTTTATGCGGACGTCAGATGAATTTGAAAACAATATCTCAGAATAGGGCAGCTTTAAAAGTATTTCTGCTTATACAGGTATTGGATGTAATTTAAAATTGAAAGGAAAAATCCGGATGCAAGCATTAGAACGCGTACCACAGTTGATGCGGGAACGGGCAGCTGAACTCATGGCGCTGAAATCAAGCGGAAAGAAAATAGTTGGTTATTTTCCCGGTGGTTATTTTCCGGAAGAAATGGTCTACGCTGCCGGTGCAGTGCCTGTGGCACTTAACCGGGGAGGGGACCATGAACCGGTGGAGGTGGCCGGTGTTTACATGAGTCGGTGGATTTATACCTTTGCCCGTGCCAACATTGGAAACAAGATCCTTGGGACCGAACCGGTTTACGAGGCCATTGATATATTCATGGTGCCGGTAACGGACAATCATGTGAGAATACTGGCTGACACATGGGATGTGTTTACAGATGTTGAGGTGTTCCGGTTCGGGGTTCCCCATGTGAAGCACGATCATGGATTAAAATTTTTTGAAGGGGAGTTGCTTGCTTTAAAACAGAAACTCGAGCAGTTCACAGGAAACAAGATTACTGACGACAGGCTTCGGCAGGCCGTCAGCCTGTCCAACAGGGAAAGAGAACTGATGGAAGAAATCAGTCAAATGCGCATGACTGAACATCCGCCTATCAGCGGCAAGGATTTTATTATGCTCAATCATGCCTCACTCCTCCTGGACAAACAGGTCATGATAAACCTGCTGGAAAAGATTTGTGCTGAA
>JAUXDD010000057.1 GCA_030618465.1 Desulfobacteraceae bacterium
AATTGCATTGTAAATAGATATATTGCGACCCATTAAAAATTTTATGTTTATTCAGCCCATTATAAGTTCAAAAATATTTTTTTATCAATAGAAATTTGTTTTATGAGAAAATATATTGAAAATATGGTAATTTTTTTAGCCGTAAATGTGAAAAACATTTCACATTTTTTATGTAATTATGAAGTATATTACATAGTTTTCCCATATAATACGGCACCCCTATATCTTATTAAAATCGTTGAGTTAATTAACTGTAACTATCCCCGCAATACAATTTTTATTCTTGACAAAAATATTCCAGGATACTATGTGCAAAATATGTTTTTAAAATTAAATACCGTTCATGCTGTTTTCACGTTAAAGGAATCATATATAAAATATTTTAAACCCTTATTTTCATAGTAAAAGATTTATTTGCATCTTGATAGGCTTTATTATCATGAACAACGTATATGAACAACTGAAAGCCATGGTAGGAGAAGAATCAGAGTCCATAGCCGGAGTTGACAAAGTGGACAGGGCCACCATCCGTCACTGGTGTGAAGCCATGCAGGATGGGAATCCGCTTTATATGGATGAAAAATATGCTCAAAAAAGTAAATATAAAGGCATTACAGCGCCCCCTCAGATGGTGCAGTCCTTTACAATGGCGCCCATATGGCCTGAATCAACGGATAAACCGGCCAGCCCTCTGGGAAAAGCTGTTAAAATGATGAGTGATGCCGGTTATTTTGCGGTTGTGGCAACCAATACATCCCATACCTATTTTAACCCCATGCGGCCGGGTGACAGGATATTTCAGAAAGTAAAACTCGCGGCAGTATCACCGGAGAAAAAAACAGGACTCGGGACCGGCCATTTTGTCACTGTAAAGCAAACATATACCAATCAGAATGATGAGCCCGTCTGTATCCAGTCATTTACCGTACTGCTTTTTAAGCCGGGCGTGTGATGATTATAGTGCCTGCAACCTGACCTTTGCTGCTTTTCTTTTGTTGTCCCGGTAAAATTCCACAGATACCACATCACCAACCCTGTACTGATCCAATGCATCAAGGAGATCATTCTGGTTTTTTACATCATAATCATCTACTTTTACGATGATATCACCGATCTGGATATTCCCCCATACAGTTCTTTTAGTCCCTCGCAATCCGGTTTTTTCGGCACTGCTTCCTTTTGAAACATCGAGAATTACGGCGCCCTCAACCCCCCATTTTTCAGTGAAACTCTCTGCCAGCAGAGTCACTCCCAGTCCCGGACGAATTATCTTTCCATGTTTAATAAGCTGGGGAACATAACGGTTTACAAGATCCACAGGTACAGCAAAACCAACACCAGCATAAGCCCCGCTCGGGCTGGTAATGGCAGTATTCACTCCAATGAGTCT
The DNA here is from genome assembly GCA_030618465.1 of Desulfobacteraceae bacterium. Lineage (GTDB taxonomy): Bacteria > Desulfobacterota > Desulfobacteria > Desulfobacterales > SURF-7 > JAUXDD01. Next base: position 1,391 of record JAUXDD010000057.1, read on the forward strand.
TCCGAATGAATCCAGGAGTGGTCCGCCTGAATTTCCCGGGTTAATGGCGGCGTCTGTCTGTATGACACCGTATATGGTACGCCCACTCATAGACTCAATGGTTCGCCCCAGGGCGCTGATAACTCCTGTTGTCAGGGTATAATCAAGGCCGAAGGGGTTTCCTATGGCAAGCACTTTCTGCCCGACCCTTAACCGATCCGAAGATCCCACGGGGATGGGGATGAGTGAACCGGCAGGTGCATCAATTCTTAAAACGGCTATGTCATGATCCGGATCCGTGCCCACGACTCTTGCTTCAAATGAACTTTTATCCTGGAGAATCACATGGACGGCATTCGCCCGGTAAATCACATGAAAATTGGTTACCACATGTCCCCTGTCATCCCATATAAAACCGGACCCTGTTCCCTGGGGGACCTCAAAAACATCAAAAGAAAAAAAATCCCTGCGAAGGCTGGTACTGGTAATATACACCACGGTGGGTGACACATTTTCAAAAACCCTGATCGTGGCCCGTTCATCGGCGCCAAGGTCAGAAGGAGGTTGGGCAACCACCCTTTTTTGAACTTCGGATTCAAATGTATCCTGTGGCCGGTACAATTTATCTTCTTCTTTATTAAACAGAAAAAAATAAGCCAGCATCACCAGGGCCAGAATGATTATCCAGGTTTTTAACTGCTGCATAATAAAATTGTATGTCCCTGTTATGTTGATATCTTCGAAAAGTCCGCAATATTTTCAAAAAGTGTCGCTATTTCACCAAGCAAAGCCAATCTGTTGTTGCGTATAGCCGGATCATCAGCCATCACCATGACTCCGTCAAAAAAAACATCTACCGGACTTCGCAGGATAGCGATATCAAGAAGGACTCTGTCAAAATGTCCTTCCTCAAGATGTGTCGATACCCTGTTTTTTACATCTTTTAAAGTTTCAAAAAGGACAGATTCACTTTCATCCTGGAAAAGGTTTCCGTCTACCTGAATTCCTTCAAATGAATCTGCTTTTTTTATTATATTGACCACGCGTTTGAATGCACCCGCCAGGGATTCAAAGTCAGGCTCGCCCCTGAATTTTTCAAGAGCGCGGACCCGGTTCCACACATCCGGTATGCAATCAATTGAAACGCTTACCACCGATGCAATGACATCCTTTGAAAATCCTTCATCAGCAAGGAGATGCGAAATGCGGTCCTGCAAAAATGTGTATACTTTTCCGAAAATTTCCCTGTCCCCCTGTTCGATTATTTCTTTAAATTGCGCGGTGCTATTTTCAATCAGCCCGCAAAGGGAAAATGATAAGGTTTTATCCAGCATGATCTGGACAATACCGATTCCCTGCCTGCGCAACGCATAAGGATCGGATGCACCCGTAGGAATTAACCCGGCACTGAAGCATCCGCATATGGAATCCATTTTGTCGGCAATGGCTGTAATGGCTCCGGTGAGTGAATCCGGCAGCTGCCCGCCTGAACAGGTGGGCCGGTAGTGCTCTTCTATGGCAGATGAAACCGATTCGGACTCATTGGCTTTTGATGCATAGACCCTGCCCATAACTCCCTGAAGTTTAGGAAATTCCACAACAACCTGACTGACCAGGTCGGCTTTGCACAACCATACGGCACGGGAAACCAGATCTTTAAAATTCGAACCGCCGTCCACCATGGCCGCCATATATTCACCGAGTTTCTGAACCCGCTGAATTTTTTCGTATACAGATCCAAGTTTTGCCTGAAAAAGGACACCCTTGAGTTTTTTCACACGATCATCAAGAGGAATCTGCAGATCGCTCTTATAGAAAAACATGGCATCTTCAAGTCGTGCCCGCAAAACACGTTCATGCCCTTTTGTAACCAGGGCCATATCCTTTGCACGGGTATTATTTACAGCAATAAAACAGGACATGAGATTGCCCGCCTCATCAACCACAGCAAAATATTTCTGATGCTCGCGCATGGATGTAATAAGAACTTCCCCTGGAAGTTCAAGAAATTTTACATCAAACCTGCCGGCCACGGCAGCCGGATATTCAACAAGATGGGTCACGATATCCACAAGCTCATCATCCTGTAAAACGTTTCCACCCAGATCTGCTGCTACTTTTGAAATTTCTTCAAGAACACGCTTTTTTCGTTCATCCTTATCAGCAATGACGTTTGCAGTGCGTAATGCCCCCAGATATTCGCCAGGTTCTGAAATCTTTATTTTCCCGGGTTTCATAAAACGATGGCCATAAACAAACCGGCTGCTTTTCCGGTTACCGTATTCAAAAGAAATCACCTTTTTCCCCAAAAGCGCCATAACCGATTGCACGGGCCTGGCAAAACTCACGGTAAGATCTGCCCAGCGCATGGTCTTTGGAAAGGGTATGGAAGAAATAACCTCCGGCAGAATCGTTTTAAGGAGATTCTTTGTGGCAAGCCCCCGCTCTTTTTTCACCGCACTTAGATACCTGCCCTTTTTTGTTTCGCAGACATTTAATTTATTGATCGGGATACCGACTTTTTCAGCAAATTTAATTGCCGCCATGGTTGGCTCCCCGTTTTCATCATATCCAACTTTTTCAGGAGGACCCGTCACCTCTGTGGTGATTGATGTCTGTTTATCAGCTACAGTCCGGACTTCCACGGCAAGCCGTTTAGGTGTGCCGAACGTCCGTGCGCTGCCATGTTCAATACGCGCATCTTTCAGTTTCTGTATGAGTTTTATTTCCAGTGCCTTTAAGGCAGGCACAATATAACCGGCCGGAATTTCTTCTGTCCCTATTTCAAGCAATAACGTATTCATAATCACCCCTGTATCTTCGAAATCCACATTCCTCTCTTCTTCTACTCTTTCAATAATGGAAACTCCATGTCTTCTCTCTGTTTCAGGTATCCTTCCGCACATGCCCGGGCAAGGTTTCTTATTCTTGCGATGTATCCTGTTCTCTCTGTAACGCTGATTGCCCCCCTTGCATCAAGCAGGTTGAATGCATGTGAACATTTCAGACAGTATTCATATGCGGGAAGAACCAGTGATTTTTTTATGACATGGTTCGCTTCAGTTTCATATTTATTAAACAGGTCAAGCAGCATATCCACATCTGCCTGCTCAAAATTGTACGTTGACTGCTCCACTTCCTGTTGATGATGCACATCTCCGTATTTTATGGTGCTGTTCCATTGCAGGTCATATACATTATCAATACCCTGGAGATGCATGGTAATCCGTTCGAGTCCGTAGGTAATTTCCACAGATACCGGATGAAGCTCAATGCTGCCTGCCTGCTGGAAGTAGGTAAACTGGGTAATCTCCATACCATCGAGCCATACTTCCCAGCCCAGTCCGGATGCGCCTAATGTGGGCGATTCCCAGTCATCTTCCACAAACCGAATATCATGCTCAAGCGGGTCAACACCAAGAACTTTCAGGCTTTGAAGATAAAGTTCCTGGATATTTGCAGGCGACGGTTTCAGCATAACCTGAAACTGGTAATAATGCTGAAGTCTGTTCGGGTTTTCACCATACCGGCCGTCGGTGGGCCGCCGGGAAGGCTGAACATAGGCAACATTCCAGGGTTCCGGCCCAATCGCCTTTAAAAGTGTGGCGGGATGAAATGTGCCTGCCCCCACCTCTGTATCATAAGGCTGAACCAGGACACACCCTTTGCGTGCCCAGAATTTCTGCAACAATAATATAACATCCTGAAAATACATTTTTGTTCCTCTATATATGTTTTAAAAAAATAACGGGCTACTCAACCTTGACAGAAAGCCCCTGTGTATCAATTCCCACATCAAGAAGACAGGCGCCTTTTCTTTCCGATAGAATATCTTCCCATATTTCCTTCAAACCTGCGATATCATCCGCCCCGCCTATAGCCCACAGACATCCCCCCCCGCCTGCACCGGTAAATCTTGCGCCACACGAATATTTAACAGCAGATTCAACCAGTTTTTCACCCATGTCATCTAAAACATCCGGTGTCATCTCTCTTCGTATGGCTGTTTCCCTGTTCATATATGCGGAAGCATCATTATACTTCCGTTCAGATAAAGCGGCGCCAAACTTTTTTGTATACGAAATAATGTCTGCCCATTGTTTCCGAAATTCTCCCGATAGAAACTGCTGAATCCACCTTCCGTTCACATTTTTTGACTCATGCGGAATTCCACAGTAGGCCACAATAAAATGTTTTTCCAGCTTCTTTGTTAAATCTTTCCGGACAATAGTCTTTCTTTTAAAAAGTAATCCCGTCATGCACCCTTGCCAGCACCACGAATTGACGCCGCCAAAAACAGCCGCAAGATGGTCCTGGAGTCCGCAGGGAACAACAGCCACACTTTCTTCAACAGCATGTGTCATAATTGCTGTTTTTTGCCGGGACAGGGGTTTTCTGCCGTTCTGTTCAGAAACTTTTGCCAATAAGGCAACAAGCGCCACTGCTGCTGCAGATGACCCCCCCAGGGCACTCCGGGGAGGTGATGTGGATTCAATGTCAATATGAACACCGTCAGCCCTGAAACAGGCAGCAATGGCAAACATCAGTCCGAGTGGATGATCAAAAGGAGCCCTGGCCAGATCAAACTCGGCACTCTTAAATCCTTTTGATGATACTTTTACCCTTCCTTTTTTGTACGGATATAAACGAACGTATGTCCGCATGTTGATTGCAATATTAAAGGTACACGGCTCAAGATGCATCAGCGGATAGTAGAAGGTACTGATGTCAAGCGTTCCCCCCATGTCTATCCTGCATGGCGCTGACGCCACAGCCGTTGTTCTTTCAAGTATGTTTTTTAAACTGTCTGTCATCTATTCCCCCTCACTTCCGAATATTTTTTAAAAACCGCAAACTCCTGGGCTCTTTTCCCAGATGGTACGGTACAAAAGCCTCAAGAAATTCCAACCCCTCTTTTAACGCACCGGGTGTAAACCGGATTCGTTTTGCTTTTTCAAAATCATCGCTGCCGGCCCATTGGAGTTGTTTAATTGTACCTTTTGAAAAAGACAATCGTCTGGATGATCCTGCGGATAATATAGAGGCACACTTTTCGCATATAATTCCGCCCTTTGCAAGCTCAAACATCATCCTTTTGCTTTCAATTTTCTCCACTTCCGTACGACATTTACTGCAGTGACTTAAATTCGGAGAAAAACCGGAAATTGATAAAAATCTCATCTGGAACAGGATGCTCAGCGCTTCATTGGAGATCATTCCGCTATCCAGGGAAGACAACATCGTATGAAGCAGGTTGTACATTCCCTCCTGTTTGACACCTTCCTCAAGCCAGCCATGAATCAACTCTGCCCAGTAACTGGCATAAGCTGTTTTTCTTATATCCGGTCCGATATTGGAAAAGGCATTCTGTAATGATGCTTCCTGCAAGACAGAAAGCCCCCGCCCCTTGCCGGATGAACATACAATATGAATAGCTGAAAAAAGTTCCAGCACCCCTGCAAAACGTTTGGTACTTTTTTTTGCATATTTTGCTATGACCGTTATCTTGCCTCTGGTTAACGTTATTAGTTTGATGATAAGATCATAGTCGCCATGATCAATTCGGCGGAGTATAATAGCTGGAGTGGAAAAGCCTGGCATGTGTCTATATACCGAGAAGCAATGTCGCAATATGGAAATAGAAATAGACACTTATGATATCGATTGAAGTTGTTACAAAAGGTCCTGATGCCACGGCAGGGTCAATATTGAACCGGGCAAAAATCATAGGTGCAAGAGAGCCCACAAGAGCAGCAATAGACATGGATAATACGACAGCCAGGCTGACAGATATGGCAAGAGCACTTGTGCCGTACTGAAACTGGGCAACGGTACCGATGAGTGTCCCGTAAATTATACCCAGTATTAAGCCAATAGAAAGTTCTTTAAAAATAACCGGCCAAAAATCCCTGATAAGAAGACGCCCTGTTGCCAGGCCACGGACAACAATGGTTGATGACTGGGTCCCGATATTTCCCCCCATACCCATAATTACAGGAATAAATGCCGCAAGATAAACAAACTCGTTTAAACTCTCCTCAAACCGGCCGATGACAAAAAAAGCAACTATCCCGCCGATACAGCTTGCAAACAACCATGGCAAACGAATTCGCGTACTCTTTACAATTGACTTTGTTTCAACAAACTCTTCACCGACACCTGCCATTTTCAGGATATCCTCAGTTGCTTCCTGTCTGAAAATATCAATAACATCATCAACTGTAACAATCCCGACTATTTTGTTTGACTCATCCACAACCGGAACGGCAAGAACATCATAACTTGCAACGATTTTTGCCACTTCTTCCTGGTCCATACTGGTCTGAACTGAAAAGACATCCGTAGTCATGAAGCTCTTCAAAGGGGTTTCAGGTGGAACAACAACAAGCTGCCTTAATGAACAGACTCCCACAAGCCTTTCATATTCATCAATCACATACAGGTAAAAAGGCATCTCAACATCCTGATGCTCCTTCTGTAAAGACTCAATGACTTCGCTGGCCGTCACATCCTCTTTCAATGCAATAAAATCAGGAACCATGATACCGCCGGCTGAATCATCATCATACCGGAGAAGGTCTTCGACTTCTTCGGAACCTTCCTGTTCCATCTTTTCAAGGATGGTTGAAGACATATCATCCGGAAGTCTTCCAACAAGATCAGCCACATCGTCTGTTGGCATTTGTTCCAGGATTTCAACGATATCATCAATATTCATCTCTTTGATGATATCCAGAAACGTATCCTCATCCAGCTCACTGAAAAGAACACCTTTCTGGTTGATGGCCTCTATCATGTCGAACAGTATTCGCTGATTGCTTAGTGACAGTGCCCTGAAGACCATAGACAGATCGGCGGCATGTGTCTTGTTGACAATCTTTCGCAAATGATGCAGCGCCCCTCGCCTTAAGAGCCTCTTGACGCTGTCAATCAGTATTTTGTTACGGTCACGCTGCATTAGCTACTATCCTGAAATTAATTATGGTATCTTAATATTAACCACCTGGCCGGTTTTTCCCCCCACAGGAACCGGTTTGTCATTTAAATAGAGCTTTACACCACCGGCATTTCCCAGAAGAATATTAAAACCATTCTCTCCTTCAAGCTCCAGATGTTCTTCCAGTTTTAAATTAAATTCTTTTGCGTCCTCATTATCGACTATTATTTTGATCCATGTTTCTTCAACAGCTTCTACCCTCAACAACATCCTTCCCTGTTCCCCTTCAGATTTTTTTTCATCACCCGCAGGTACCTGACTGGCCATGGAATCTGCCCCGGCTCCGTCTTCATGACCCGGTTCACTATAAGCTGCCGGCTGTTCTACAGCAGGATCATGTTCGAGGCCATTATCCTGTTCTCCGGATTTATTTGACGGGAATATTAAAAAAACGGAAACAATGATCAGGCACGATAATATCCCAAGAAACAGCAGTATTTGAGACCAGGTTTTTGGACTGGTTTTGAGTAATTCTGCAGCCTCTTTTGCAGCTGTTTGCATTGTATTTATCTTTGAAAGATAACTCCGCACAGCATACTCACCATCCGCATCAATTGCTTTCGCATACAACTGTAAAAATCCCTTAACATATAGACTGTCAGGCAGTTCGGGTATATCCTCATTTTCAATAAATTTAAGAACATGTTTTGCAATTCGTGTCTCTCCAGATATATCATCAAGAGTTTTTCCTGTTCTTAACCTGATTTCCTGGAGATAACGCCCAAAAGATGGATGTTTTTTCTCGTTTGCTGATTCTTCACTCATAACAGGTACCCGGTAATCCAAACATCTTATGTAAGTGTAAACAAGTCATTTAATAATTTTAATATGTGCTTGCTCCCGCAAATCCGAAAGCCATGTCTGAAACTTTTTATCAAGAGCTTCATTATAAAGCTTTTCCTCAATTGCAGGCGATACCGCCTCAAGTGTTTTCCCGGTTGCATCAATTATCTCTTCAAGAAAAAAAATCTGATATCCCTGATCTGTTTCAATAACAGGTGTAAACTCACCCGGGTTAAGCCCCATTACCGCTTCCTGAATATTCTTTGAAAGATCACTTAAGACAAATAATCCCAGATCACCGCCACTCGAAGCCAGGGATGATTCAGAATAATTTCTTGCTAAATCTTCAAATGATTCTCCTTCTCTTAACTGATCGAGGATGCCCTCCATTTTCTTTATAACTTCCTGTTTCCCATCTTCACTTGCAAAAACAGGAATCTTCATTATAATATTTCTTAAGTGATATTCCGTATCCCCGGAATAATCTTCTTTATGATTGTCATAATATGCCCTGATCTCTTCCCTGGTTATAACTATTTTTGATTTTATTTTGTAGTTTATAAGCTTGGACCTGAGTATCTGTTCTTTCATATCTTCACGATACGCTTCAAGGGTTAAGCCGTCTCTGGCTAATGCTTCCCGGAGGTCCTCATCCGTAAAAAAACTCGTTTCCTTTATTCGTTCGATTGCATTGTCTATCTCTGCTTCATCAACCGTAATATTACTATTCCTTATTTCGTAATCCTTAAGCTTCTGCTCAATAAGCCGGTTCAGCACATCCTCCCTGACCTTATAGAGAATTTCCTGTTCCTTTTCCCGGGAATATCCAAATGTTTTGAGTTTCTCAACATATGGCAAAATTTTTTCATTCAGTTCGGAAAGGATAACAATATCGTCGTTCACCACTGCAACAATCCGGTCAACAACCACGGGATACCCAACGCTGACCTTTACAAACAGCCCTTCAACGACACATCCCATTATCAAAACAACATAAAATATATGATGTTTAAAAATTCTATTAATAATCATTTTATTACGATCCAGCAATCTTTTTCCACTGTTCCTGGTTTATATCAACAGTATAGTTTTTCTGTATCTCTTTTATCCAGTCGTTATAAGCTTCTTCCGTTTTTTTCCGTCGTAATCGTTTTATTATCAGCTCTTCGGGATCTTCGACAGAATCAGGCTTAATATTTTTGTTTTTGTAGTTTTCTTCATAGTATTTTTTTATTTCTTCCGGAGTTATTGTTATTTTTTCTTCCAGATCATTTTTAACAACTTTCTCAATAATCAGTCTCGCCTTCAATCTTTTTTTCCATGAATTATATGAGATTGCATTCTCAAGCAGTGTTTTTTCAAAAACATCATCCGGATAATCCCCCTTGAATTTTGCAATTTCCTTTTCAATTTCGTCATCAGACACGCTGATATCAAGTTCACGGGCCCTTTCAAGAAAAATCGCCTCCTCAGTCATCTGGTCGAGAAGTCTTAACTGAATTGCCTTTGTAGCATCCGGATTCTGCAAGGAATTATGGGGGTAAGCTGTCTTGGCAATTTCTAATGCTTTATTGAAATCCGGCACAGTAATAATGCTGCCCCCGACCCTGATCAGGTATGCCTCATCTCCCTTTGACCTGGGATCTGTACACCCTGTAAGGAGCATTGCCTTCATGATGACAATAATCAGGATAATCCTGATTGTCTCTGGAAAAATATCAGCACATTTGTACATCATTAATTTACTTATATAAAACTGAAACCGGAATTAAAACCTGATTTAAAAGCATATCAAATCCTCCCGAATTATTCATAAAAAGTTATAAATCACCTCATTTCACACGGATAAAATCTTTTAACTGTTAACATGATGAGCAATTTCTTTCAAGATTTTTTTAGTAACTGCCAGTGATCTGTTGAAGTCGCTTTTTGGCAGCTTTGCTTTAAAAATATGATCCGGTGTGAATTTATAGTGAGCGGGTTGGGAATTAATCATCTCGACAATTCCAAACGGATGTTTCTGATGAATTTCGGAAAACTGCAGGGACAGGCCCTGGCTGTTCAAATCAAGTCGTTTAACTCCGGCCTTAGCAGCAAGCACTTTGAGCATTATTTTTAGCAATAGACTGGATGCTTCATCCGGCAATGCACCATACCGATCTGTCATTTCTTCTTTTAATTGGGAAAGCTCTTTCAGTTCCGTCATCCTGGCCAGACGCCGATATGCTGAAAGCCGCTGATCAATATCAGGTATGTACTGTTCAGAGATATAGGCAGATATGGGCACGTTAATTTCCGGTTCAAGATCTTCCACAACAGGTTCCCCTTTGAGTTCAGACATTGTATTTTCCATGAGTTGCAGAAACATGTCATAGCCAACCGCCGCAATATGACCGGACTGGGAAATTCCAAGGGCGGAACCGCCCCCCCTGATCTGAAGATCATTCATTGCTATCTGAAAACCGGACCCAAGGTCACTGTGCTCCATAAGTACCTTGAGCCGTTTCTGGGCATCCTTGCTTAATGTACTGTCAGCCGGGATAAAAAGATATGCATATGCCTGTTCATCAGACCTTCCCACACGGCCGCGCAACTGGTATATCTGGGCAAGACCGAACCTGTCTGCCCGATTAATAAGTATTGTATTTGCGGATGGTATATCCAGGCCGGATTCAACAATTGATGTACATACCAGCAGATCTATTTCCCTGCCAATAAACTGAAGCATTACCTGCTCCAGTTCGTCTTCTTTCAGGCGGCCGTGTGCGACCCCCATTCTGACTTCCGGTACAATATCCTTTATATACCTGGCAACTTTCCATATACTGTGAATATTGTTGTGAATGAAAAATATCTGCCCCTTTCGCTGCAACTCTTTTCTGATGGCCTCTTTTATGACAGCATCATCAAATTCTGAAATATAGGTGATAATGGCATGCCTTTCTTCCGGAGGTGTTGAAATAATGCTGATATCACGTACTCCCATCATGGACATATGCAGGGTACGGGGAATGGGTGTCGCCGTAGTAGCCAGCACATCCACAGTACTCCTCATCTTTTTAAGTTTTTCCTTATGCCTGACACCAAAGCGTTGTTCCTCATCAAGAACGATCAGGCCGAGATCCTTAAAAGCCACATCTTTTTGAATCAACCTGTGGGTTCCAATAACAATATCTATCTTTCCCTCTTTAAGATCATGAACGATGGTTTTTTGTTCTTTCGGACTTCGAAATCTGTTTAAACATGCGATCGTCACAGGATAGCGTTCAAATCGTTCACAAAATGTTGAATAATGCTGTTCAGCCAATACGGTGGTAGGAACCAGAACCGCAACCTGTTTACTGTCACTTACGGATTTAAATGATGCACGCAGGGCCACTTCTGTTTTACCATATCCCACATCACCGCACACAAGCCTGTCCATAGGCGTTGAAGCTTCCATATCCATTAGTACATCATCAATGACCTTGAGCTGGTCCGGTGTTTCTTCATACTTGAATCCTCCCTCAAAATCCCTGAAATACTTATCAGCACGGCTAAAAGCATGTCCATTCTGAACCTTTCGGGTCGCATAAAGTTTAAGCAGTTCCCCGGCTATTTTCTGAACTTCCTTTTTTGTCCTGTTTTTTACCTTTTGCCAGGATGTCCCTCCCATCTTGTCTAAAACAGGTGTCACACCGTCTACACCCATATATTTTCTCACCTGTCCCAAATGGTCAACAGGCAGATAAAGCTTATCGTCTCCCTTGTAGGCAATACATACAAAATCGGATTTAACACCCTCTAATTTCAATTTTTTCAAACCATTATACTTCCCGATTCCATGATCGGAATGGACGACCAGATCATCTTTTTTCAGATCCCCGAAACCAATCAGTTCGGTCCGCACACGTTGTGCCGTCTTCTTTCGCGTCCTTCTCTTTACGCCAAATATTTCATCTTCCGTTATCACGGCAAGGGATTCCCCTGCCCAGACAAATCCGGATGAAACATGCCCCTGGCAGATATAAACGATTCCTTTGCCCAGAATATTTTCCGGGAATCCCTCAATGCGCCTGAGCTTAATATCATAAGGGTCAAGCAGAAATTCCAGCCGCTGTTCCTGTGAATCCGTACTGCACACAACAATTGTTGTACATTCAGCCTTTCTTTTATCGTTAATCCATTCAACCAGGGGAAGAAGTAGGCGCTCTTTTTCAATCGGATTTCTCAGCTGCGTACTCACCGCATTATTATCTTCAACCGACATATTATACTGAATGGGAATCCGGCCCCTTCCCTCTTTTCCTTTTGATACGGCAAACGTTTGAAGTGTCAGGGGATTTTTCCTCATAAAAACCTGTTCAGCCGCCGACCATTTCATAAAAAGGGTGTCAGGTTCAACACAAAGTCGTTTCTCATTGCAGGCCGCAAGAAAATTTCTCTCTGCCTGGTTTTCAATCTTTTCTGCTGCTTTAGAAATTTCCATGGGGTCTGATAAAACAAAGCATGTGCTTTTCGGAAGATAATCAAAAAACGTATCCAGTTCAGGGTAAACCAGTGATAAAAGGCTTTCAATTCCCGTAAAAACGCCCTCTTTTTTGATACGGTCAACAAGTTCCCGGACTTTTGTCACCGGAAGTTCAAGCTCTGATGCCTGAATTCGCACCCTGTTAATGACCTGGTTTATCTGTTGCTTTTTTAAAACAGCCTCTCTTGACGGAAGAATGACCGCCTCTGAAATACTTTTCATTTTTCTCTGGGTTGCTGCAGAAAAAAACCGGATAGAATCAACCGTATCTCCAAAAAATTCTATCCTGACAGGGTCCGGATATAAAGGCGTATAAACATCCAGTATCCCTCCCCGTACGCTGAAATCCCCGGGTTCCTCCACAAGCATGGTTCGAACGTACCCGCCGGTTATCAGTTTTTCAACAAGATAGTCCCGTTCAATATCCTCATTTTCCATCACAATATCCGCGAATTCGGTAATTTCCTGTCTGGGTATCAGCTTTTGAATGAAAGCGCCTGCAGTTGTGACAACTATGGGAGGGGCGGATCCCTCCATAAGCTGATAAAGAATCCTGATTCTGCTGGCGGCAGTTTCATTATGATATGAAAGGGATTTGAACGGCTGTATATTGTATGAAGGGAAAAAACATATGGGAAAATCTCTGTCATTTAAAAAAAACCGCAGATCCCCCAGGAACGCCTCCCCTTCTTTTTGCGTAGGTGTAATAACAACAATCGGCATTTTGTTTTCCCGGTATATACGGGAAACTATGTATGCCTTTTCAGAGCCCGAAACTCCTGTAATGTCCACGCCTGAAGTCCGTTCCAGGATATTTTCCGTCAAGATATGTAATGGCTTTTTTATCTGATCCGACCCCATAATCGATGTAATAATTCCTTTTTTTCTTTATTTGGAAACTCTTATTTTTTAAATTTACATAACCAAAGTCAAGGATTGATTTTTTATCCGGCTGCTCCAAAACTGTTTACTTTTTTCTATCAATACGTTTTTGCATGAAAAAAGGCTGATATGCAAATTAATTTATACTCATTTTATAAGGATATTTAAATCTTCAGGCAACCTACTGTGCCATGATGTAACATACTGAAAATACATATGTGTACCAGGAGTTCTGAAATTCGCTTGACTGGTTTGAAACCCTCATGTTATATGGGCTCACAACATTCAGCCGACGTAGCTCAGTCGGTAGAGCAATTGATTCGTAATCAATAGGTCAGCGGTTCAATTCCGCTCGTCGGCTCCACCAAAAATAATTATTTCAGCTTGTTATCATCAATTCAAGTAATCACCAAGCTGCGTAAAGTGGCTTGTTTTGGCTTGTTTTGGCGAAAACTGCGTAAAATTTGCAGAAAGTGCAGAAGGATTTATAACGATAATTATAAACTGGCTTGAAGCATTTGTATTTAATCTGGTTATGCAGTTCGCTCCAGTGGATTAATTTGCCAGAAATAGGCAAATAGATCCAACGAGAATCTGCTTTCTGGACATTGGCGGTGTCACACCATTTCAATGATTACTATCAATCATCGTCACCGCATCAAAACCCCCCGATGAATAATATCATTCGCCTCTTTTGCTATCTTTTTTCTCTCAGCTTCCGTTATGTTCATCTGGGTATAATAGTATTCTGAGCAGTATTCCTGTATACCCAGCAGCATGACGGCAAACAGGGTCTGGTCGATTTTACGATAAACGCCGAGATCGACAGCGTTTTTGATGTTGTTTTTGTACATATTGATTCTCAGCTGGATCGCTTCATCATGAATTGCTTTAAATTTATCGGGGTCGTTTGTGGATGCCGCTCTGAGCATGCGGATCATATCCCGCCACAGCAGATCATGCTCCAAATACGATTCCACCTCTCTTTCAAACGTTGCCGACATATCGGATCCTTCATAAAGAGAAAAACCGGCTGTCTCATCTGCAATTATTTTTCG